>JANNDM010000207.1:0-16927 GCA_031387725.1 Verrucomicrobiota bacterium | reverse complement strand
GTTCCGCGGGGAAGCCGCTGAAGCCGGGCAGACCCATCGAGGCGAGGCCGGCGAGGACAAAAACCACGGCGGCGAACGGCATCAGCCGGTGCAGCGGCATGCCCTTCAGGTCGGCCAGCTGCCGCGTGTGGGTGCGATCGTAAACCATGCGGCCGACCACGGCGAAGAGCAGGCTGGCGATGACACCGTGCGAGAACATCTGCAGCACCGCACCGCTGACGGCGGTGGCGTTGGCGGCGGCGAGGCCGAGGAGCACGAAGCCCATGTGGCTCACACTCGAGTAGCCGATGACGAATTTGAAATCCTCCTGCACCAGCGCGACGAAGCCCGCGTAAAGGATGCCGGCGATGGCCAGCCAGGCGATGACGGGCTGGAAGAACTCGAAGCCGGCCGGGAAGAGCGGCATCGCCACGCGCAGGCAGCCGTAGGCGCCAAGTTTCATCACGACTCCCGCCAGCAACATCGAAGCGGCGGTCGGCGCCGCCACATGGCCGGTCGGCGCCCAGGTATGGAAGGGGAACATGCCGGCCAGCACGGCGAAGCCGGTGAACACCAAGGCGAACATCCCGAGCTGCTGCGCGCGGGTGAAATGCGTCGCCGCTTCCGCCAGCTGCGCGAGGCCGAACCCTGCGCCGCCCCCCGCCGCATAGGCCCAGAGCGCGCCCGCCAGCACCAGCGCGCTGCCGGCGAAGGAGTAGAGCACGAGCTTCATCGCGCCGTATTCGCGGTTGGTGGAACCCCAGTTTGCGATGAGGAAATATTTCGGCACGATGGCGATCTCGTAGAACACAAAGAGCGCAAAAACGTCGGCGCTGAGGAACACGCCACACACGCCGCCGATGAGCGCGAGGTAGAGCGCAAAGAACTCGCCCGTGCGCTCCTCGATGTTCCAGGAAAAGAGCACGCCGGTCGTCGCCGCGAGGCCCGTGAGGACCATCAGCGTCAGACTGATGCCGTCGGCCGCGAGGTGGTAGCGGATGCCCAGCTCGGGGATCCAGGGAATGTTGACGAGGTCCTGCAGGCCGGCGGCCGGCACGAAACCGGAGGCAGCATAGAGGGTGAGGCCCCAGAGGGACAGCGCGGTGAGCAGGGCCACGACCCGCGCCGCCTGGGCCGAGCGCGTGCCGGCCACCAGCGCGAGCAGGGCGCCGGTGAAGGCCACGTAGAGGGTGCAGGGCAGGGCGTTCATGGTTGGTCGAGCCAAGGCAGTTCAACGCGGAGGGCGCGGAGAACGCGGAGAGGGAAAACAGAGATGGCGATGTTCGGACTCCGCGCACTCCGCGTTGAAAAGGCTGTTCCTGTTTTCATGGCAGGGTGGCCGCCCACGCGGTGACGAGCGGGTTGATGAGGCCGGCCAACAGCTGCGGATAGACGCCGAGGACGAACATGAGCACGATGAGCGGCAGCAAGGTGACGACCTCGGAGGCATCCAGATCGCGGAAGTTGGTGCCCGCTCCAGCGGCCGGGCCGTGAAAGACCCGTTGCCAGAAAGTCAGCAGGAACAGCGCGGTGGCGAGCAGGCCGAGCGTGGCGACGGCCGCGGCCCAAGGGGCGAGGCCGAAGACGCCGCGGAAGATCAGGAACTCGCCGACGAAACCGTTGAGTCCCGGCAGACCGAGGGACGAGAACATTGCGATGCCGCAGAAACCCGCGAAGACCGGTGCCGCTGTGCGCACGCCGCCGAAGTCGGTCAGGCCGCGCGCGCCGCCCGAGCGATTTTCCAGAAGGCCGACGCAGTAGAAGAGCGCGGCGGCGGACAGGCCGTGATTGAAGAGCTGGAGGATCGTGCCGCTCAAGGCCGCCGCCATCGCCGAGGCTACGGCGGCCAGGGCGGCGCTCGTGCCACCGGTGCGATTTACCGAGGCGACCGCAAAGAGCGCCAGCAAACAGTAGCTCAGGTGGTTGACCGAGGAGTAGGCGACCATACGCTTGAGGTCGGTCTGTTTCATCGCGGCATAGGCTCCGAGCACCACGCCGCCCAGGGCGAGCCAAAGCAGGGGCGTGGCGGCCGCCTGCAACGGGGCGGGGAAGATCGGCCAGAGGATGCGGAGGAAACCGTAGACCCCCATCTTGGACATGACGCCCGTCAGGAACATCGACGCGCCAACCGGCGCCTCGGCATACGCCGGCGGCAGCCAGGTGTGGAAGGGGAAGAGGGGCACCTTGACCGCCAGGCCCAGCAGCACGCCGAGAAACACCGCTTGCGGCCAGAACGCACCGGGTCCGCCGAGCTGGGTGGCGAGCGTGCCGTCGCGCGCGAGGGCGGCCAGCTCGACGAAATCAAACGTGCCCGTGGCCGCATACAGGGCGGCGAAGCCCAGCAACATGAACGCGCTGCCACCGATGGTGTAGATGACGAACTGGTAGGCCGCGCGTCCCGCGCCGGGTCCGCCCCAGAGCTTCATGAGGAAGAACGCGGGGATGAGGCTCAGCTCCCAGAACACAAACCAAGGGAAGAAATCGAGGGCCACAAAGACGCCGAGGGCGCTGCCTTGCAGGACGAGGAAGAGCGCGCCGTAAACCGCCGGGCAGCGCACCGACCGCAGGGTGCCGAACAGGGCGACCGGTGACACGATGCCGGTGAGCAAGATCAGGACGAGGCTCAGGCCGTCGAGGCCGAGATGATAGTGGACATTCAGGGCCGAGATCCACGTATGCTTCTCGCTAAGCTGCATCCCGGTGACGGCCGGGTTAAAATGAGCGACCGCACACGCGCCGAGGGCAAGGGTGGACAGGCTGAGCAAAACGGTGAGGACCCGGACCACGCGGTCGGGCACGCGGCGCCGCAGCACAAAGACCAGGAGCGCACCGGCCCAGGGCGCAAAGACCAGCCAGGAGAGGAGCGGCCAGGAGCTCATCGGGCACCTCCCAGCACGACGAGGATCAGGAGGATCAAAAAACCGAGGGCGAGCGTCCGCAGGTAACCGTGCGCCTCGCCGGTTTGCGCCTGGGAGTAAGCCTGAGCGGCTCCGCGCAATTGGCCGCTGGTGGCGTCGAAGCCGCCGTTGAGCGTGCGCTCGTCGGTCTCGCGGCCGACGAGGCCGGTGAATTTACCGAGACCAGCGAGGAAGTTGACGGCGCCGCCCCACGCGAAGCGATCGAGCACGTCGGAAAGGGTGGCGAGGGCGGCATTGAGCCGGCCGACGGTGGCGGCGTAGAGTTCGTCGAAACCAAGGCGGTGGGCAAGGGCGGCGAAGACGCCGGGGATGCGTGTAGCCAGCGGGTCGGGAGCCGAGGCCTTGGCGCGGAGCGCGCGGCCGTAAAGCGCCCAGCCGATGCCGACGCCGAGCGCGACGAGAACGATGGAGAGACCCATCAGCCCGGCGCCTTCGAGGAGGGGGTGGCCGTGAACTTCCGTTTCACCAAGCAGTTTGGATTGGAGCCAGGGATAGGCGGGCGTGCCCAAAAAACCGAGCCCGACGGCGCCGAGGGCGAGCATGACGAGCGGCACCGTCATGGCCGGGCCATTCTCATGCGCATGGCCGGCCCCGTCGGAGCGCGGCGCGCCGAAGAAAACCTCGGCGACCAGGCGCGTCATGTAGAAGGCGGTGAGCACCACCGCGGCGAGCCCGGCGTAGAAAGGCAGGGAGGAAACCTCCCAGCCGTGCGCCGCATGCAGGATGGCTTCCTTGGACCAGAAGCCGGAAAAGAGGAATGGCACGCCGGCCAGCGCCATCATGCCGAGGGCGAAAGTGATGAAGGTGATCTTCATCGGTCCGCGCAAGCCGCCGAGTGCGCGGATGTCCTGTTCGTGGTGCGCGGCATGGATGACCGAGCCGGCGCCGAGGAAGAGCAGGGCCTTGAAGAAGGCGTGGGTCAGGAGGTGGAAGATCGCGGCCACCCACGAGCCGACGCCGAGGGCGAGCATCATGTAGCCCAGTTGCGAGACGGTGGAGAACGCGAGGATGCGCTTGATGTCGTTTTGGCCGACCGCGATCAGTGCGCCCAGCAGGGCGGTGAATGCGCCGATGAAGGCGACGACGGTCAGGGCGTGGACCGGCACATTCGCCAGCGCCTGGTCGGCGGTCATGAGCGGATAGACGCGGGCGATGAGGAAGACGCCGGCGGCGACCATGGTGGCGGCGTGGATGAGGGCGGAAACAGGCGTCGGGCCCTCCATTGCGTCGGGCAGCCAGACATGGAGCGGGAACTGGCCGGACTTGCCGATGGCGCCGCAGAAAATCAGCAGGCCGATGGCAGTTGAGACGGCGAGGCCGCAGGGCAGGAGGGCGGTGAGATCGGTGAGCGCCGCAGGTTCGAGAATACCGAGGCCGTGGTCGTAGAAGAGCAGCGTGCCCTGCGCGTCCTGCAGCCAGAGCAAGCCGAGGAGGAAACCGAGGTCGCCGATGCGCGTCGTAATGAAGGCCTTCTTGGCGGCCGCGGCGGCGGAAGGCTTGTGGAACCAGAAACCGATGAGGAGATACGAGGCGAGGCCGACCAGCTCCCAGCACACAAAGAGCAGGAGGAGGCTGTTGGCGACCAGCAGGCCGAGCATCGCGGCGGCGAACAGGCTGAGAAAACAGAAGAACTGCTTGTAATGAGCGTCGGTCTTCATGTAGCCGGTGCTGAAGATAAAGATCAGCAGGCTGACAAAGGTGACCATCACGCACATGAACGCGGTGAGCGGGTCGAGCAGGAAGCCCAGGCGCAATGTGCCGGAGCCGAGATCAAACCATGCGAAGTTGAAGGTCTGGTGGGCGCCGGGCTCGGCCAGCGCGCCGGCGAGGGCCAAACAGGCCAGGATAAAGGCGCCGGCCATGGCGCCGATCGCCGCACCGGCCGCCAGAGATTTTCCGTTCCGGGGCGTCAGGGCCCCGATCGCCGCGGCGGCGAGCGGCAGCGCGGGGATGAGCCAGAGGTTTTCCGCAGCGAGTTTCATGGGTTCAGCGAGGCCGGGTCCGGCTGTTGCGTCTTTGAAGGGTGACCGGGGTCAGAAACGTCAAACGCCAAATTCCAAACGCCAAATAATCTGCCGAGAGAGCAGAAGCGGCGAAAATGGGATTTTGGACTTTGTTTGGCATTTTGGAGTATGGCCTTTGGGATTTCATCCCTTGAGGGTGTTCGCTTCCTGCAGCCGCACGGTCTTCCGGTGGCGGTGGACGGCGATGACAAGCGCGAGTCCGACCGCGGCCTCGGCGGCAGCGACCGCAATGGCGAAGAGCACGAAGATGACCCCGGTGCCCGCGGCGGGATGCAGACCGTAACGCCAGAACGCGATGAAGTTCAGGTTGGCGGCGTTGAGCATCAGCTCGATGCCGAGGAGGACGAGGATGGTGTTGCTGCGCGACAGCGCACCGGCGAGTCCGACGCAGAAGAGCAGGCTGGAGAGCACGAGGCAGAGTTGGAGCGGGCTCATGGCGCGGGGTCCTCCGGCTTGTCCACCGCGGCGATGAGGATCGCGCCAAGCAAGGCGACGGTGAGGATGACACCGACAATGAGGAGAGCGGCGGCGTGCGGGCCCATGAGCTGCGCGCCGAGTTGCTTGACCGTGATGGCCGCAGGGGCCGGGGCGGCCGGCCCATCCATCGGAGTGCCGAGGATGGCGCCGAGCAGGACGCCGGCGACCCCGCCGGCAGTGATGAAACCGGCGACCGCGCGCTGGAAGGAATCAAATTCCACCGGCGCAGTGGTCGCGCCCTGGCGCGTCAGCAGGACCGCGAACAGCACGACCATCGAGACGGCACCGACATAAACGAGCACCTGCGCGAAGGCGACAAACTCGGCTCCCGCCCACAAATAAAACCCGGCAATGCCCGCCCAAGCGCCGACCAGCAGCAAGGCGCTATGGATGAGGTTGCGCGAAAGCATCGCCGCCCCGGCGCCGCCGAGCAGCAGGATCCCAATGAGGAGGAGCGGGGTGGTCATGCGGCGTAGCGGTAGGTGCGCGGGGCGAAGCCGGCGCTAAGGCGGCGGCCGAGCAGGATGAAGGGCACGACAATGATGGCGGCCGAGATCGCCCAGCGGGCGAGGGCCAGCGGCCCGGTCCAGCCGGCGGTCAGCGCCCAGAAGGCGGCATTGCCGAGGTTGAGCAGCGCGAGCGGCACGAGAAATTTCCAGGACAGGCGGGTAAGCTGATCGATGCGCAGACGGAGGAGGGTGCCGCGGATCCAGATGAAGAACACGATCAGGCCTGCCAGCTTGCCCATGAACCACAGCCAGGACGGAATAAACTCAAGGAACGCACACGGTGCCTGCCAGCCACCGAGGAAGAGCGTGACACCAAGGCCGCTGAGGGCCGTGAGGCCGAAGTATTCCCCCATGAAGAAGAGCGCATACTTGAAACCGGAGTATTCGGTGAGGTGGCCGGCGATGATCTCGCTCTCGGCCTCCGGCAGGTCGAACGGCGAGCGGTTGCTCTCGGCCAGGGCCGCGACCAGGAAGATAAGGAATCCCGCGAAACCCCACGGGGTGAACACATGCCAATGGGGCAGCACGCCAAAGGTCCAGAAGCCCTGGTCCAGCACGATGGCCCGGGTCGAGAGTGTGCCCGTGACCATCACGACGGGGACGACGGACAAAATCAAAGGCAGCTCGTAACTGATGAGCTGGGCGAGGGCGCGCATGGCCGCGAGAAGCGAATATTTGTTCCGGCTGCCCCAGCCCGCCATGAAGATGGCCAGCTCGGTGGCGGACCCGGCGGCAAAAAAGTAGAGGAGGGCCGCGTCGAGTTCGACCGGGAGGAGGTGACGACCGAAGGGCAGCACGGCGAAGCCGAGGAGCGAGAACGCGACGATGACGACCGGGGCGAGAAAATGCAGGACCTTGTCGGCGACGGCGGGGACGACGTCCTCCTTGGTGATCGCCTTGATGGCGTCGGCGAAAGGCTGGGTGAGACCCCAGAGTTTCAATTTCGGAAACCAAGGCAGGCCGCTGCGATTGGGGCCGAGCCGGTTCTGGAGACGCGCGAGGAGTTTCCGCTCGGCGATGGTGGTGAAGGCGAAGAAGAGCCCGAACACCGTGAGGATCGCGGTGATGGACAGCAGGTGGTGGACAAACCACTGCAGCGCGGAGGGAAACAAGTCCACGATCCAGTCACGCAGCTGGAGAGGGAGGGTCTCGAGGTTCATGGCGCGGGCTGCCCGCCTTCGCCCTGCGGGCTTCCGCCTTCGCCAGGCTTCGGCGAGACGGGACGGCGAGGTTCGTCCGGTGGCTTCGCCACCGGCGAAGGTTTGGGTGCGGCTGCAGCCGCAGCTTTCGCGGCAGCAGCGGCCTTGGCTTTCTCCTCGGCGGCCTTGCGCTCGGCGGCGAGGCGGGTGTCGACCTCGGTGGCTTCGGCCGAGCGAATCCCGTGAAAATAGCTGTTGGGCTTGGCGAGCTGCTCGCGGTTGAGCAGCAGGCCCTCGAAGCGGTTGGTGGCGGCGACCTCGAAGACGTGGTCCATCTTGATCGCGTCAAACGGGCAGACCTCGACGCAGATCTGGCAGCTCATGCATACGGCGGTGTCGATGTCGAACACGGCGGGGTAGAGCTGCGGCTTGCCGTTGGCATCGGGTTTCTTGTCCTTGCTCTTCTCAATGTAGATGCACTGCGGCGGGCATTCCTTCTCGCAGATCTGGCAGGCGACGCAGCGGAGCGTGCCCATCGGGTCCGTGGCGTTCTCGGTGACGAGGAAGGGAAAGTTGCGGTAGGCTTCCGGTAACCTGGCCGGCGTGTCGGGGTATTCCTGGGTGACCATCCGGGCCGGGTCATGGTAGCTCCCCACGAAGTTTTTCGCGGTGACGCCGAGGCCTTTGAGGATGCCGGAGCCGAGCATGATGGAGGGGAAGTGAGGGTGAGAGTGAAAGTGGCCGGAGAAATCAGCGGTCCACTTCGCCGAGGACGATGTCGATGGAGCCGAGGATGACGACGGCATCGGCGATCGTGTGACCGAGGCACATTTCCTCGAGCAGCGTGAGGTTGATGAGGGAGGGCGGACGCACGCGGTAGCGCCAGGGATTGGGTGAGCCGTCGCTGATGAGATAAAAGCCGAGCTCGCCTTTCGGGCCCTCCAGCCGGCCGTAGGCCTCGCCGGCTTTCGGGCGGAAGCCGCGAAGCTTGACCTTGGGGTCCATGATGGGCCCGGTGGGAAGATCACGGAAGGCCTGCTGAAGGATCTTCACCGATTCGCGCATTTCCAAAATACGCATCATGTAGCGGTCGTAGGTGTCGCCGTGTTCGCCGACCGGCACGCGGAAGTCGAAGCGCGGGTAGAAGCCGGTGCCGTCCACCTTGCGGATATCGTAGCCGACGCCGCAGGCGCGCAGCACCGGGCCGGTGATGCCGGCGTTGACGGCATGCGCCGGGTCGAGGCGGCCGACGCCCTGCGTGCGGGCGAGCATGATCTCGTTGCCCGTGAGCATCGTCTCATATTCGTCGAGGAAACGCGGGAAGCCGTCCACGAGCGCCGACGCGGCGGCGAGCCACTCCGGCGAGGGATCGACGCGGCAACCGCCGAAGCGCTGGTAGTTGCACATCATGCGGGAACCGGAGAGGGACTCGAACAGGTCGAGGATCTTTTCGCGCTCGCGGAAGGCATAAAGCAGCGGCGTGAACGAAGTGCCGAGGTCGTTGAAAAGGAATCCGACCAGGCAGGAATGGTTCACCAGCCGCGTGAGCTCCGCCATGATGATGCGCAGATACTGGGCGCGGTCGGGCACCGCCTGACCGGAAAGTTTCTCCACCGCGAGCGCGTAGGCCCAGTTGGTGGACATCGAACAAAGGTAGTCGAGCCGGTCGGTGTAGGGCATCGACCCGAGGTAGCTCGTGTTCTCCGCGATCTTCTCGTGGTTGCGGTGGAGATAGCCGAAAACGGGCTTGAGCTTGACGATCTGCTCGCCGTCGAGCGTGACCACCATGCGAAATACGCCGTGGGTGGAAGGATGCTGCGGCCCCATTGAGATTTCAAGCAGGTCGCCGTGAAACTCGTCATGCACGGGGCGGACGGTCGGACCGGAGAACGTGGAGAACGGCGCGGGGGCGGAGTGGGGGCCGGTCATCATGGCTTGGGGCCCTCCTTTGCGGTCGGAGCGACGGCCCCGCCTTCGCCCGGTGGGCTACGGCGCGGTTCGTCCTGTGGCGCGGCCACAGGCGAAGGATAATGGGCCTTGGCGCGCTCGTGCACCTCGCCGTGCGGCGTGGGTTCCCATTCGAAATCGTCGGGGGCGACGTAGTCCTTGCGCATCGGGTGATCCTTGAACTCGTCCCACATCAGGAGCCGGCGGAGATCGGGATGCCCGGTGAAGATGATGCCGTAGAGATCGAAGATTTCCCGTTCTTGAAAATCGCACGAGCGCCAGACCGGTGTGAGGGACGGCAGTGTCACCTGATCGGTGCGGTTGCCGGTGCGCAGGCGGATGATGACCGGGCCGTGTTTCTGCGCCATGGAGTAGAGGTGGTAGACCGCCTCAAGATAACCCGGCTGGGTGCGCTTGGTCTTTTCCTCGACGACCTTGTCCGGACCGCCCGCGGGGTCCGGCACCGATCTCTTGACGGTGTCCACGATTTCCTTTTCCAGCCAGTCCACGCCGGTGACGTTGGAGCAGTAGTCGAGGCGGAGCGTGGCGTCGTCGCGGAGGAAAAGGGCGAGATCCCGGGCCTGGGGGGCGTCGAGCAGCAGCGAATGCTCGGCCGCCGCGCCCGGATTCGACACCAGTTCCACCTGCGCCGTCGGGAAACGGGCAGCGAGGCGGTCGCGGATCTGCTCGGGGGTTTCCATCGTCAGGTTTTGCGCGGCAGCACCGGGGCGGTGAAGATGGCGGGGTTGCTCGGCGGTTGCAGATCATGCGCGCCAAAGTCCGGCACGGGAAACTCACTGGCGGCGTCGGGCTGGAGGTGCCGTGCCGCCTGCGGGCCGGAGATCTTCTCCGCGCGGATTTTCTCCTGCAGTTGCGTGAGCCCATGCAGCAGCGCCTCGGGACGCGGCGGACAACCCGGGATGTAGATGTCCACCGGGATGAAACGATCGATGCCTTTCAGCACGTTGTAGCCCTGCTTGAACGGGCCGCCGGAAATCGCGCAGGCTCCCATGGCGATGCAGTATTTCGGCTCGGGCATCTGGTTCCAGAGGCGGACGACCTGCGGCGCCATCTTCTTGGTGACGGTGCCGGAGACGATCATGAGGTCGGCTTGGCGGGGCGAGGGTCGGAATATCTCGGCGCCGAAACGGGCGATGTCGAACCGGGCCGTGGCGGCGGCGATCATCTCGATGGCGCAGCAGGCCAGGCCGAATTGGAGCGGCCAGATGGAGTTGCTCCGCCCCCAGCCGTAGAGTTCCTCGAGGCTGGTCAGCAAAATGCCGTGGCGGCGCAGGTCCTCGCGCTCGGCGTCGGAGATGTTGTCCTCCTTCGCCAAGGCTTCGGCGGGCAGGCCCGCGGCGGGCCCGCCTTCGCCCGTTGGGCTACGGCGAGGTTCGTCCCGTGGCTTTGCCACAGGCGAAGAAGGAGTCGTGTCTGGCGTGTCGCTCATTTTATTTCCATTCGAGGTGGCCGCGGTGCCAAGCCCAGACGAGTCCCTCGGCCAGCAGGAGAATGAAGACCAGCATGGCGAACAAGGCGCCGGCGGGCAGGCTGGTGAAGGCGACGGCGAAAGGCAGGAGGAACAGCACCTCGACGTCGAAGATCAGAAAGAGAATCGCGTAGAGATAGTAGTGGGCCTTGAACTGGATCCACGAGTCGCCGGTGGATTCGAGGCCGCATTCATAAGTGGCATTTTTGCGCGGGCCGGGCTTGGCCGGCTGGAAAAACCACACCCAGAGCCACGTCACGGCCAGCAGCAGCAGGGGGAAAGCGAGTGCGACTGCGAAGAACAGGGTGAGGAAGGCGTGGGGATGGTCGCTCATTTAGCCAACGGGAGGCCGGGAGCATCAAAGGATTGCGCGCCGGATTCAACGGTGAACATCACCTGTTATTTGGCCAAAGCTGGGCATCCATTGCGGGGCATGTTACCTGCGAGGGAAGGGCCAACCCGGCTCGGGGGCGGTGGCAAAATATGCTGCATTTCCGTCAACCCATGGTGAGCCGGCGGACGCGGCTCCTGCTATCATCCGGCTCCAAACCCAACCCAATCCGCCCATGGCCAATATCTCCGAACGCCTGCCTCTCAACATTGCTGGACGCTTCTTCGTCGACTCCAGCTGCATCGATTGCGACCAATGTCGCACCGAAGCGCCCGAGTTTTTCGCCCGCGACACCGATGGCGGCACTTCCTACGTGCACCGCCAGCCCGTCACCCCCGAGGAGATCGAACGGGTCCAGGAAGCGGTGGCCAACTGCGCCACCGCTTCGATCGGCGACGAATCAGCCGGCTAAGCCCACCGCTCAAGGCTTCATCCACGGCAGGGACGCGAGATCCACGTTGCTGCCGGACAGGATGAGGCCGATCTTTTTGCCGGCGAAGGAAATCTTATTCTCCACCAACGCAGCATAAGGCACGGCGGAGGACGGTTCGATGACCATGCCCAGTTTCTCGCAGAGTTCCCGGGTGGCCGCCATGATGCCTTCCTCTGACACGGTGACGATGTCGTCCACATAGCGCTGGATGAGCGGGAGGTTTTTTTCTCCGGTGCTGTTGGTGCGCAGGCCGTCGGCGACGGTGGCGGGCGTGGGGATGGAGATCCGCCGGCCGGCGCGAAACGATTGCGCGACATCGTCAGCGAGCGCCGGCTCGACCCCAATGACGCGGATAGCGGGTTGGAGCGACTTGGCCGCGACGGCAGTGCCGCACAACAGGCCGCCGCCGCCGACCGGGCAGAGAATCAGGTCGAGATCGGGCACCTCCTCCAGCAACTCAAGCGCCGCCGTGCCTTGGCCGGCCATGACGCGGAGATCGTCAAACGGATGCACGAGGACGGCACCCGTGCGGGCGGCGATCCGGGCGCAGGCGGTTTCGCGCGCCTTCAGGCTGTTCTCGCAATAGGTGATCTTGCCGCCGTAGGACTCGACGTTCTTCACCTTGGACTGCGGCGCGCCGTCCGGCATGACGATATGGGCGGGAATGCCACGCAACTGCGCGGCGCGGGCGAGGGCGGCGGCGTGGTTGCCCGAGGAGTGTGTGACCACGCCGTTCACGGCCTCGGCGTCGCTGAGGGAGAACACGGCGTTGCACGCCCCGCGCGACTTGAAGGCGCCGGCGGCCTGCAGGTTCTCGCACTTGAAGCTCAACCGCGCGCCGCGAGCGAGGTCGATTGTCGCGTTGGAGATAACCTCCGTCCGCCTGATGTAGGGACGGATGCGGTCGTGGGCGGCACGGATGGCGGCGAGGTCGAGGGACATGCAGTTTGCTTTTGGGCTGAAATCCACCGTAGGCTGCGGGCCATGACAGTCAAAAAGCTTCTCCACACCCGGATGCGGGTGAACGACATCGAGCGTTCCGTGAAATTCTACGAGTCGGCGCTCGGTCTGACCGTGACCCGCCGGCACACCTCACCCCGCGGCGCGCAACTGGTGTTCCTCGCCACGCCGAACAGCGAGGAGGAGATCGAGCTGTGCCAGATGCCGGATGGCACCCGGCCCGTGCAGGTGCAGCCCGACCTCATGCACCTGGCCTTCGAGGTGGACGACCTCTCGAAGTTCGCGAGCGCGTTGAAACTGAAGGGCATTTCTCTGAGCGACGGGCCGACGCGGACGGGCAGCGGCTCGATCATCGCCTTCATCGACGCGCCTGAGGGCTACGAGGTGGAGTTGATCCAGAAAGTCAAGTGAGCGCAGACCCCGGAGTGACCGCGCGGCAGCGCTGGCACACCGCCTGGCCGGATGGTCTGGCCTTTGCCGCGGGACTGGGGATGGCGTGGTATTTCCAATGGGAGACGCGCGACCTGGTATGGAGCCTGTGGCTTTCGAGCTTGGTGATCGGCTACGCCATGATCGTGTGGGGAATATTCGGCCCCGGTGTGTTCATCGCCACGAAGGCCTGGGGTGACCGTGGTATGATCCGCACCGAACTCAAGGGCCCCCTGGCCCTCGGCGGAGGCATCATGCTGCTGGGCGGCTTGCTCCTGCTGGCGTTCTTCACGGTGCATTTCGGCGGCTTTCATTTTGTGCACTCGGTCTTTCTGAACTCGTTTTTCCCGGTGGCGCCCGGGGTGGCGAGATCGTTTCCGGGCCCCGCACTCTATGGGGAGGTCTTCCAGCGCTACTGGTGGTTCCTGCCGGCGGCGGCGATTGCGGAACGGGCGGCGTTCCGTTTCCCGCCGGCGGAGCCGGCGGCACCCGCGGACACGGCAGTAACAGCGGAGGCAATCGCGGCGCGCAAGGCGCGCAACGCCCGGGCCGCTCTCAGCATGGTGGGCATCATGGCGCCCTACAAAAACGTCATCCGGCTGCACCTGCTGATTTTCTTCTTCGCCGGCGCGCATTTCGCGAAACTGGACAGCTTTCTCGTCTACGCCGTCGTCTCTGCGGTGTATTTCTTCCCGTGGCGGCTGCTGCAGAAGAACGAAACAAACCCGGGGGCTCCCGGCTGATGTCAACTAATAGTTGACATCAGCGCTCCGTGACCCGGTGGTTCGCGCGCCCTGCAGGGACGGTCTTTATCTGCCGCCGTGCTTCCGTTCCCACGCGAAGAGATATTGCTGGGCCAGGCCGGCGTGCGGGCCGAAGTGCGTGCGGCCGAAATGCGCCACCGGCGCCGGCTTCCAGCCGGTAAGGCCATAGCGGCGCGCGAGGGACTTGAGCACCCAGGTGTCCACCGGGAAGGCCGCAAGCCGGCCGGCGCCAAAGAGCAGAACGCAGTCGGCGACTTTTTCGCCCACGCCGGGCAGTTCGAGCAGACGCGCTTTGGCGGCGGCGTAGGTCAGCGATGCCGTTTCCTCCAGCCAGCCCGGGCGGGCGGCGAGAAACTTCGCCGTGCCATGAATGTATCTGGCGCGGAAGCCGAGCAGGCAGGCGCGGAGTTCTTTTTCGGGGATGCCGGCGAGTTCGGACCAAGTAGGGAGACGATGGTGTCCCGGAATAATTATCGCCCCGTGCTGCTCTGCGAGGAGTGCGATCATCTGCTTGATCTGCCTGATCTGCTTGGTCGCGCTGCACAGGAAGCCGAGCAGCGTCTCGCCAAAGGGTTGGCGCAGAATCCGCAGTCCGGGGAAATCAGCGAGGCAGGCGGCCAGATGTGCGTCGCTGCGCCAGGGGAGCGAGTCGCGGAGCGCGACCCAATCGCGGTCGAGTCCGAGGTAGCAGGGCAGGGCGGCGGCCACGGCGGATTCGAGCGGTTTGGGTGCGCGCCACAGTAGTGAACTATCCTGCAACCGGAGCTGGGCGACGCAACCGGCCCAGACACCGGTCCAGATGCGGTGGTCGCCGATTTCCACATCGGCGACAGGCGGCGGTGCGCCCTGTTGTTCGCTTCTGCGAACCCGGGGCCAGTCGCGCAGCCTGCACTGCGGCTGGGAGACCGACGCCCACCTAAAACTTTGCCCGCCGTCGAGTGTCTCGGCGAGGACGGCCGGATCGAGCCGCAGCGCGAGCGGCTGCCAGTCAGACCACGCCGGCGTGCTCATGGTTATTTCACCGCGGGCTTTTCCCAAAGATAGCTTCTTTCGGAGGCGAGCACCCGGCCGTCGTCAGTGGCGATGATGAGCACCTGCCAGGCGATGGGCTGGGACTTGGCGTCCTGCCAGTCGGGGCCGGTCAGGCCGAGGTGGAAGGCGCCGGAGCCGGCCCCTATCTCGGCCGGAAAAACCGTGGTGCGCTGGGCCGGGGCGCCCGGCTCGATCAGCTGAAGCTGGAACTGCACCTTGCGCGGCGGGCCGGGATTGGCCACGCGCAGCAAAAAATAATATCCCGTGCGCTGTTCCGGGTGGGTGCGGAGCACGGTCTGGCCGCCGGTGTTTTCCTTGCCGTCGAAATATTCGGAGATGCGCTTGAAGGAAGCAGCGTCACGCCAGCCGGTGAAGGTGCGGACAATGGTCAGGTCGCCCGGCTTCGCCGAGGCTTCCGTTGAAGCTTCGGCGGACCGGACGGAGGGCAGGGCCCCGATGGTGGCGGCGGCAAAAAGAAACAGCTGGTGGCGGAAAGTCACGGGGGAAAAGTGTTGTCAGGGGCCCTCCAGGTAAACCTTTTTGTATTGGTAGAGGCCGATCAGGGCGGGCTCCCAGCCCTTGACCGCCGGATGGATGAGATAGTTCCGCGCACCGAAGACCAGCGGGATGATGGGCGACTGCTCCAGCAGGATCGCCTCAGCCTGCTGGAAACATTCATAGCGTTCCTTCTGATCGGCGGTTTGCGTCGCCTGCGCGATGAGCCGGTCGTAGGCGGGGTCGCCCCAACCCGTCCAGTTGGCCATGCCGTTGCTGACAAATAGTTCCAGGAACGTGGCGGGGTCGGGATAGTCGGCGACCCAGCCGTTCGAGCCGACGGTGAAATCCAAGACGCGCTGATTCTGGATGGAGGTTTTTTGCTCGAGGAGGGCGATGGTGGCATGGACGCCCAGTTCCCGCTCCCACATGGCTTGAACCGCTTCGACAATCTTCGGCTGAAGTTCGTCGTTACGGACCTGGATCTCAAAGGGCGGCAGGCCCCGGCCGCCGGGGAAACCGGCGTCGGCAAGCAAAGAGCGGGCGGCGGCAGAATCGTCCGGCACCGAGGCGCGGGCAACGTAGCCGGCCAGCCCGGGCGGGGTCAACTGGTGGGCGGCCGCGCGTGAACCATGCAGCAGGTGGCGGGAGATCGAGTCGCGATCAATGGCCAGAGCAAGGGCCCGCCGCAGTTTGGGGTCGTGGAAGGGCGCCCGGGTCGTGTTGAAACGGATGAACAAGACCTGGGCGAAAGGATCGATGCGGAGTTTGTCCGGGTCGCTGGCGCGATAGGCGGGGATTTTGGAAAGAGGAAGGTTGTTTATCACGTGGAGCTGGCCGGCCCGGAAATTGCGTTCTTCCACGTCGGGATTTTCGATCGGGTAGAACACGATGCCGTTGAGGCGGACCGTGGCGGCGTCCCAATAGAGCGGGTTCTTGGCGACGACGATCCGGCCATTGGGTGTCCACTCCTTCAGCCCGAAGGGGCCATTGCCAACAAATTGCTGCGGAGTGAGCCAGGGAGTGTCGCGGCGGTTGAGCCCACCCAGCCTAGTGAGCACACGGGGATTGACCGGATACCACGAACTGTTGGCCACAAGGAGCGGCAGATACGGCGTGGGATGGGCCAGGGTAATGGTGATGGTGCGAGCATCGGGCGCGGCGAAACCGACGGCGGCGGAATCGGTGATCTGCCGGGTGTTGAACGCCTCGGCGTTTTTCACCTGATAAAAGAAAAAGGCATACGGCGAGGCCAGCTCGGGCGAGAGGCAGCGGCGCCAGGATTGCACGAAGTCATCAGCGGTGAGCGGCTCGCCGTTCGACCAGCGGAGATCGGGCCGGAGGTGAAAGGTCCAGACCAGGCCGTCGGCCGAGGTTTCCCAGCGCTCGGCGGCGGCCGGCACCGCCTGGGAGGTCTGCTCGTCGATGACACTCAGCCCCTCGAAGAGTGCACCAAGCAGGCGCGAATCGGTGTAGGCATCCGCCAGGTGCGGGTCGAGGGTGCCGGGCTCGGCGCCGTTGCCGACATGGAGGATTTTTTCCCGCAGCCCGGCCTCGACGAGGGTTTCCCGTCGGCTGCAGGCGCTGAAGGTGAGCAGGGTGCAGAGTGCGGAGGAAAGCAAAAGGCGGACAGCCATGGCGGGGAGTAAAACAGCTATTTCACTCCCGGCAAGGAGCCGGCGGAAAAATTCTGTGTCCAAGCCCTAATAAACCCCTCCATGCTGCGTCGTAGGAGCAAGGTCTCGTGCATATCGAACCGGAAACAAACCATGCCAGTGATGATGCCAGCTCCTTTGTGCGGGTGGCGGTGGAACGCCATCAAGCGCCGCTGCTTCGCTACGCCACCCGCCTCCTCGGCGGCGATGCCGACCGTGCTCGCGATGTCGTGCAGGATACTTTTGTGCGCCTCATGGCCCAGCCGCCCGCCGGGGTGGACGGCCA
>JANNDM010000188.1:0-13021 GCA_031387725.1 Verrucomicrobiota bacterium | reverse complement strand
TGTAGCTGTAGGACTCGTTCGGCATGACGAAGATGGTCTCCACCTGCGGCTCGAGGTGGCGGTTCATCAGGGCCATGTTGAACTCGAACTCGAAGTCGGAGAGGGCGCGCAGGCCGCGGATGATGGCGGCGGCCTTCTGCTTGCGGGCGTATTCGACCAGCAAGCCGTCGAAGCTGGTGACATCCACGTTGGGCAGACTCCGGAGATTGGCGCGGATGAGTTCAACCCGGCGTTCGGGGGTGAACAGGGCTTTCTTTGTCGAGTCGATGGCGACGGCGACGCGGACATGGCCGAAGAGCTTGGCGGCGCGCTGCAGCACGTCGAGGTGGCCGTTGGTGAACGGATCAAAAGTTCCGGGATAGATGCAGAGTTTCATACGGCGGAGCGCCGAAAGAATTGCACAGACCCGGGGGATGGCGAGGAAGTTTTGCGTCCAGGCGAGAGCGGGTTTACCCTGCGGTTGGCCGGGGCATAAATCCCACCCACCAGAGGAAAAGCGTGGGATTGCCAAGGAGTGGGCGGTGGTCTCGACTGGGCCGGTGAAGTTCACCCTGCCCAACGTGCTTACCCTTTCCCGTGTGCCCATGATGTTTGTCATCGTGGCCCTGATGTATTCGGACTGGGCCGGGGCGGCGACGTGGGCGTTCTGGTTGTTCATTGCCTCGGCTCTGACGGATTGGTTTGACGGCATGCTGGCGCGCCAAGCCAATCAGGTTTCCGCCTTCGGCCGGTTCATGGATGCGGTGATCGACAAGGTGATGGTCATCGGCCTGATGATCGCGTTGGTGAACGGTGGTTACTTTGCGGGATACCGCATCACGGCAATGATGCTTCTGCTTCTGATCATCGCCCGGGAATTCGCCATCTCCGGCCTGCGCATGGCGGCGGCGACCAAGGGCCTCGTGGTAGAGGCCGATGCCGGCGGCAAGGTGAAGACGTTTGTGCAGCTCAATGCCATTGGCTGGCTGCTCGGGGCGCGGATGTTTGAAAAGGATTTCGCCAATCTGTTCGGGGGCCAGGAAGACACCGCGGTCCGGGTCGTGCATGGGTGCGGGCTCGGCCTGTATGTCCTCGCCGCCGTGCTGACTGTTACCTCGGGGATCGCCTATATCCGGCGGCACGGGCACGTGGTGCGGGACTGACAATGGAACTGCCTGAGCCACGCTGGCCGCGGATTTTCTCCACCCGTTTTGTTTGCGCGGTGGCTACGCTCGGGCCCATCGGCCGGCGGCTCCCGGCGCCGGGCACCTGGGGCTCGCTGGTCGGGTTGCTCTATTTTTTCCTGTGTTTCGGGTCCGCCCGTTGGGAAGTGATCTTTGCGTGGACCGTGTTGCTCAGCTATCTTGCCGTCGCGTTTTGTGGCGATGCGGCGCGTCGGCTTGGTAAGACAGACCCGGGTGAGGTGATTCTTGACGAATTTGTCGTCATGCCCCTGGTCTTTCTCGGTTGGCGGGCGGGGTATGCGGCGGCGCTTCCCGCGTGGGTGGCTTTGGCCGCCGGATTCGCCCTGTTCCGCTTCTATGATATTCTGAAACCTCTGGGCATTGCCCGGCTCCAACGCTGGCCGGGCGGGTGGGGCATCGTGGTGGATGACTTCGCCGCGGCACTGGCCGCCTGCGGCACGCTACACCTGGGCGCGGGGCTGTGGTGGCTCACCTGATCTCGGTTGATACACCACGACCGGCATCGTAGATCCACGCCATGACAAGAAGGGTGACCCGGCTGGCCCTGGTGATCAGTGCCGGGCGGGCGGTGGCGTGCCCGGCGGGCGTGGAGATGGCCGCGCTTGAGCGCGAGATTCTCTCAGCTTGGCGGGTGCCGGCGGAGCAGCTCGACTACGTCGTGTTCACCCACGCACCAGATGCCACCGTGCCGTGCGTCGTGCTGGTGAGCGCCAGCGAGCACGGCACGAGCCACGCCGATGGCGGGACGATCGGCGTCGTCGAACTCGTGCGTGACGGCGGCAAATGGCGGCGCGGTTTTGAGCAGCGTGGCGCGTTCGTGATGGGCGGGTTCGGCCGCGCGCCGAAAGGCGCGTGGCTGAGGCTGGGTCGCAAGCGTGCCGTCCTGGCCTTCGAGATCGAGAGCATGCACTTCGGCCTCATTTGGAAAACAACCGTGTTGGGCGCAAAGCTCGACGGCCGTTACGAAGAAATCGCCGGAATCGGCACGCGCCACGACAACTCGGCCACCGGCGAAGAGGGTCTCGAGTGGGGCTGGGACGGGAAGTTCGAGCCGGTCGAACGCGGGGGCGCGGATTTCCCCGACCTGCGTGTGACCTGTCACGGCACAGAGGAGCGGGACAAGGAGGTTGTCCGCGTCGATCGCGAGGAGCTTCTGCGCTTCGACGGGAATAAATACCGTCTTCAGTCCGCGAAAGGCACCACGCCGCCATGGTGAGGCGGTTGTAGGCGGGCAGATTTACGTCCCCGCCATACTGGCTGCAGGCGTCGGCAGGGCATCAATCCCGTCCGCCCCCAGTCGCTAGTGCTTACCCGACTCGAAGCGTTGGCGGACGTTGGCCACGACCTGCCGGAAGGTGATTTCGGCTCGCACGCGGGTGTTAACGCCGAAGTCATAACCGTCCGGTCCCCAGGTCGAGCGCAGGCCGAGGCCGACAATCCACTGCGTCTTCGAGTGAAAGGTATATGAGGTGGGCACATACCACAGCAGGCTGGGCCGCAGATAAAAGAAGTGTTCGGCCTCGTCTCCGAGGACGGCGGTCGAGGCATAGGTGCCGGCGAAGGTCCATTTGAACTGCCCGAGGTCATACACGGCGCCGGCGGTAAGGGAGAAGGAGTCGTCGTGCGGCTCGTTGGGTCGCAAAGTGCCCGGCGAGGAACTGCGGGTCAGGAGATCGAGGCCGGCTTCGGCGAAGGTGGTGAGCCTCGGGTTGCGCTCCGAATGGTGCTGGATGGTGAAGCCGGGCAGAAAGTGGTTGAATCCGTCGGTCATGTCCAGCGGCGGTGTGCCGGTGGGGCGCAACGCATTGAAGGTCACGCTGGTTTCATATTTCGGGTGTAGCCATTGGGTGAAGATGTATTTGGTGCCGAGCCGCAGTTCGCCGATGCCATAGCCGTCGCTCCCGCCGCCAAGGCCGTGGGTCAGATAGGTCGAGGCTTCGGCGCTGAGCTCGAAGTTGCGGTTGAGCGCCCAGCGGAATCCCACCTCCGTCCGGAGGTAGTCGCGGCGGATGAAATCGCTGAGGTGCGGATGCAGGATCAGCTTCACCGTGCCCGGCGGATCGAGCTCGGGCAGGTCAAAGTCGAACAGGCCGCCCACACGCGAGAAAAACGGCCGGGCTTCGGGTGGCGGATTTTGATCGGCGGTGGGAGGCTGGGCTTGGGCGGCGACGAGACAGAGCAAGAGGCAAGGTAGCAGGCGGCGAACCATGGGGGAGGTCAGGGGAGGAGTTGAAGGGAGTCGAGCGGCAACCGGACGAGAAGGCCCTGTTGGAGCACGTCCACTGACACCACAATGCCCTGCGGGTTCGCCGGATTATCCACATAGCCCTCGAGTCCGTGCAGCGGACCGCCCTGCACCCGGACGTGCGTGCCCTTCTTGACCAGCGGATGCAGCGCCGCCTCCAGACCGGAAGCACAGACCAGCTTCACCACCTCCAGTTGCTGCAGGAAAATCTCCTCGCTCTCCACCAGCTTGGCCCGGACCAGCAGATCCTGCTGGTAAACCCGGTCCTTGAGCGTGGGCTCCAGCCGGGCGAACACATAGCCGGCGAACAGCGGTTTGGTGAAAATCTTCTTCTGATTCCCGTAACGACGGACGCTCTTGATGAGTGCGAGGTAATGGGTGAATTTCTCGCGCTGCAGCAGGTCGGCAAATTTTTTCTCACACCGGGGCTTCGTGTGGCAGACGAACCAGCGCGGTTCGGCGAAATCGGGCAGATGCTGGCCCATGGGGTCAGGCGGGCCCGGCGCAGTCGCGCCGCTGGCAGATAACTGGTCCGGCGGGCCGGCTGGGGCTGATCACAGGGGGTTCTCCGTCTCGATGAATTCCCACGGCAGATGGAATTTCTTGGCCAGCTCGGCGGCGAGCGCCTTCACGCCGTGCACCTCGGTGGCGTAATGGCCGCAACAGATGAGGTTGAGCCGGTGCTCCTGCGCGTAGTTGAACCACTCCTCGCGCAGCTCGCCGGTGATGAGCGTGTCCACCCCCGCGGCGACCAGCTGGGGCACGGCGCTGTTGCCGCTGCCGCTGCAGAAAGCAACTTGCCTGGGGGTCGCGCTACCGCAGTCGATCAAGGTCACTCGCGGATAAAGCTCCTCCAGCCGGGCGCACAGTTGGGTGCGCTTGAGTTTGTTCTGGGCGATCCAGCCGATGGATTCCCCCTCGTGCGGGAGAAACCGGCGCCTGGGCTTCAGCCCGAGCTGGCGCGCCAGCAGCACATTGTTGCCGAGTTCCTCGTGGGCATCGAGCGGGAGGTGACTCGAATAGACGGCGCAGTTGCCACGCACCAGGGCGGCAAAGCGGCTGTAAACCGGGCCGGTCAGCGGGGGCAGTCCGCCCCAGAACAACCCGTGGTGGACGATAAGAAAATCGATGCCGCGCTCGACCGCCGTCTCAAACGGCACCAGGCCGGCATCCACCGCCGCGCCGATCCGGGTGACGCGGCCGTCGTTGGCCACCTGGAGGCCGTTGTGTGCGCCGGGAAAATCCTTGAATGCGCCGCGCCGGGTGCGCTTGTCGCAGTAATCAACAAGGTGCTGAAGTAAAGCCATGGCGTAGGTTGAGCGGCAGGCCGGGGGTGCGCAAGCCGGGGGTAGAGCCCGGCCTTGGTCTAGTGTATTTGTGGGAGCGAGCTTGCTCGCGACTCAGGAGCTGCCTGTCGCGAGCAAGCTTGCGCCCGCCGGGGTCGCATGTTCCCCCTTGCCACCCGAGCCGTGATTCCCACCGTTGGACTCATGGCAGCAGGCAAGAAAAAAAACCCCATCGATCTCATTGCGCAGGCGACCGAGGAGTTTTCCCACCGGCCCACCTGGGACGAGTATTTCATGGCCACAGCCAAGCTCATCGCGTCGCGCTCCAATTGCGAACGGTTGAACGTCGGTTGCATCATCGTCACGGCCGGGGCCCGGAAGAACCGGCTGGTCGCCGCCGGCTATAACGGCTGGCTGCCGGGCACCCCCCATGCCTCCCGGATGCGCGACGGCCACGAGCAGGCGACGGTCCACGCCGAGCAGAACGCCATAGCCGATGCCGCCCGCCGCGGCTCGAGTGTGGACGGTTGCACGGCCTTTGTGACGCATTATCCGTGCATTAATTGCGCCAAGATTCTCGCGGCGGCGGGCATTGCCGAGGTGATCTATCACCAGGATTACCACAACGATCCGCTGGTGCGCCCCATCCTTAAGGACGCGGGCGTGAAAATCACGAAGCTCTGACGGGCAGGGTGGATGCTTATTACCCGATGAAGGAACGGCGCACCGCACGAAAATCCACCCGCCTCGCCGGCCAGCTCCTCCTGGCGCATCCGGCGTTGCGTGATCCGAATTTCAAACGCACCGTCATTCTCCTTTCGGCCCACGATCCGGATGGTGCCATGGGGGTCGTGTTGAACCGGCCGCTGGACAAGCAGCTGGGCGAATTGAACTCCGCGTTCGCGCTCGGCCCGCTGGCCGGCGTGCCGGTATACGCGGGTGGCCCGGTGGAGCCGCAACAACTGGTCATCGTTTCGTGGGAGTGGCTGGAGGCGGACAGCGCCTTTCAACTCCACTTCGGCATCGAGCCGGACAAGGCCGCGGAACTGGTGGGTGCGCCCGGGGCAACGCTCCGCGCTTTTTTGGGCTACGCAGGCTGGAGCAAAGGGCAGCTTGAAAATGAGATGAAGCACGACACTTGGCTGACGACCACGGTAGACGGCGAGATGCTGGGCAAGAACGACGGGGTCGGGCTCTGGCGGCAGATTCTGGGATACATTGACCCGGACCTGAAGCTGCTCGCCGACGAGCCCGACGATCCGACGGTAAACTAGCCGCCACAGTGGGTTAGGAACCTCGGCTATTCCTGGTGGCGACGGTCTTGACTGCCGATTGCAGCGGCCGGCGCACATCACGCACCGCTTCAGGGCGTGACGAATCTTTTCCTTTGACAGGGGTGGCTGCGGGCATCTTCTTTCTTCGCTTTTATGAAAGTCGTCTCCTCCATCAAATCCGCCAAGCTGCGTCACCCGGCCTGCCAGGTGGTCCGTCGCAAGGGCAAGATCTACGTCATCAACAAAGTCGAACCGCGTTACAAGGCGCGCCAAGGCTAATTTAACCACCATTTCCCGTGAAGACCGAAGGCCATCCCGCTCTGAACAACGTCTGTTTCCTCGATATCGGAACCGGCAAGAAATTCCTGACCAAGTCCACGATGAAGTCCGCCCGCACCGAGAAGATCGACGGCCAGGACTACTTCGTCATCGTGCGCGACGTCACGATGGATTCGCATCCCGCCTACACCGGTGAGAAGCGCCTCGTCGACACCGCCGGCCGCGTGGAAAAATTCACCACGAAGTTCAAGCGCGCCACCAAGGTCAAGTAAGCCCGGCCCGCGCCCCGCCCCGAAGCCCTCCCGACGCGGAGGGCTTTTTGTTTTCCGGCAAGGCCGGAAAACAATCACGCCGTAGCTCGCAGAGCGAAGGCGGATTATCCTCCAAATCCACGAAAAAGGATAGGCATCGGGTAATTTCGTGTGTTTCGTGTATTTCGTGGTGCCACCCAGGTTAATCATCTTCGACTGCGATTCGACGCTCAGTGCCATTGAAGGCATTGACGAGCTCGCCCGGCTGAGGGGTCCGGCCGTGCTGGCCAAGGTCGCGGCGATGACCAATGACGCCATGGACGGCAAAATATCGGTCGAGGCGGTTTTCGCCCGGCGACTGGCTATCATCAAGCCCCGCCGGGTCGATGTGACCGCCGTGGGCCGGCTGTATGTCGAGCGGGTGGAGCCCACCGCCCACGCGGCCATAACCCGGCTTAAGGCAGCCGGCTGGACACCGGTGATTTTAAGCGGCGGGTTCCGCCAAGCCATCGAGCCACTGGCGGCGCATCTTGGCATCGCGCGCCTTGAGGCGGTGGACCTCTATTTCGATGCGGCCGGCGAATATTCCGGTTACGCGGCCGACTTCCCCACAACCCGATCCGGGGGAAAACCGGCCCTCATCGCCGCCCTCAAAAGCGAACTGGCACCGGCCCGCACGGTCATGGTGGGCGACGGCGTGAGCGATCTGGAGGCCAAGCCCATCGTTGACCTCTTTGTCGGTTTCGGCCGCTATATCGAACGATCCAAGGTCAAGGCGGAGGCCCGCGCTTACATCCGGAGCCTGGCCGAACTACCCGCTTTGCTGCAGCCATGAATTTTCCCCGCGATTTAGCCACCTACGCCGACCCGGTGAACACCGGGGTCTGGGAAGTGCTCAAAGCCCGGGCGCTGACGGAGCCGTTCAATGGGATCGCGACCGTTATTTTTCTTCTGGCGGTGATCCACACCTTCCTCACCCCCCGGCTCCGCCACTGGAGCCACCGCGTGGAGGAGCGGCACCGCGCGAAACTGAAAATCAACGGCGTGGTGACCGATAACGACGCTGACGGCGTGCCGGACGAAGTCAGTTTCTGGGGCCAAGTCCTGCATTTTTTCAGTGAGGTCGAGGCGGTATTCGGCCTCTGGGCCGTGGTGCTGGGCGGGGCCATTGTCTGGTTTAAGGGGCTCGACCCGGCGATTCACTACATCGGGCGCACAGTCAACTACACGGAGCCGATGTTCGTCGTGATCATCATGGCGCTGGCCTCGACGCGTCCGGTCATGCGGCTGGCCGAGCAAAGTCTTCGGGTGGTGGCTTCGCTGGGCGGGGGCCGGCCGGTCGCCTGGTGGCTTTCCATCCTCACGATTGCGCCGTTGCTGGGCTCTTTCATCACCGAGCCTGCCGCCATGACCATCGCCGCCCTGCTGCTGGCGAAGCAATTTTATGCGCTGAAGCCGGGCCCGAAACTGATGTATGCCACGATTGGCCTGCTCTTCGTCAACATCTCAATCGGTGGCACGCTCACCCACTTTGCGGCACCGCCGGTGTTGATGGTGGCCCGCATCTGGGGTTGGGACATGGCTTATATGTTCACCCATTTCGGGTGGCATGCCGTCACCGGCATCGTGCTGTCCAATGTCGTGTATTTGCTCAGCTTCCGGCGCGAATTGTTTGCCTTGGCACCGGCGCCGGCCGGGGCGTTGGGGAATGACGAACCCGTGCCCGCCTGGGTGACCATGGTGCACCTCGGATTTCTCGCCTTCACGGTCTGGATGGCGCATGAGCCGGTGCTTTTCATCGGTGGCTTCCTGTTTTTCCTGGCTTTCGCCCAGGCCACGGCGCACCACCAGAACAGGACCGATCATCTGCGCGGTCCGTTGCTGGTCGGTTTCTTCCTCGCTGGCCTCGTGATTCACGGCGGCCTGCAGGGCTGGTGGATCCAGCCGGTGCTCGGGAGTCTCGGCGAGGTGCCGTTGTTTGCCGGAGCCACCATCCTCACCGCCTTCAATGACAACGCCCTCATCACCTACCTTGCCACCTTGGTGCCGGGTTTCACCGAGGAGCTGAAGTTCGCCGTCGTCTCCGGCGCGGTCACGGGCGGCGGTCTGACCGTGATCGCCAACGCGCCCAATCCGGCGGGCCAGTCTATCCTCCAGCGTTATTTCCCGGACGGCGTATCACCTCTCGGATTGCTGCTCGGAGCGTTGGTGCCCACCTTGATCGTCGCGTTCTCGTTCATGGTGCTGTGAGCCCACGGGCGCAGACACCCGTGCTTCAGACAGAGGCGGGCTGGAGCCACGGCGACACCGCCGTGGTTTGCCCACTCTACGGGAACAGTCCGCGCATGGCCTTGGCTTCGGAGACCCGCGAGATGCCGAGCACGAGGGCGGCGGTGCGACGGCTGCAGTTGTATTTCTTCTGTGTCTCATCGACCGAGGCTTTCGCCTTGGCGAGCATGCGGTGCAGTTTGTCGAAGACCTCGTTTTTCGTCCAATAGTAGTTCTGCAGGTTCTGCAGCCACTCAAAGTAGGAGACGATCACACCGCCGGAGTTGCAGAGCACATCGGGAATGATCTGGATGTCGCCGCGCTCGCTGAGGATTTTGTCGGCCTCATTGGTGGTGGGACCATTTGCACCCTCGGCGATCATCCGGCACCTGAGCTTGCCGGCATTCTCGGCCGTGATGACCCGCTCGAGGGCGGCGGGGATGAGCACCGTGCAGGATTGCTCGAGGAGTTGTTCGTTGGTCATGGTCTCGCCGCCGGGGAATCCCTTGAGTGATTTGTTCTGGGCGGTGTAATCCAAGGCGGCCTTGAGGTCGATGCCCTTGGGATTGAAGATGCCGCCGGTGAAATCGGAAATGCCGGTGATTTCGGCGCCCCAATGGTAGAGTGCCCGGGCGGCCTCGCTGCCGACGTTGCCGAAACCCTGGATGATGACCGTGGTTTTTTCGGCCTCGATGCCCATGTCCTCGAGGTAGGCTTTCACAAACCAGGCCACGCCTTCCCCGGTCGCCTCGGTCCGGCCGAGCGAGCCGCCGAGGGCGATGGGCTTGCCGGTGATGACCCCGGGATCGAAGTGCCCGACATGGTTGGAATACGTGTCCATCATCCACGCCATGACTTGCGCATTGGTGCCGACATCGGGGGCAGGAATGTCCACGTGCGGCCCGATGAACGGCGTGATTTCCTGCATGTAGCGGCGGGATAGGCGTTCCAGCTCGGTGGTGGACATGTCGCGGGCGTTGACGATCACCCCGCCTTTGGCTCCGCCGTAGGGCAGGCCCACGAGGGAGCATTTCCAACTCATCCACATGGCGAGGGCGGCGACCTCGCCCAGGGTCACATCCTGGTGGAACCGGATGCCGCCCTTGGCCGGGCCGGTGGAGAGATTGTGCTGCACCCGGTAGCCCTCAAAGATCTCGACCTTGCCGCTGTCCATGCGGACGGGCATCGAGACAATGATGCAACGGCGGGGGCGCTTGGTGCGCTCGCGGAGCCCGGCCTCCATGCCGAGGATGTCGGCGGCGGCGTCGAACTGGTTGCTGGCCTGCTGGAAGACCGGTGAGCTGTAGATGGTTTGATAATGAGCCATGGGGATGAGGGCGGGGGCGCCGTATTTGCTTGGTCGCAGGTTGGGTAATCCGCGGGTGATTAGCAATGGGCTTTCGCTCGGCCCACGTCCCTTCACTCCCACTAATCCGACCGTTCACGTGGCTGATTACCCGGGGCGGAACCTCGCTTGCAAATCACCGGAAGCTGGCGAGCTTCCTCGGGGTCGCGGCGGACACAGCTCGCCATGGACCCCCGCCCCGGGCAACCTGCGCGCACCTCATGGCCCTTTTCAAACTGCATTCGGACTACCAGCCGACCGGCGACCAACCGGCGGCGATCGCGCAGTTGGTGGCCTCGCTGCGGGCCGGGAACCGCGCGCAAACCCTGTTGGGAGTCACGGGTTCAGGCAAGACGTTCACGATGGCCAACATCATCGCGCAGCTTGACCGGCCGGTGCTGATAGTCTCGCACAACAAGACGCTCGCGGCGCAGCTCTACTCCGAGTTCAAGGGCTTCTTTCCCGAGAACGCGGTGGAATACTTCGTCAGCTATTACGACTATTACCAACCCGAGGCCTATGTGCCCTCGAGCGACACATTCATCGAAAAAGATTCGTCGATCAACGAGGAACTTGAGCGCTTGCGCATCGCGACCACCAGCTCGCTGGTCAGCCGGCGCGATGTGATCGTGGTCGCCAGCGTCTCGTGCATCTACGGCCTCGGTTCACCCGAGGATTTCGCCGCCATGCGCATCACCTTGCGGCGGGGCGGCAGCTTCAACCGCAACCAGTTCCTTGAGCGGCTGGTGGAGAATATTTATGAGCGCAACGACTACGAGTTGAAGCGCGGTGCCTTCCGGGTGCGCGGCGACACGGTGGATGTGATGCCGGCCTACTTGGAACACGGCTTGCGCGTGGAGTTTTTTGGGGACGAGATTGAGGCCCTCACGGAGTTCGAGCCGGTCAGCGGCGCCGTGCTGCGGAAGATCGAGCAGTTTGACCTCTATCCCGCCAACCAATACGTGACCAGCAAGGGCCGGCTTGAGTCCGCCATCACCCGCATCAAGGCCGAGCTCGACGAGCGGGTGGCCTTCTTCGAGCGAAACCAGCAATACCTCGAGGCCCAGCGCATCCGGATGCGGACGAACTACGATTTGGAAATGCTCCAGGAGATGGGATTCTGCAGCGGCATCGAGAACTACTCGGCGCATCTGACCGCCCGGAAGCCCGGCGACCGGCCGTTCTGCCTGATCGATTTCTTTGCTAAGGATTTTCTGCTGTTCGTGGACGAGAGCCATGTGACGATACCGCAGGTCGGCGGCATGTATAACGGTGACATCGCCCGCAAGAAAACCCTGGTGAATTTCGGCTTCCGTCTGCCGTCGGCCCTGGACAACCGCCCGCAAAGTATGGCCGAGTTTCAGCAGATCAGCGGCCAGACGCTTTATGTGTCGGCCACACCGGCGCCGTTTGAACTGGAGAAATCCACCGTGGTCGCCGAGCAGGTGATCCGGCCCACCGGACTGCTCGACCCGGAAATCGTGCTCAAGCCGACCCAGGGCCAGGTGGAGGATCTGATTGGCGAGTGCCGCCGGGCGGCCGGGCAGGGTGAGCGCGTGCTGGTGACCACACTGACGAAGCGTCTGTCGGAGGAATTGACCACCTACATGCGCGAGTCGAAAATCCGGGTCGAATACCTTCACTCTGACATCGACGCGCTCGAGCGCGTGGAGATTCTCCGCAACCTGCGCCAGGGCAGCTTCGACGTGCTGATCGGCATCAACCTCCTGCGCGAGGGCCTCGATCTGCCCGAGGTGGCGCTCGTGGCGGTGCTCGACGCCGACAAGGAGGGCTTTCTGCGCAGCGCCACCAGCCTCATGCAGACGGCCGGGCGCGCGGCCCGCCACGAAAAAGGGCGCGTTATTTTCTACGCCGATGTCGTGACTGCGTCCATCCGCCGGACCGTCGATGAGGTGACACGACGTCGCGCCAAGCAACAGGCCTACAACACGGCGCACGGGATAACGCCGCGCAGTGTGAAACGTGGCGTGCAGGCCAGCCTGCACACTTACGACGGCAGCGGGCAGGACGAGACGCTTGCTGTCGCCGAGTCGGCGGATGACGTGGCGGCCGTCATTGCCGAGTTGGAAGACGAGATGCAGGAGGCGGCCAACAAGCTGGAATTCGAGCGCGCCGCGCTATTGCGGGACCAGATCAATGCCCTCAAATCAGGCGACTACCGGACCGGGGTTCGGGCGAAGCCGACCGGCAATGCCCGTGCAGGCATGGAGATCCGGAAGAAAACACCCCGGCGCTGAACGCCGGTGGCTCTTCAGTTCGGTCGAGAACCGGCCATACCACTGTCGGCCGCAGCGCTTACATCTGTTCGGAAAGCCTCGGCGCTCGCGTTTTTCACCCCGGAGGAGGAATCAGGTCGGCTGCCCTTTTTGACGCGCTTCGGGATGTTAGAGCCAACCTCCGTCACATATTCATAGCCGTCGTCAAGTTTGACTGTGCTTTTGTCGAAGATGGAATTGCAGGTGATCGGAACTGCGAGCAAACAGCTCGCTGCCAGGGTGGCACCACGGACCAGTTGTTTCAGTTTCACGGTAAAAGTTCGCCGGACTCTGGGGGCGGAGCAAGCCGTAATACTCTCGGCCGACAGGATTAGTCGGACAGGGAATCGTCGCTGCCATCGCTCTGCCGGCACTCGTTCATGACGCGCAGCCAGATTTCGCGCAGGTCAAACAGTCGTGGCAGGGCGTAGTCGCGGTAGCGCAGGGCCAGCGGCGCGCCGGCCACATCGGCTTGGCTGAGGCGGGCGAGCGTAAGATTTAGTTCGCGCAGCGCGCGTTTGAAAAAGCAAACGGCGAGCGTGTAGTCGCCCATCTCGAGGGCTTGGACGGCCTGCAGGGCCTGTTCATTGCCCCGATAGAGGAGGGCTTGGAG
>JANNDM010000094.1:0-4692 GCA_031387725.1 Verrucomicrobiota bacterium | reverse complement strand
GGTGTCACAGGTGATGGGGTCCATCTCGACCGGCCGGAGCTTGCCGCCCATGCGCAGGTAGCCGGGCTTCTCGGATTTGATCACGATGTCGCTCGCGCCGCTCTCGACGGCCAGCTTAAGCAGATCGTTGATGATTTCGGTATGAAGTGTCGTGCTCATGTTATTTTATGCGTGAACCGGCATTAAAGCTGTGCTTTCGATACAACGTCTCCTTGCATCGTTCAAGGTAACTTTCCAATGAATCGTCCCCGTATCTTCACCGGCGCCTACACCGCCCTCGTCACACCTTTCCGGCATGGCGCCGTGGCCTATGATGAACTGCGGAAGCTGGTCGAGATCCAGATCCATGCAGGCATCAGCGGCCTGGTGCCGGTCGGCACCACCGGGGAATCCCCGACCGTCACCCCCGAGGAACATCTGGACATCATCCGCTGCACCATCCAAGCCGCCCGCGGCCGCGTGCCGGTCATCGCCGGCACGGGTTCAAACTCCACGCAGGAGGCCATCGCCCTGACCAAAGCGGCCGATGCCGCCGGCGCCGACGGCATGCTGCTGGTTGCGCCCTACTACAACCGCCCCACCCCGGAGGGTCTGTTCCGGCATTTCGCGAAGATTGCCGAGGTCACCGCCAAGCCCATCATTCTCTATTCGATTCCCGGCCGCTGCGGCGTTGAGATCGGCGTGCCGGTGATCGCGCGCCTCCGGGCCAAGTTTCCGCATGTCGCGCACGTCAAGGAGGCCGGCGGCAGCGTGGATCGGGTCGACCAGATCATCTCCGCCCTCGGTGACTCCGTTACTGTGCTCAGTGGCGACGACAGCCTCACCCTGCCGTTTATGGCCGTCGGCGCCCAAGGGGTGGTCAGCGTGGCCAGCAACCTCTACCCCCGCGAAGTCAGCAAACTGGTCGCGCTCGCCCTCACGCATGACTATCCCAAGGCCCGGGCGCTGCACCGCCGGCTTTATCCGGTGTTCAAGACGCTCTTCATCGAGTCCAACCCCTCGCCGGTCAAGCTGGCCATGCGGCTGGCCGGTCTCATCCGCACCGAGGAAGTGCGGCTGCCGTTGTGCCCGTTGAGCGCCGCCAGCCGCAAAACCCTCCTCGACTCGCTCGCTGTCTTCCGGAAGCGCTGAAATCATGCCGCTCAAGATCCTCCTCAATGGTGCCAAGGGCCGCATGGGCCAGGCGATCGCCGGTTTGGCCGGTGAGATGGATGCGGTCATCCATGCCGCTACCGACGCGGGCGACAATCCGGCCGCCCACCTGGCCGGCTGCGACGTGGTGATCGACTTCAGCACCCATTCCGTTACCGGCGAGCTGCTGGAGCAAGCGGTCGCGAAAAAGAAACCGGTCGTCATCGGCACCACCGGCCACAGTCCGGCCGAGAAAAAACGCCTGCTCGCCTTGGCCGGCCAGGTGCCCTGCGTCTGGGCCGGCAACTTTTCGGTCGGCGTCAACCTGCTGTTTGCGCTCACCCGGCGCGCCGCCTCGGTGCTCGGGGCCGACTACGATGCCGAGGTCATCGAGATGCATCATCGCTTCAAAAAAGATGCCCCCAGCGGCACCGCGGCGCGTCTGCTCGAAATCATCCTCAAGGAACGCAAACTGGCCGCCGATGCCCTGCGCCACGGCCGCTCCGGCCACACCGGCGAACGCCCGTCGACCGAGGTTGGCGTGCACGCCTTGCGGGGCGGCGATGTCGTGGGCGATCACACCGTGGTGTTCGCCGCCCTCGGTGAACGCGTGGAATTGACCCACAAGGCCGGTGACCGGGCCATCTTCGCCCGGGGCGCCCTGCGCGCCGCCCGCTGGATTATCCGGCAGAAACCCGGCGTCTACGACATGCAGGATGTGCTCGGCCTCCAATGATCACCCGGGTCTCAGGTCTCCTTGTTTCGGCCACTCCGTTGACCGCGGTCATCGAGACCGGCGGGCTCGGCTACGAGGTCCACATCCCGGTCACAACGGCCGAGCGCCTCCCCGCGCCCGGCTCCCAGGTCAAGCTTCACACGCTGGCGGTCTATCGGGAAGACGCCGCGACCCTCTATGGTTTCGCCACCGAGGAGGAGCGCGACTTCTTCCGTCTGCTCGTGGAAAAGGTTACGGGAGTCGGCCCGAAGATGGCCCTCAGCATTCTGAGCAAGCTTTCCCTGCCCACGCTCAAGGGGGCCATTGCGGCGGGCGATGTGGGCCTGCTCGCCAAGTGTCCCGGCATCGGCAAAAAAACCGCGGAGCGCCTCGTCATGGAATTGCGCGACAAACTCAGCCCGGCCGATATTGGCTTGGGTTCGACCGGCCAGTCGGACGCACCGGCGAGCGGGTCGCCTGCCGGCGAAAACAAGATACGCGACGCGGTGCTTGCCCTCACGACGTTGGGTTACAAGGCCGCCGATGCTGACAAAGCCGTGCGACAAGCCTGGGTCGCCCTGGGCGCGAAGGCCACCACGGAGGCTCTGATCAAGAAAGCGCTCGGCTAGGCCTCACCGCTGGAACTGAAAGGCGGTGAATTCAGCCTGCGGCGCCGTCGTCTGTTTGCTGCGGAAGGTTCGCGGGCCGTTCGCCGGCCGCACTTCAAACACCCCGTCATCGAAAAGGGATGGCAATCGGTTGGATTGAATCTCCGGGCTGTTGAAAGAGCGTGGCTCTTCCTGGCGCAAGGCCGTGAGCAAGACGGAATAGTCGGACTCGAGTGCCGGATCGCGGCGCAGGCTGATGAGGCTGGGCGTCGGATTTGCGGCTACCGGGGCGACCGCAACTTGGACTGCAGGCTTCGGTTCCGCCGGCGTCATCGTTCCGGTGACCGGCTGGGTGCCGCTGTGATAGCGGACAAAAACCAAAGCCAGACACGCCGCCGCGGTCAGACCGCCGACATAATGGATCCAGTTCTGGCGTGGTTGAACATCAAACTTGGCCATGCCTTCCCGCCCGGCGGGAGCGGCCGATTGCGGGTCGGCGGCATGGGCGCGGAACCGGTCGTAAACCTGCTTGGTGGCGCTGTGCAGCTGGCAATACTGCCGATAGATCGCCCGGCGGCGCGGATTGTCCTGCATCTCCGCCTCCAACTCGGCGGTTTCCTCGGCGGATATCTGCCGGTCGATGTAGAGGTTGACCAATTCAATGAAGCGATTGTCTTTCATGGCTGAAATTCGTCTCCGAGTCTTTCGCGCAGGCTTTCGCGGGCGCGGGCGATGCGGCTCTTGACCGTGCCGACGCTGATGCCGAGGATTTCGGCGATTTCCTCGTAGGCCAGGTTCTGGACATTGCGCAGGATGAGAATCTCGCGGTGTTTCTCATTCAATTCCTCCATGCACTCGGCCACCCGGTTCACGAACTCCTGCGTGACCGTGGCATCTTCCGGAGTTTCCTGCTCGGCCGGAATAAGCTCGGCCAACGTCGTGTCGTTTTCCCCGCTGACGGGGGCCTCGAACGAAATGGATTTGTCCCGTTTGCGGCGCCACCAATACCAGTAGCGGTTGCGGGCCAGGTTGGTCGCAATCTGGTAAAGCCAGGTGGAGAAAGCTGAGTCACCGCGGAAGTTCACCAACCCGCGATGGGCGCGGATGAAGGCGTCCTGCGTGACTTCCTCGGCATCCTGCTGGTTGCGCAGGAGTTGGTTGGTCATCGCATAGATGCGGTCCCAATACCGGGTTACGAGCTGATCGAACGCAGTCGGGTCGCCGCCTTTAAAGCGGTCAACCAACATGCGGTCTAATGCGACTTCCTGGGCCTTGGCGGTCATGTGCTCAGGCTGGTTCTGATCCGGAAATTTGAGTAATGTTCCCACGAAAATTGCTAATCTAGGGGCAGCTTGCACGAATCCCCGTCTCCCGGTCAATGCCCGGTTGGCCGGTCCGGGAGAACCTGCTGGTGCAAATAATCCTTGCCTTGCCGTCCAAGGGAAAAACTATGCGCCCTTGATTCTGGCACGGGGTGATAGCTCAATGGTAGAGCAGTTGCCTTTTAAGCAATTGGTTCTGGGTTCGAATCCCAGTCGCCCCACCAGCTCGATAATCGGCTCCCCCTGAGCCCGCCGGTCATTTTTACTAATCGGAGTTGAGTTTTCCGGTTAATGTCCGAAAGTTGCCCCACTCAATGCCGCCAACCTCCCCAGTGTCTTCCGCGCCCCCCATCACCGCCGCCAAGCGCATCGTCATAATTGAGGATCAAACCGCCATCCGGGAAATGCTGGCCGAGATCCTGCGCATCGACCCGGCCTATAAGATTGTAGGCGAGAGCGGGGATGGCCAGCAGGCCTGCCAGCTGTGCTTGGAGTTGAAACCCGATCTGCTCGTCCTCGATGCCCGCCTGCCGGGTCTGAGCGGCGTCGACATCCTTCGTCGCATCGGCAAGCAGCTCAAGCACACGCGCGTGCTGGTTTTCTCGGCTTATGAAAGCCCGGTGCTTGTCCGCGAGATGCTGGAAGCCGGGGCGCACGGGTTTGTGGAAAAAACCGCCGGCCTGGGAGAATTCAAGAAAGGCCTCGAGACCATCGCCAACGGTGGCACCTACTTCGGTCCCGGTGTGGCCGCCCTCCTCCGCAACGTCGTGGCCAACAACAACCCGGGGTCGGGTGCCGATTCGCTCACCGATCGCGAACGCGAAATCCTCAAGCTCGTCGCCGAGAGCAACAGCACCAAGGAGATCGCCCTGAAGCTCGGCATCAGCAGCAAAACCGTGGACAACCACCGCACCAA
>JANNDM010000072.1:0-5762 GCA_031387725.1 Verrucomicrobiota bacterium | reverse complement strand
CGTTCCCACCGTGGGTTTCGAAATCATCACTTGAGCGAATGCCCAGCCAACGACTCACCAGATCCTGTCATCAAAACGCTATCTCTAACGAGGGGCGTAAGGACGCTCAGCCGCCGCCACAACGCAAGGGTATTTTTTTTGTCAGGTGGGCAAACCGCCCCCAGGCAGTGATTTGGCCGGGTCGCCGCGCTGCCTCTAGATTGCGTATTTCGCGCGAATATCCTCGGGGAGACGCACCGCCCGGGCCGTCTCGATGGATACCATCACGTAGTCAAACCAGCCGTCGCAACTGAGCTTTTGATCCGCCGCACGCTCGATCTGAAACTGCACCTTCACGCCGATCAAGGTGAACTTTTCGATCCACGTCCGGACGACAAAGCGGTCCCCCAGCCCCAGCGGACGTTTGAAATTCATCTGCGTCGCGGCCATGAACCAGCCAAAGCCGCGCTTTTCAAACTCCCGCATGGGCATCTTGTAACAGCGCTCCATCTGGTCGAAGCGCGCCGCGAGGACATAATCCATGTAGCGGCTGCTGTGCACGTGCTGATACATGTCAATGTCGTCGGGTCGCACCTGGAGCTCGGTTTCGAATTTCGCGTAGACCGTCTGGGCTTCGGGCAAAGCGGCCTTGCTCGGCGGTGGCGTGGTCTCGTTCACCCGGCCAGTGTGCCGCCGCCGGCCCGGCCCGGTCAAAAGAAAAGGCGCCGACGCAGTCGGCGCCTGAAATATCAGTTTTCGTGAGACGCTCAGGAGTGCCGAAACTCCTGGCGCAGCCAGTCACTGAGCATCTCCTTGTCGTAACGCAACGGATCGGACAAGGGCCACGCCATGCTCATCATATAGCCCAAATCCTGGAGCTGGCGGGTGCCTTCGCTCGCCACCGTGCCGTCGGCATTCAGCAACCGGAACTGCAAGCTGACCCGCGGTGGATAGAGGTCCTTCACGATGCGAACATCGTGGAATTGCGGGCCGTGCCATGGTTCGAAATCGCCCGCCAGATCCACGTCAGTTATGGTGATTTCCAGCCGCTGACCGGTGGTAAGATATCTGGCGGCGCGCGCCAAGATATGCCGCTTCAATTCGGCAACCAGTGCCTCGCGCCCGCGGTCGGTGTCCATGTAAGCGGTCTTCAAGTCGGTAAAGTTTTCCGGTTCCATGAAGGTCACCTTAACAGGTGAATCGATGTTGTCGGCACTCGCGGCCAGCGCCACGCTGCATCCAATCAGTCCCAGGTAAGCGAACAGGAGTAATTTGATTTTCATAAGATACGGGGGTTCAGCCAACTGAGATCATAGCTGGCTTATTCGAGAGCGCAACTTCCCCCGTGGGTCACATTGCGCGATAATTCTGCCGGCCTTTTAACTTAGGATTGCCAATAATTAAAACGGACGTTTCATACTTTCGTATTATATGAGCGACTGCTTACCACTTGAGACACTGGATAGGATACTAATGGCTGCGGAGCCGCTGTTTGCGGAGCGAGGCTACTACGGAACGACCCTGCGTGAAATAACGCGAAAAGCGAAAGTTAATTTGGCGGCAGTCAACTATCATCATGGCGACAAAGAGAGCCTTTATCTGGAAGTCCTTCGCCGGCGAATCCAGCCCATCAACCTAGCCCGTCTGTCCAGCCTGACGGCAGCAGAGGCAAATGCCGGTGCTCTACCGGTCCCGATTGCCGTGATCTTCCAGCTTCTGGCGGAGCCGCTTTTCGGACTGTTTGCCGAGGCGGAGGGTCAAGGCCCGCCTGCGGCCCGGCTGATTGGCCGCAGCCTCGTAGAGCCCCTGCCTTTTTTGGAGAAATTCCTCGCCGATGAATTCCAGCCCGTGCTGGCTCGCTTCGGTCAGGCGCTGCGGCGCCATGACCCAACCCTGCCGCCGGAAGATTTTCTTTGGCGGTTTAGCTTCGTCGTTGGTGCCATGCTGCACGCCCTCGCTTCTCTTCATCGGATGAAATTCCTGACCCGTGGCATCTGCCGGGACAATGACCACGCCGCGGCTTTGTCTCGCTTCGTGCAATTTGCCACGTGGGTGTTTGAGCGCCCCTGATGAACAGGAGGTCAATGCCTGCCGGTTACGCGCCACCCTGCCCGCCATCAACCGGCTGGTTCGGGGTTAATCGCCGGTAAAATTTCCGTCCTGAGACGGGAAATTGCGGTAGCCGTATTTTATTGCAGCCGCGACTTGCAGTGGAACGGAAACTACACCTTATCCCTGCTTTCCCGACGCTGACCGCGTCGGTAAAACCGTAGATTCCCGCAACAAAGCCCGGCTTCGTTGTGTTAGAGGAAGCATCGGGAACAAACCCTTCCGTCAGTGCTCTGACCTAGCCCTGGCCTCACCAAGCAATGATCTCTGCCATTATCGTAATCACCCTCCTTTCGCTCCTCGTGGCCACCGAACCCGAAGGGGAGAACATGGGCGCGCCACCTTCGCCCGAACCGCCCCTGCGGCCCGGGGCGGACAAAAGCTCCGCGAGCCCGGCCAAGCCGGATCGTCTGGCGGCGTGAAACCGGCCGGCGGGTGACCGTCGCGCGGTGTGCCGCGTGGAATGGGCCGGGATATTTCCATGGGATTAAGTCCGGCTTGCATCGGCTCTAAGAGGAGGATTCCTTCCCCGCCTCTTTCACACTATTATCGGCCGTGCCACTTCCGCCCAAGAACTCCTTCCGCCGCCTGCTGAGCTCCCTGGTCCAATGGATTGACTCCGATTATTCCATCGAGTCCCCCGAGGCCAGCCGCGCCCGGCCCGACGGCGTAAATTTTGTCCGCTGCATTCCTTTCATCATCCTGCACCTCGGCTGCCTCGGGGTCATCTGGACGGGATGGAGCTGGTTCGCGATCTGGACGGCGGTCGCGCTCTATCTGCTGCGCATGTTTGCCGTCACCGGCGTCTTCCACCGTTACTTCTCGCACAAGACCTACAGCACCTCGCGCTTCGGGCAGTTCCTGCTCGCGCTGTGGACGGGCACCACGGTGCAGCGGGGCGCGCTCTGGTGGGCTTATCACCACCGCCACCACCATCAGCACTCCGACGAACCCGAGGATGCGCACTCGCCGCATGTGCACGGTTTCTGGTGGTCGCACATCGGCTGGATCACGAGCAAGCGCAACTTCCCGACCGACTACTCCAAGATCCGCGATCTCGCCAAATACCCCGAGCTCGTCTGGCTAAACCGCTTCGACCTCGTCGTGCCGGTCCTCTTCGCCACCGGTCTGTTACTGCTCGGCCGATATCTGGCGGTGGCGGCGCCGGGCTTGGGCACGGACGGCGCGCAACTGCTGGTCTGGGGTTTCTTCATCAGCACCACCGCTCTCTTCCACGGCACGGCCTCGATCAATTCTTTCACCCACCTCTGGGGCCGGCGCCGCTTCCACACCACCGATGATTCCCGCAACAGTTTCATCCTTTCCCTCATCACCCTCGGGGAAGGCTGGCACAACAACCACCACCGCTACCAGGCCTCCACCCGGAACGGTTTTTATTGGTGGGAAATCGATCCCACCTACTACGGTTTGAAACTGCTTTCCTGGACCGGCTTCATCTGGGGCCTCAAGCCTGTGCCGCAGTCCATCTACGATGAAGCGGCCCGCAACGCCCATCACGACACCGTCCATCGTTTCTCCATGTCTGCCGTGCAGGAGGAGATCAACACCCTCCGGCGCGTCGTGCCCACGGCCGCGGCGATCGCCCTCGCCACGGTGGGCTCGGGCGAAATTGCCACCGAGAAGAAAGCCGAGGGCCCGGCGGTGCACAAGGATGTCAGCGAACTCGTCGCGGGTGACCGCCTGTCCGCTCCCACCCCGTCCCCGGAAACCTGAGCAAGAACGGTCGGTCGGATTCCCGCCCACCGGTTGTAATTTTTCCCATGCCCTCTCTCGCAATCATCGGGTCCGGTATTGCCGGCCTGGGCTGCGCGCATTTCCTGCACCGCGACCTCGATGTCACCGTCTTTGAGCAGCACGATTACTCGGGGGGTCACACCAACACGATCACCGTGCCCGAGCCCGGCACGGCACGGCCGGTGCCGATCGACACCGGCTTCATGGTGTTCAATTACGAGACCTACCCTCAACTGGTGCGGCTCTTCCGCCTGCTCAACGTGCCGGTGAAGCAGACCGCGATGTCCTTCAGCGTGCGGCATGAGGACACGGGGCTGGAGTTCGCCGGCTCGTCGCTCAACCACCTGTTCGCCCAGCGCCGGAATTTTTTCCGCCCGCGATTCATCCGCATGCTGCTCGCGATCAACCGTTTCAACCGCGAGGCGGTCGCGGCGCTGGCTGATCCGGCGTGGGCCGATGTCACGCTCGGTGACTATGTGCGGCGCCGTGGCTACGGACCTGACTTTCTCGAACTCTATCTCGCGCCCATGAGCTCGGCGGTGTGGTCGACTCCGCCCGAGAAGATGCTCGCGTTTCCCGCCACCACCCTGCTCCGGTTTTTCCACAACCACGGTTTCCTCGGCCTGAGCACCCAGCACCAGTGGTGGACGGTCGACGGCGGGGCGCAGGCTTATGTGCAGCGCCTCACCGCTCCGTGGCGCGACCGCATCCGGCACCGCACCGGAATCACCCGGGTGCAACGGGAAAAAGGCGGCATCACCCTCACCACGCACCACGGCGCGGTCGAGCGCTTCGACCGGGTCATCCTCGCCAGCCACGCCGACCAATCCCTCAGGCTGCTCGCGGATCCGATGCCGGCCGAGGCGCGCCTGCTCGGCGAATTCCATTACCAGCCCAACACCGCCACCCTCCACACCGACGCCACCGTGATGCCGCGCACCAAGCTCGCCTGGTCCGCCTGGAACTACGAAATCAGCTCCTCCCGTGGCACGAGCGATTCGCCCGTGGTCCGGGGTGGCATGGGCTCTCCGGCCCGTCCGAGTGGCATGGGCTTTCCAGCCCATGCGGGTGAGTCCACGCCCCTCTCCACCGCCACCCACTACTGGATGAACAAACTCCAGGGCGTTTCCGACCGCGAAAACTATTTCGTCACCATCAACCGCCCCGAGTCGATCGCCCCCGACCGCGTGCTCCGCCGGATCAACTACGAGCACCCGCTCTTCAGCCTTGGTGCCGTCCGTGCCCAAACGGAGATCCCCGCGCTCAACCTCGCCGGGCGCACCACGACGCACACCTATTTCGCCGGTGCCTGGCAACGCTACGGCTTCCACGAAGACGGCCTCCTCAGCGCCGTCCGCCTCAGCGAACAGCTCCTCGGGCGCGATCCCTGGAACACCTAGCGGGGTCATTTCGAGCCGGTCTCGTCAAAAGGCATCCGTTCTCGCTTTCTGGGCGTAGTAAAGGCATCTGCATGACCTGCGGCCGAATGAATTCCTGTCTCTACGAATGCTCTGTCATGCACGCGCGCTTTTCTCCGCGTCAGCATCGCTTTCTCTACCGGATTTTCCTGTTCGCCATTGATCTCGACGAACTCCCCCTGCTCCATCGCAGCCTCGCGCTTTTCTCGTTCGGCCGTCGCAACCTCTACTCCTTCCGCGACGGTGACTACCTCCCCACCGGCGAAGCCCTCCACCACGCCCCGCTCACGCCCGCCACATCCGCCGCTTCGCTCCCCCATCGAAAATCCGAAACCGGAAATCTAAAATCCAGAGTCCTCGCCCATCTCGCCGCCTCGTCGCCCACTCTCGATCTCACCGGTGCCCGCGTGGTTCTCGTCACCCTCCCGCGCGTCTTCGGCTATCTCTTCAATCCCGTTTCGTTCTATTTCTGCTACGACCGCACCGGCGCCCCGGTCGCCG
>JANNDM010000062.1:0-16831 GCA_031387725.1 Verrucomicrobiota bacterium | reverse complement strand
ACACCTTTGCCTCGCTGCGCAATCTCACGACGCTCGATTTGATCAACGGCCGGCGCGCCTTTGGTTCCCTGAGCAACATCCCGGTCGCGATGATCGAGCGGGTGGAAATCCTGAAGGACAGCGCCTCGACCGTCTACGGCTCCGATGCCATCGGCGGGGTGATCAACTTCATCCTCCGGAAAAGCTACAACGGCTACGAGGTCGGCGCCCGCCAGATGCAGACCCAGGCCAATGACTACAACACCCGGGAAGCCTGGCTGACGGCCGGTGTGACGATTCCCGGTGGCTTCATCACCGTCGGAGCGCAATACTTCGAAAACAGCCAGCTGGGCACCAACGCCCGGAAAGTATCGATCCTCTCGATCGAGGAGCTGGCCGCCCTCGGCGGCAACCCGGCCAATCCGCCGAATTATTTCTCGGGCTCGTATTCCGGCCGCGTAAACAATTCCATCTTGGCGGGCCTGCCCCAACTCGCGGGCAAGCCGGGCTACAACGCCGCCATCACGTCCACTCCAGGCCGGGCGACCCCGCTGGATGCCCCGCAGACGCTCGCCCAGTTGACGGCGGCGGGCATCTATGTGCCGATCACGACCGCTACCGGCGGCTCGTTCAGCACGGTGAATATCCTTAATACCGCGCTGTTCAACAATGCACTGATTATCCCCACCAAGCGCAATATTTTCACGATGACCGGTGAAAAGGAGCTGATGGGTAAGAAACTCGTGGCCTTTGGCGATTTCTTGTATGCCGACACGCTCAACACTGGCCAAGTGCTGGCCCCGTCCCCGCTGGCCAGTTTGCAAGCCTCCTTCCTGACCATCCCCGCTACCAATCCCTACAACGTCTTCGGCGTTACGCTCGGCCTTGGCCAGGCGGCCGGTGCGCCCAATATCCGCCACCGTTTGGTGGAATTGGGCCAGCGCAAGAATAACTCCCAGCGCTTCGGCACCCGGGTCGTCTCGGGATTCAAGGGTGAGATCAACGACAATTACAGCTGGGAAACGTCTTTCCTGTATCTGAGTGGTCAAGGTAGCATTCTGACCGTCGGCGGCGGCATTGGCTCGCTTCTGAACACGGCCATGACGCCCCTGCTCAATGCCACCGGCACGCAGTATGTGAAAAACGCGGCGGGTCAGTATCTCTCGTTGCTGACTGATTCCACCGGTGCCAACCTGCCGATCTTTAATTATTTTGCCCTGCCGGGCTTTAACGATCCGCGAACCCTCGCCGCGATCCAGACCGACCTGTTGCGGACCACGTTCTTCGACACCCGCAGCGTGGATTTTCGCTTGAATGGTCGGCCCTTCGCCCTTCCGGCGGGCGACTTCAACTTTGTGCTCGGCGGTGAGTCCCGCCGCGAGCGCCTCGAGAACCACGCCGACAGCAACTTCACGACCGGCGGCGCCTTGGGCTTCAATGCCATCACCGGTTTCCCCGGTGGCGCGCGCCGCACCCGCTCGGTTTACGCCGAGGCCGCCGTCCCACTTACCAATCCCAAGATGAACGTGCCGGGTGTCTACACCCTGGACCTGACCCTAGGCTATCGCGCGGAGTTCCTCTCTCCCGGCACCAACACGGCCAAGACGCCCAAGGTGGGCATCCTCTGGAAGCCGTTCGACAACCAGTTGGTGGTTCGTGGCACCTGGAACAAGGGCTTCATCGCCCCGACGATCTTCGCCCTGTTCGGACCTCCGGGCGGCAACGCTCCGACGGTGAGTGTGCCCTTGAGCGCCGCCGGCTTCACCGGTCCCGGTGGGGCGGCCAGCCCGATCACGTTTGTCTCCGGCCAGTTCCTGCCGACGATCGAGACGAGCAATCCGAATCTCCCTCCTTCCAAGTCGGAATCCTACGGGGCCGGCATCGTCTATTCCCCCAAGCAGCTCAAGGGTCTGAGTGTTTCCGTGGATTACTACCACATCAAACAGGACGGCATCGGTGGCTTTGACTACAACGCCATCGCCGCCGACCTGAACGCCAAGGGCGTTGGCTCGGCCTTTGCCCCCGGCCTGATCTTCGTGGACGGCAGCCGGATGACCACCGCCGCGACCAACCAGGTCACCAGCACCAATGTGGCGTCGCTTCTCTTGGCCACGGATCCGCAGGGCGACCAGTGGACCGACGGCCTCGACATCGACGTGGACTACAAGCTAAACACGACGGAGTATGGCTATTTCAACTTTGGCGCCCGGGCCAATTTGATTTCCAATTTCAAGGGCCGGGCCAATCCGAGCGTGCCTTACCAGCAATATGCACGTAACTTCACGGACAGCACGAACGGTTTGGGCAATTCCCAGGGCCTTCTGCCCAGCTATCTGGTGAAGCCCTATGTCAACTGGGCCTACAAGGATTTGCGGGTGTCGCTCTCGGCCACCCACCTCCCGGAGGTCATTGCCCAAGGCACGCTGTTCGGTGGCGCGCAGGCGACCAACAACCAGCGGGCCGACGGCAAGGCCTTTTTAATCAAGGCCTACACCACCGTCGATCTCTCGGCCACCTACACGGTGCCGAACTTCGGCCGGGACTGGGCCAAGGGTTACACGCTCACTGCGGGCGTGAAGAATATCGCCGACAGCCAGGCCTTCTACATCCCGGGCGGCGGCAGCGACCAGAGCGAGGCCAACACGAACAAGTCGACCTACGACATCATCGGCCGACGCTTCTTCGTCGAGCTGAAGAAGGAATTCTAAGCCCAGCCCGTTACACGAAATTGATTTGCCCCAGCGGCGGTCCTGCCTGGACCGCCGCTTTTTTTGGCGCGCGCAGCGTGTGCTTGGGCGGCCTTTGCTGGCGCTTAGTCTCTGTGCAGTTGCGCCCATTAGACAGCGGCTGTAACTTATGGCATGAAAACACCTTTTTGCTTAATCAGCCTGTCCGCAGTTCTGATCGTGACCGTCCTGGCCCAAACTCCGCCACCACCGCCACCCGTGAACCACGATTTTGACTTTTGGGTCGGAGACTGGGAGGTGACCAACCAGGCCAACGGAAAGAAGGCGGGGGAGAACCGGATTGAACGCCAGCATGCCGGCCGCGTGCTGGTGGAGAACTACTCGACGCCCGGTGCCTACGCCGGCATGAGCCTCAACGGCTACGATGCCGCCGCCAAACGTTGGCACCAGTGCTGGATGGACAATGCCGGTGGCGTGCTCGACCTCTACGGCGGCCTCGTGGACGGCAAGATGGTGCTGACCGGTGAAACCATCCAGCGGGGTGGCGCGAAACAGACGGAGCGCATCACCTGGACGCTCAACGCCAACGGCACCGTGCGCCAGCATTGGGAGCAGTCCTCCGACGGCGGCAAGACGTGGACGACGGCCTTTGACGGCCTCTACAAGCGCAAGAACAGTTAAGGCCGGTGATTGGCCGCTGGATTTTGGTGGCCCGCCGTTTTTTAAGCCCAGTCGGCTAAGATCATAGCCAGCTTTCCGTTCTAGCCACAACCCCCTCATCCCATGCTTTATGATTTCGCAGTCGCCGCGGCCCGCGGCACATTTCGCCGTCCGGGCTTCTCATTAGTCGTTGTTACTGTCGTGGCCCTGAGCCTCGGGCTCGCCATCGCTGCCGCCAGTCTTGCCTACGAAGTTTTCGTCCGTCCACTGCCTTATCCCGACGCCGGCCGTTTGCATATCCTCAGCAGCACCAACCGCACCGACGGCTGGTGGGAGTCACCCGGTTCCGTGGCGGAATTCAGGCACTACCAGCGGGCCGCCACGCGCGATGCGGATCTGGCCATTTTCTTCGATCAGCAGTCACTCACACTGAGCAGCGACAACGCGACCGAGCAGGCCGAGCGGATTCCGGCGACCTTCGCGGAACACAACTACTTCACCCTGCTCGGGGCCGTCCCGGCGCAGGGCCGCAACTTCACTGCGGAGGAAACGGCACAGGGCGGCGCGCATCCGGTGGCGGTGGTAAGCCACGACTTCTGGCAGGCACGGCTGGGTGGCCGGCCCGACGTCCTCGGCCACACGCTCCGGCTGAACGGCCGCCCGCACACCGTAATCGGCGTGATGCCGGCCGGCTTTCGCGATGTTTCGAACGAGATCGGGCCGCCGGCGGTCTGGCTGCCGTTTCCGCTCGCAGTCCATCACCTCGGGCCCGAACTCTATTCGCATTACAATCTGCGACGCTGCCGGGCATTGGTCCGGCTCGCCCCCGATTCCTCGCTCGTCGTGGCACAACAGGAGGCGGACACCATCGCCCTGGCCATCGAAAAGGAGCGCCCCGGCGACAGCCACGGGCGCGGGTTTCTGCTGCAACCGGTCCGGCACTATTTTTTCTGGCGCGTGAACCAAGCGGTGGCAGCCCTCTTTGCCGGCGCTTTGCTTGTGGTTGGACTCGCGGCGGTGAATCTTGCGAACCTGTTCCTGGTCGACGGTCTGCGGCGGGTGCGCGAGTTGTCGGTGCGCGCGGCCTTGGGGGCTGATGGCCGCCAACTCGTCCAGATTGTGCTGGCCGGTGTGCTTGGCCCCGTAGGCCTCGGTGGCCTGGCAGGTTTCGGGGTGGGTGCAGTGCTGCTTGGGGCGCTCCGGCGCGCGGGAGTTTTGGTGCTGCCTGAGTTTGTGCGGCTGGAATATTCCCCGGTGGCACTGGGCGCGGGCCTGCTGCTGCTGTTCGGGGTGGCGGTGGCCGCCGCACTGATGCCGGCGTGGCGGGCCCGGCGGCTGGATTTGCGGTCGGCGATGCAATCGGGCTCCAAGGGCGGAAGTGATGCCGCCGGCACCCGCAGCCGGAACGGGCTGGTGGCGGCAGAAGTCGCGCTGGCGGCGGCTCTACTGGTCGGTGCCGGGTTGACGGCCAAAAGCCTGCTGGAAATGACACGCCGCCCCTTGGGTTACAATCCTGAGAGTCTGCTGACTATGCAGATCCAAATGGACCGGGGTCGGTTGCCCGAGCGTGAACAGCGCGCGCGATTCGCCCAGCAGGTCCAGGCCGCCATCCAGGATGGACCGGGTTTCCGTGCGGCCACCATCTTCGGGCCGAGCATGCTGGGCACGTCGGGCTGGGTGGTGGGCCTGCTGCCCGGGCACCTGGATCCCGCCGACCGACGGGCCATGACCAACCTGCAATTGCTCAATACCGCTCCAGGCGGCCTCGAGAAACTGGGCATCCGGCTTTTGCGCGGTCGCGACTTCTCGCCCGCGGCGCTCTACGACCAGCCGGCAGAGGTGATCCTCGATGAGCGTGCCGCCCGGCGCTTCTGGCCAGGCGAAGATCCCCTCGGAAAAACCCTGTTTATCATACAGACCGTGGTGCGTCCTGCCGTGGTGATCGGCCTGGCGGCCCCGGCGCGTCATCGCGGCCGGGCTTATGATGAGAACACCGGGAACGGGGACACTTATTTCTCCTACCAGCAATTTCCCATGGACCAGATCAACGTCATGGTGCGTCTCGATGAAGGGATGGAATCCGCCGCACTGGCGTTTGTGCGGCAGCAGATCGCCCGACTGGATCCGACGCTCGCGGTCTATGACGTGGCGACCATGACGACCCGGCTCGCCCGTGAGGAACGCGCCCCACGGTTCACTGCAACGGTCTTCATGGTGTATGCCGCCATCTCACTGCTGCTCACCGTCGTCGGGGTCTATGGCGTGCTGGCCTTCAGCATCGCGCAACGCACCCGGGAGTTTGGCATCCGTTTTGCCGTCGGGGCATCACGTAGTCAGGTGATCCGCCTCGTGGTCGGACAGAGCTCCCTCTGGATCGGAGCGGGGCTTGGTGCGGGACTGGTGTTGGCGGCGGTGGCGGCACCCGCGCTCGGTGATCTATTGATCGGATTGAATCCGCGTGATTCCGGCGTGTTCGGGGCCAGTGCGGCAATCATCGCCGCGGCCGGCCTGCTGGCCACGCTGGTGCCGGCGTGGCGCGCCGCCCGGGTAAATCCAGTGGAAGTGTTGCGGGCGGAATAGGGATTGGTCCCCTAAGCGGTGTTGACGGCGTGGCCGACGGCTTCCAGTGCGTGGAGGGCGGCGTCGAGCTGGCTGTTTTTCACCAACACGTAGTCGGTGTCGTATGTCGCCGTGGCGAGGATGCCGATCTTGGCCGCGGCGAGCGGCGCGAGCACGGCGGCGAGGATGCCGGTCTCGGTAAAAGCGAAAGGCCCTTGGAATTTCAGCAGCCGCCAACCGGCCTCGTGTTTGATGCTGGGAGGAACTTGAGTGGCGGGGCAGATGATCGAGAGCTCCTCTGTCGTGCGCGTGACCGAGCTGAAAACACCGGAACCGGCCCACGCCGGAACCGGCTGTGTCGGAAACAGGCGACACACCGCGAACTCGCCGGGGATGAGTTGGAGGGTGAGGGGCATGGTGTGCAAGGTAGGGCGAGTTCCTCTGGACGAGCCGTTGAGGGGCGGCTCATCGGGACGACTCGCCCTACCAGACAAACTGGCATCAGAACAGCTTCCCGGCCACGACGCCGACTGCGGTGATAGGGCCGGAATCCTCGAGGCCTTCGAGAGCGCGGTCGGCCTTCTTCATCGTGGATTGCACGTCAAGGTAGAGGCTGTCGTCGGAGATGAGTTTGCCGAGGGTGCCATGCCCGCTGTTCAGTTTGTCGGAAACTTCGCGCAGGTTTTTCATCGAGAGCTTGAGGCTGCTGGCGGTGGGCTCGTCGTAGAGGAGCAGGCCGAGCGTGCCCTTGCCGCCCTTCACGTCGGCAACGATGCCCTTGGTGTCGCTCATGAAGGTGCGCGCGTCGGTCGCGGCGGCCTTTATTTCGGTGACGGAAGCGAGCAGGTCGTCGTGGAGCTTCGAGTCGTTGACCAGTTTGCCGAAAGTGCCTTCGCCACCTTTGATCTTGGTGGTGATGTCCTGGAGGTTGCTGATGGTCTCGGTGAGCTTGGGACCGTTGTCGGAGACGAGTTTGTCGAGGCGTTGGAAAATACCGCCGCTTTCACCGCCGGAACCGAAGGATTTGCCGATCTCACCGACGACCTGCTCAAGCTTGGAACCGAGGTTGCCGAGCTGGCTGATGACCTCGCTCATGTCTATGGTGCCTTTGGTGCTGATCTCGTCGCCGTCCTTGAGCAGTTCAAGGCCGGGCGTGCCGAAAGTGACGCCGAGGTAGTTGCTGCCCAGCAAACTGGACTGCTCAACGCTGGCGACGGCGTCGGAGGGGATCTTGACGCCGGGCTCGATGGCGAGGAGGGCCTCGACGCGGTGGCCGGCGAGGCGGGTGAGCTCGACGGCGCCGACCTTGACGCCGGCCATGCGGATCTCGTCGCCGGTCTTGAGGCCCTTGAGGTTGGCAAAGCCGGCCACGAGGGTGTAGCCGGGCTTCTTGAAGAGCCGCCCGCCGTTGAGTGACTCGAACGTGATCCAAGCGAGCGCCAGACCGAGTAGAAAAAAAAGGCCGACGCGAACGGTTTGTGAGGTGTTATTCATGGCTGTTCTCCAGTTGTTTGAAACGAGGATTCTTGAGGTCGATGACCGGGTTGAGGAAATTGGCGATGACGGGGTCCCTGGGCGTCTTGAAATCGGCGAGGGTGCCGGTGCCCTGGATGCGTCCGTCCATCACAAAGGCGATACGGTCGGCGATGTTGAAGGCGAGGTCGCGGTCGTGCGTGACGATGATGCTGGTGACGGCGGTTTGTTCGCGGAGGGTGGCGATGATCTCGGTCAGGGTGGCCGACATCACCGGGTCGAGCTCGGAGGTGGGTTCGTCGTAGAGGAGCAGCTGGGGTTCCATCACGAGGGCGCGGGCGATGGCCACGCGCTTCTTCATGCCGCCGGACAGATCGGAGGGGAACTTGTTGGCCGCCTTCTCCAGCGAGAGGATCGAGAGGGCGTGCATGACGCGCTCGCGGATGCCGGCCTCGTTGCATTCGCGGTGTTCCCGGGGATAAAGGGCGAGATTGTCATAGACCGAAAGCGAGTTGAAGAGAGCGCCGGCCTGAAAGACGAGGGCCAGGTGGACCTTGTTCCGGGTCTCGGGATCGGCGGCATCGAACTCGCCGATTCTGACCTCGCCGCTGGTGGCCTGCTCGAGGCCGGCGATGTGCTTGAGGAGGACGGTCTTGCCGGAGCCGCTTGGGCCCATGATGCAGAAGATCTCACCGGGCTTCACCTCGAGACTGACATCCTTCAGCACGGTGGTCTGGCCAAATTTCTTCGTCACGTTGGCCACGGTGACGCCGAACGTCCGGCCGACGAAAGGTGAGGCGGTGTAGGTCGAGCTCATGTGAAGAGGAGGGCTTTGGTGACGAAATAATCGAGCACCAGGATGAGGATGAGCGAGGCGACGACGGCTTTCGTCACGGAGGCGCCGATCTCGCGCGGGCCGCCGCGGGTGTTGAGGCCGATGTAGCAGCAGACGGTGATGATCACGAAGCCGAACACCTCGGCTTTGACCAAGCCGTCGACGATGTCCTTCGGCTTCATGAAGACCTTCAGGGCGGTGAAATAGGCCTCGGAGTCGACGGAGATGGAATGGGTGTATTGGCACACCAGTGCGCCGCCATACCAGCCGCAGAGGTTGGCGATAATGGCGAGGACCGGCATCATGACAATAATTGCCGCCAGCCGGGGCAGCACGAGCATCCGCTCGGGTGGGATGTTCATGGTCGTGAGGGCGTCGATCTCCTGGTAAACCTTCATCGAAGCCAGCTCGGCGGTGATGGCCGAGCCGACGCGACCTGCGATGAGGATGGCCACCATGACGGGGCCGAGTTCGCGGGCCATGGTGAGACCGACGAGCGTGCCGATGAACTGCTTGGCCCCGAAGTTTTCCATGCTGTAGCCGCTCTGCAGCGCCAGCACGCTGCCGATAAAGAAGCTCAGGATGGTGACGATGGGTAGCGAGGTGTAGCCGATGAGATAACACTGTTCGATGAAGCGCGGGAACTGGCGCGGCAGCGTCGGCAGGTATTTCACCGTGCGCGCCAGCAGGAGCAGGGTGCCCCCGATGTGGCTGATGATGGCGGTCAGGTAATTCATGGCGGCGGAGTCCCGGCAGTCTTGTTAGCGGATTTGCGGGTAAAATCGAACAGGAAGAATCGCCAGGCCCGTTCGCCCGGCCGACGCGTCAGGCCGAGCAGGCCGTTGCCGAGGGCGATACGCTTTTGATCGCCCCCGGCCTGCACGCTGAGCAGCGGGCCGAGGTGGAATTCCTTGACCGCGGCCGCGCGCCGCCAGGTGACGGCGTTCCACAGCAGGGAGTGACGGGAAGTTAGCGCGTCCGTCCGGTCATAGCGGTATAGGGCGAAGAGCGGGGTGTAGAGCTGGCGGACAACGTCGTTATTCTGAAAAAAGACCTCGAGGGGGCTGAGCACCTGCACCTGACGGTGTCCGGCCCCGTTGTCCCAAGCGCTGAAGAGGGGCCAGAGGTGGGTTTTAGAGGCGGGGGCAGCGGCGGGGTTAGCGAGGCTTCGTTGGGTCTGGGACCAATACAGAAAGTAGAGCAGTTGGTCTTTTTCCTGGGCGAGGCCCGCCTCCTGCCATGCCGCATGGCGAAAGAGTGGCCAGAGCAGCCAGGTTTTGTCGTAGCCCTTGATGGTGGAATGGGTGTAAAGCGGGGCCCAGCGGTTGACCCGGCGCTGGTCGCCGCGGCCCTGCACGAGGAACGGCCACAGGTAGCGCTGTTCGTCATACCGATAGGGCGCGGTGCGATGAGTGTAGCCGAAGAACGGCCAGACGTAGCTCTCACTGATGCGGCCCGGTGCCGTCTCGCGGGTGTAGAAGGGTAGAGCACCAAGCTTGATCGTGGGCTCAGGCGCAGAGAGCCCTTGGGTGGATTTGTAGAAGAGCGGCCACAAGTAGAATTGTTCGTCGTAGTCGCCGGCCCGGCTGCGGTGGCCGAACAGCGGCCAGAACTCGAAACCATGATGGTCTTCGCCGCCGATGAAGCGCAGGAAGGGCCACGGCGCGGCCGTGACCTCCCGTCCGGCCTTGACGCTGTGCAAATAGAACGGAAAGGCATACCACGACAACTCCTGCTGGCCGAAGCGCTGCTTGATCGTGCCCGCGAGGGGGAACAAGGCGCGATAGGAGGTCGAGGGGTCTCCGGTATCCTTGGAGAAATAGAACGGCCACACGTCGAAGTCGTGCACGTCCGGCTCTCCCGCCTCGCTCCGCTGGCGCTGGTTGACCAGTCGAAAAAAGCTGAAGCTACTGAAGCCGGGCTGCCGATGCCAGGTGAACAGCGGATAGAGGAAGGTGGAGGCTGTCTTGTCGCCCGTCTGGGTCTGAAGCCAGAACGGCCGGACGCCCTGCACTATGCTGTCACCCTCTTGGCGGGAAAAGAGCAGGGGTCCGAGATAGTGGGCTGATGCGGGTGCCCCGACGCTGGCCGATTGGCGCACGACCAGCGGCCAGCCGTTCTGCTCCGCACCGTGGAGGGCTGCGGTGGCAAGCAGGGCGGCGAGAAGCGGCCGGACTGGGGGTCGGGAAAACATGCTTGGTGGACTGGGTAAAGGCATTGCCTTTGCGCGAGGCGGAAGTCAGTTAGGTGGCCGGCTTCACACTGGCGCAGGCAGACGTAAATCGCCTGCCCGCCCCGTGCAAACGCTATGTTCAACATACAACCGCGGGCAGCAGAAAGTGTTCCCATCGAACGGCGTAATGCCGGTCGGGCGGGGGCTGGCCTGGACGCACCCGACCTATGCGGATAACCGGGGGCGCGGCGCGCGGCATCCTGTTGGCTTTGCCCAAGGGCGACGCCGTGCGTCCGGCCACCGACGCCATGCGCCAGGCGGTATTCTCCAGCCTGGCGCCTGGTGTGGCCGGGGCGCGGTTTTTGGACCTGTTTGCCGGCAGTGGGGCCTACGGGCTGGAAGCACTCAGTCGCGGCGCATCCGGTGGCGTCTTTGTGGAAAAAGACGTGCGCACCGCGGACTTCATCCGCCGGAACCTCGCGGCGGTGTGCAAAAGTCTCGGGCGTGACACCGCCGGCCTGCAGGTCGTGACCGCGGACGCCGCCACGGTGTGGCCGGGCGAGGCGCCGGACCTGGTGTTCATTGATCCGCCCTATGAACAAATCCCCGAGGTGGCACCGAAACTTTTTGCGCGGTTGGACGGCTGGCTCGCGACGAAACCGGAGGCTCTCATCGTCTTCGAAATGCCCGGCGAATTGGAACTGTCGCCGGCGGGCTGGACCTGCGTAAAGCGACTCGGCAAGGGCAGGCGCCAGCCCACGGTGGGGATTTTCAGATCCAGCCGAGCTTGGCTTTCAGCAGAGTGACAGCGACGATGCACGCCGTCTCTGCGCGCAGAACTCGCTCGCCCAGGTGGACCAAAGTGAAACCGCTTTGGCGCAACACATCCCGCTCCGCCTCCGCCCAACCGCGTTCCGCTCCGAGTGCCAACACCGCCGCCTTGTAACCTAATAGGTTACAAGTGGTGAGCGCGGCGTTGGCCTCGTAGTTGTCGAGGGCGAGTCGCGGCGGGCCGGACGGCAGGGACTCGATCGCTTCGCGCAGGGAGCGGCCATGGGTCACCTCGGGCAGTCGCGTGCAATTGGCCTGAGCGGCGCCGCTGATCAGGCATTTTTCCCAAGCGCCGGAGCGCCAAAGGGTGCTCGTGGCGTAGCCGGCTTCACCTTTTCCAGTGGCAATGAAGTGTATCGCCGACACACCGAGTGCCGTGGCTTCGCGCAAAATGTCTCGGGCCGTTTGTGGTCTCGGCAGGCCGACCAGCAGGACCAGCGGGCAGGGTGGTGGGGGTGGCTCACCCCAAACAAAGGCAAGGGAAAGGTGCTCCGGTTCGACGGCAACCAACGTGCCTTTTCCCCGCGGGCCGTTGATCAGGCCGGCGTCAAAGCTATCGCCGGGTCGACGACGGAGCACGTCAAGCAGATGCCGCGCACGCGGGTCATGTCGGGGGAGGGGGTAATCGGCTTCGGCCGGGCGAAACAGAATGATATTCACGGGGGTGTCTGTTTCGGATGGATCCCGGGCTGTTAAGCCCGTGATCAACTGGAGCGGCTAGTCGGAATCGAACCGACGACACCTGCTTGGAAGGCAGAGGTTTTACCATTAAACTATAGCCGCGTTTTCGACTGGCGAGAGTGTCCCGGCCGAGCTGCCCTTCAAGCTTTTGTTCGTTCGCATTCCACCGTGGGATGATGCCTAGAAAATAGATTGCCGCCGTTATGGTTATAGCCCTAACCTGCCACCACTATGGCGACTCAAGCAGCAGCGAAACCCAAGCAATCAGGCGTTCAGGCCGCCCAGGCCATGGCCAAACAGAAGGCTCTCGAGAAAAAGGCTAAGACCTACAATCTCGGTCTTGGCGAACTCTCCATTTTTACCGGCCAACTCGCATCGCTGTTGCAAGCCGGCCTACCCCTTGTCTCCTGCTTGGAGGCCTTGCAAGACCAGACCGAAGACCAGGTTTTTCGTATCGTGATTCGCGATGTGCGCAACGACATCTCCACCGGCACCTCGTTCTCCGCAGCGGTGAGGCGGTTTCCCGCCTCTTTTCCGAATCTCTTCATCTCCATGGTGGAGGCTGGTGAAGCGTCCGGTGGCTTGGCCGAAATTCTCGGCAAGGTGGCCGGTTACTTCGAATCGTCGGTCAAGCTGACCAAAAAGGTCAAGTCGGCCATGACTTATCCGGTTGCCGTCATCGGCCTCGCCGTCGCCCTGGTCAACGTGCTGCTGATCTTTGTCATCCCGGTGTTTGCCGCCATGTTCGCGGACTTCGGCGCCAAACTGCCGGCTCCGACCCAGTTTCTCATCGACCTGAGCAACTTCATGAAGGCGTGGTGGTGGGCGCTGGGCGGCGGCGCATATGGCATATATTATGTCACCGGCAAATATATCGCGACGCCGAACGGCCGCCGTCAGAAGGACAACTTCCTCGTCAAGGCACCCATCTTCGGCAACCTCGTGCATAAGATTGCGCTCTCCCGTTTCTGCCGCACCTACGCCACCCTGATGCGTTCCGGCGTGCCCATCCTGCGCACCCTCGAAATCGTATCCTCCGCCAGCGGCAAGTGCCAGATCGAGGATGCGTGTGCCGAGATCGCCAAGCATGTCAGCCAGGGCGGGCAGGTGTCCGAGGTCATGGCGGCAAACCCCTTCTTTCCGCCGATGATGAAGCACATGGTCAAGGCCGGCGAAACCACCGGCAATGTCGACGGCATGATGAACAAGATCGCCGACTTCTACGATACCGAGATTGATGCCACTGTATCCGCACTCACTTCGCTGATCGAGCCGCTGCTCATCGTCTTCCTCGGCGTCGTGGTCGGCGGCATCGTCATGGCCATGTTCCTGCCGATCTTCCAACTTGGTGCGGTGGCCGGCGGCTTGCAATAAGCCCGGGGTTGTTGCTTAAAGCGACCAGTCCAGGCCCGCGGTTACGCGGACCTGGACCCCTGATCATCCTCCCATGCCTTCCCTTCTTATTGTCGACGACCTCATCTCGATCCACGAGATGCTGGAGGCCGTGATTCAACCAACCGGCTACGCGACCGCATTTGCGACCGATGGGGAAAAGGGGCTGGCGCGCTACAAGGCGGAGAAATACGACCTCGTGCTGGCCGACATAGACATGAAGCCGATGGACGGCATCACGCTGCTCAAGCAATTGAAGATTTATGACCCCAGCGCCGTCATCATCATCATGACAGCCTACGCCAGCACGGAGAGCGCGATCCAGGCCTTGAAGTTCGGCGCCTTCGACTATCTCCAGAAACCTTTTAAGGTGGACGAACTCATGCAGGCGCTGAAGCGCGGCCTGGAGTTCCGGCAGTTGGTCGTTGAGCGCGAATCCCTCGGCCCATCCCCCGTCGTGCAAGCGGGGGATTTCGAGGCCCGGCTCGCGGGCACCAGCCCGAAAATCACACGGCTCATCACCCAGCTTAAGAAACTCGCCACCGCGCGCACCCCGGTGCTCATATCGGGTGAATCCGGCGCCGGCCACGAGATCGTCGCCGAATTGCTCCATGTCGCGGGGACGCCCGCCGGCAGTCCGTTGGTGCCGATCGATTGCCGGTTAAGCTCGATGCAAAACCTCCGCACTGGCCTACTCGGACAAAACGGCAGCGGGGGCACCTGGATCCAAGAGGTGAAAGGCGGCACACTTTTTCTGCAGCACCTGCAGTGCCTGCCCAAGGAAGCGCAGGCCGAGTTGATTTCCGTTCTGCGCAATAATGCCAACAATTTCCGCCTCGTTTGTGCCACGGAAGTGGATCTTGAAAAACTGGCCGAGGAGGGCGGTTTCAACGAGGAACTCTTTTACCGCGTCGCCACCTTGCCGGTTGAGCTGCCGCCCTTGCGTGAGCGGCTGGAGGATGTCCCGGCCCTCCTGAAGGAAGTCGCGGGGAAGATCTCGAACCCCCAGTTCGCGGCACGGCAGCTCGAATTTACGGAAGATGCCCTCGTCACACTCCGAGCCTATGACTGGCCGGGCAATCTGGCGGAGTTTACCCAGACGATCTCACAGATCATAGCCACCACTGAGACCCGGATCATCACTTCGGCCCAACTGCCGCTGCGAATTCACGAGTTGAAAGACTGGCCGACCTTGGCCGACTATGTCGCAGGGCAGGAAAAGCAATATATCGCCCGCGTGCTAAACGCCTGCCAGAGGGACAAGTCCCGGGCTGCGGCCACCCTCGGCATCGACGTCAGCCGCCTCGGCTGAGAGATTTAACTGGCGCGACGTCGGTCGCCGGCGCGGTTGGTGCTCAATTCGGTGGAACATCACCTGAATTGTTCAATTCCCTCTTGCGCCACTTTGGGCGCAACTCAAGCCTCAGCGTAATCTACGCTCATGCCCAAACGCTCTGACCTTCAGTCCATCCTGATCATCGGGGCCGGCCCTATTATCATCGGTCAGGCCTGCGAGTTTGACTATTCGGGCACCCAGGCGTGCAAGGCGCTGCGCGAGGAGGGTTACAAGGTGATCCTCGTGAACTCCAACCCGGCCACGATCATGACCGACCCGGAGTTCGCCGACGTCACCTACATCGAGCCGCTGACAGTCGAGATCCTGGAAAAGATCATCGCCCGGGAGCGCCCTTCCGCGCTGCTGCCCACGCTGGGCGGCCAGACCGCGCTCAATCTGTCCATGGCGCTGCATCAGGCCGGTATTCTCAAGAAATACAACGTCGAGATGATCGGGGCGAAACCACGGGCCATTGAGATGGGCGAAGACCGCAACCTTTTCAAGAAGGCCATGCTGCGCATCGGCCTGGACGTCGCCAAGTCCGGCATCGTCCACTCCTTGGAAGAAGCCCGCCTGGCGGCCGAGATGATCGGCACCTTTCCGCTCATCATCCGCCCGAGTTTCACGCTCGGCGGCACCGGCGGCGGCATCGCCTACAACCGCGAGGAGTTCGAACAGATCGTGAACAGCGGCCTGGAGGCCTCGCCGACCCACGAGGTCCTCGTCGAGGAATGCCTGCTCGGCTGGAAGGAATACGAGATGGAGGTCATGCGCGACCACAAGGACCAGTGCGTGGTCATCTGCTCCATCGAGAACTTCGACCCGATGGGCGTCCACACCGGCGACTCGATCACCGTCGCGCCGGCCCTCACCTTGACCGACAAGGAATACCAGGTGATGCGCGACGCCTCTTTCGCCGTGATTCGCGAGATCGGCGTCGAAACCGGCGGCTCCAACATCCAATTCTCCATCGACCCGCAGACCGGTCGTCAGGTCGTCATTGAGATGAATCCGCGCGTGTCGCGCTCGTCCGCCCTCGCGTCGAAGGCCACCGGATTTCCCATCGCGAAAATCGCGGCCAAGCTCGCCGTCGGCTACTCGCTTGACGAGCTGCGCAACGACATCACGCGCCTCACGCCCGCCAGTTTCGAACCGACGATCGACTATATCGTCACGAAGATGCCGCGCTTCGCCTTTGAAAAATTTCCCGGCGCCAACACCACGCTGACTTCGGCCATGAAATCCGTCGGCGAGGCCATGGCCATCGGCCGCACGTTCAAGGAGTCGTTTCAAAAATGCCTGCGCTCACTCGAAATCGGTTCCCGCGGCTGGGGCGGCGGCGGCAAATTCGGCGGCGATGAGCTGCCGGACGACACCACAATCCGGCAGAAACTGGGCACGCCCAACGCCGAGCGGGTGTTCTACATTCGCTGGGCGTTTCTGGCCGGGCTCACCGAGGATGAAATTTTCAATCTCTCCAAGATCGATCCGTGGTTTCTCCGGCAGCTGCGCGAATTGCACGAGATGGAATTGGCCCTGAAGCAGCACACCCTGCAGTCCCTCGACCCGGCGCTGCACCGCCGCGCCAAGCAGTTTGGGTTCTCCGACGCCCAGCTGGCCCATCTGCTCAAGACTGATTTCGACACGGCGCGGGCGCACCGCAAAAAAGCCGGCATCACCACCACCTACCGGCTGGTCGATACTTGCGCGGCCGAGTTCGAGGCCTTTACCCCCTATTATTACTCAAGCTACGGGGACGAGAACGAGATCAAGCCATCGGCGAAGAAAAAAATCATGATCATCGGGGGCGGCCCGAACCGCATCGGGCAGGGCATTGAGTTCGATTACTGCTGCGTGCATGCTTCGTTCGCCTTGCGCGAGGCCGGATTTGAAACGGTGATGGTCAACTCGAACCCCGAGACCGTTTCAACCGATTACGACACCTCGGACCGCCTCTATTTTGAACCCCTGACCCTGGAGGATGTGCTGGAAATCTATGAGCAGGAGGGCTGCATCGGAGCCATCGCCCAGTTTGGCGGGCAGACGCCACTCAACCTTGCCAGTGCCTTGAAAGCGCGCGGCGTGAACATCATCGGCACCTCGCCCGAAAGCATCGACGCCGCCGAGGACCGCAAGCTCTTCGCGGCGGTGCTCGAACAGACCGGGCTCAAGTCGCCGGCCAACCGCATCGCCATGTCCGAGGCCGAGGCCATCACCGCCGCCGC
>JANNDM010000030.1:0-20306 GCA_031387725.1 Verrucomicrobiota bacterium | reverse complement strand
ATCGCCGGGCTTGAGCCAGCGGGGCGTCGGCTTGGCCGCCATGCCGACGCCATGCGGCGTGCCCGTGAGAATGACCGTGCCCGGCACGAGCGTCGTGCTGCCGCTCAAAAACTCGATGATGCGCGGCACATCGAAGATCATGTCCGAGGTGGTCCAGTCTTGGAGCGTCACCCCGTTGATGCGGGTCGCGATCTTCAAATCGTTGGGGTTCTTGATCTCGTCGGTCGTGACGAGGCAGGGTCCGAGGGGGCAGAAGGTGTCGAAAAACTTGCCGCGGCACCACTGGCCGCCACCGCGCTTGATCTGCCAGTCCCGCGCCGAGACATCGTTCGCGCAGGTGTAGCCGAGCACATAGTCGAGGGCATGGGCGCGGTCGACGTTCTTGCAGGCCCGCCCGATCACGACCGCGAGCTCGCACTCGTAGTCGACCTCCTCGCTCGGCAGATGGGTCGGGATGAGGATCGGGTCGCCGGGATTCTGGAGCGTGTTGATGCCCTTCACGAAAAGCACCGGCAGCTCGGGCGCCTTCATGCCAGACTCGGCCGCGTGGTGCCGGTAGTTGAGCCCGACGCCGAGAATCTGCGCCGGAACAACCGGGGCGAGGCGCTTGCGGACGGTGGCGGTTTCGTTCGTGACGCGGTGCGAGCCAAACACATCGCCCTCGATGCGGCGGACGCTGCCATCCGCCTGCTCCGCGCCGTAGCAGGCGACACCCAGGGGATCAAGGTAACGGATGATCTTCATGATGGTAAGTCCTCAGCTGCGCGCCACGGCGATGCACTCGATCTCGTATTTCAGGGCCGCCGAAAGGCAGTTCGTGATGGTCGTGCGGGTTGGAAGCGGCGTCTTGAAATACTCGCGGTAGAGCTGGTTGTAGAGCGGAACTTCTTCCGCATCGCGCACGTAATTGCGCGTCTGGATGACATCGTTCAGGTCGCAGCCCGCGGTCCGGAGCACCTTGCGCAGATTTTCCACGGAGCGGCGAAACTCGCCCTCAAAGGTGTCGGAGATGATCTTGCCGGTGGCGTCCACCGACGCCTGACCGGAGACGAAGACGAGATCCCCCACCCGGGCGACCGGGCTGAAGGGCAGATGGGACACCGGAGTGTCCGGGTTGATGGGAAACGTGACTTTAGGGTTCATGAGAATTGCGGTTGGCCGGTGGCGGCGGCATCGAGCGGATAAACCGGACGGACCAGTTTCTTCCACGGCAGCGCGGCGATATTGCTCGTGCACGGACCGGGGGTGTCCACATAGAAGCTGGTGCGGGAAACCCGGTCGTAGGCGCGCTTGTGGGCGACGGCGGCCTTCACTCCGATCACGCGGAAGTCCTTCGGCTCGATACCCTGGCTACGCAGCTGACCCAGGTCGAACGGAGCTGTCTTGCGACTGGTGAGGAGAATCGTCATCCCCGCGGTGCGCACGACGGCACTCGGGCCCATCGCAATCTTGAGGCCGTTCATCGACGCCAGGTGGCTGTTGGGATCCTCGAGCGTGAAATTGCCGTCGCTGCGCGAGACAAAGGTGGCGGCGATTGGCACGGGGCCGGCATCAAGCGGCGAGCCGCGGCCGCCAACCGAAAGCTGCCGGACCTGACCGGCCGTGGCATCGCTGAGTGCCGCCACGGCCGCCGCATCATTGATGATGACGAGTGATTTCTCGACCCGGTGTTGCAGGAGCGAACGCAGGACGCCCGTGCCATCACCGGGCGCTCCGCCACCGATATTGTCGGACGGTTCGACCAGCACGACCGGGCCCGAATTGAAATGCTCCGGTTTGAGCCCACGCACGACCTCATCCACGGGTGGATAAACGATGTTGCCTTGCTCGCGCAGCGACCAGGCCAGACGGGCGCCGGCCTTGAGGTGCTCGCGGGCGGACTCGTCCGGCAAGGTGGTCACCAGGCTGAGGGAGCAGCCGGTATCCGGCGTGTCCGCGAAGGAGTAGCCGCTCGCGATGTTGCAGGCCCAGATCTCCGGATACCTCGTCTCGAGTTTGTGCGCGAAAAACTTCAGCGACATCATCGGATCCGCATGCGTGCCCGTGCCCGGCGGTGCCCACATGATGGGCGGGCGGCACCACACCATCCGGGGCACACGTTTCTCCCGGAGGCAGCGGCCCAGCAGGGCGGCGCCGCGCTGGGCGGACTGCCTGGCGTCCGTGTGCGGGTTCTCCCGATACATCACGAGGCCGTTCGCCTCCCGGCACATCCGGGCGCTCACGTTCGCGTGTAGATCGAGGACGCCAAAGATCGGGACCTGCTTCGCGCCCGGCAAAGTCCGGATGCGGCCGAGGAGTTCGCCCTCGGGGTCGCGGAAGCTTTCGGTCGCCATCGCCCCGTGCAGGACGAGGTAGATGCCATCGACCCCGGCGGCGAGTGCCGGCGCGGCCCGGCGTTCGAACTCCGTCCAATAGCGCTCAAACATCGCGTCCTCCACCGTGCCGCTCGGCACGCAGCGGGCATCGACCGTCGGGATCACCTCCCACCCACGCTGCTGCGCTTCAGTGAGAAATCCGTCCGTGGGCGACCCGTCGCCCAGTTTGGCGAGGATGCTCTCGCCAACCGTGACCTCGAAATCTTCCCACCGGGTGCGTTCACCAAGAAACGTGTGTGTCTCGTGAAAGAGACCGGCAAAGAGAATGCGGGGCTTCATGGCGCGCACGGCCGGAGGCCTCAAGCCGGAGCCTTCCACGTCTCCACGTGGCGGCGGAACGCGATCGCCGCCCGCTGCAGCGCCTGATCGATATGGCTCTCGTCATGCGCCAGGCTGATCGACCACAGGCCCCGCTCGATCGCCCGCACGCCCTCCTCGAGGAGGCAGCGACGCAAGTGCATCCAGCGCGGCGCGTCGTGACGGCGCACATAGTCGCGGTAATCCCTGATCGGACCCTCGGCGGCACCAGGCTTGAGCATGACCGCATGGAAGATCAGTCCCGGACCCTGGGGTCGCATCGGAACACCGTGCTCGCGGGAGAGAGTAACCAAGCCGTCCATCAAGCGCTGCCCAAGTCGCTGAATGCCCGCCGGGTGGTCCTTCCCCAAGGCGAGCACCTGATCGAGCGACCACTTGCTGGCCGCGAGGCAGAGCGGATTGCCGTTGAGGGTGCCGGCATGGACCACCTCGCCGGACAGGATCTTGGCAAACGCGGCCTTGGTGCCGGCGAGCGCCGCGAAGGGGGTGCCACCGCCGACCGCCTTGCCGAGGATGGTGAGGTCGGGGCGGAATCCGTAGTAGCCTTGGGCGCAGGAGGCGCCGAAACGGAATCCCGTGATGGTCTCGTCGGAGATCATCAGCATGCCGTCGCGGTCGCACAGTTCGCGGATGACCGGCATGAGGCCCGCCACCGGTTCGAGGCAACAAGTGTTGCAGAGGACAGGCTCAAAGACGATCGCCGCGAGTTGCCCCCGATAGCGGTCGACGACGCGGCGCAGGTGCCCGGGGTCGTTCCACCGGGCCATCACAAACTGGTCGAGCACCTCGGGAATGACACCCTTGCTCGGGTGCAAGCGGGCGGGATTCTCGTCATCGCCCCACTTGTCCATCGGATTGGCGAAACCGACGAGGCCTTCGTCAGCCCAGCCGTGGTAATGGCCCTCAAAGCGGAGGATCAGCTTCCGGCCGGTGTGGGCGCGGGCGAGGCGGAACGCGGAGAGCACCACCTCGGTCGCGGAATTGTTGAAGCGCACGAGCTCCGCGGACGGGATCATGGCCTGAATCCGCTCCGCGACTTCGATCTCGAGCTCACATTGGGCCGCCCAGTGGGTGCCGAGCCGGGCCTGCGCGGCCATGGCATCGGCCATGCCGGCGGGGGCGTGCCCGTAAAGCAGGGCGCCCTGCCCCAATTGGAAATCCAGATAGTGGTTGCCGTCGGCATCCCAGAGATTCGGGCCGCTGCCCTTCGTGAAATAGAGCGGAACGGGGGCCTCCATCTTGCGGATGCCACTGTTGACCCCGGCCGCGATGCTGCGGTTGGCGCGATCGAACAGCGCTTGGGAACGGGCAAAAGTGTAGGGCATGGAGGGAAAGGGCCTTCAGGCGTGGACGGCGAGGCGCGAGCTGGCCACCTGGATGGCGCGGATCAGCCCGGCGCGTTGCTCCGGCGGGAAGCGGTGGACGGGCACGGACACGCTCACCGCCGCGAGCGGTTCGCCCCAGGGGGCCAGCGGAGTTGCCACACAAGCCACCCCCTCGACCGTCTCCTGTTCCTCCAGCGCATAGCCGCGCTCGCGGGTCGCCGCCAATTCTTTTTCGAGCGCGGCCCGCACCGCCGCCCGGCCGCGGGTCGGCAGCGTGGCGCAAAGTTTCGTAAGCAGACGTGACTGCTGTTCCGCGGGCAGGTGCGCGGCAATCGCCCGGCCCAAGGCGGTCGTATGGAAAAGGTCGCGCGCGCCGGGCTTCACGATCCACCGCAAAGGCTGGGTCGTCTCGATCACATGGGCGTAGCGGATATACAGGCCTTCCAGCAGGCCGAGATTCACGGTCTCGTCGAATTCCTCATGCAGCGACTGCATCAGCGGCAGCGCCTTGTCCCGCACCGTTTCGTCCCGACCATACTCCCGCAATGAAGCCAGGCGATCAGACAGGCCATACCCCCCGCCGCGATCCGTCTGCTCGACATAGCCGAGGTCCCGCAGGCTTTTCAGGATCCGAAACACGGTCGGCTTGGGCATCCGGCACTCCTCGGCCAACTCCGCCAGTGACAGGATCCGGCCGGTCCGCGCCATCACCTCGAGGATGTTGAAGGTTTTATCAAGGACCGCGATGCTCATGGTTTTTGGCTTGCACCCTATTCCACAATACGAAACGGTCGTTCCGTCAAACACAAACGCTACCATGCTCATTGATTGCCATAATCATCTGGGGGTTGATCTGTATTTCTACTGTAGCGGATACAGTCCCTATTGCCAGGATCTGCCGGCGATGGTGACCGAGGGCCGGCATTGCGGGGTCGATCGCTGGATCGTTTTCCCGATGGTCGCAAATCTCACGTTCGATGTCGCCGCGATGCGCCGTCGGAAACTGGTCAGTGGTGGACCCGAGAAGGTGCCCTACGCGTTTGAGAATGAACGCATGCTGGACGAACTCCACTCTCTCTATCCCGACCTCGGCCGCCAGTGCCTGCCGGTGATGATCCTCGATCCGCTGCGCGAGCCGGCCGCCCAAATCGCCCATCTGCGCCGCCTGCGCGAGAAGCACCCCTTCTACGCCCTCAAAATCCAGGCGACGATAATCCAGTCCGACGTGGGTGCCCTCCTGAAGGAAGGCCGCGGCTTCCTCGAACTGGCGGCGGAACTCGACATCCCCTTTATCATCCACTCCAGCGTGGCCCCCGAGGACACCTGGTCGCAGGCGAAGACGATTCTCCAGGTCGCGGAGAAAACCCCCGAGGTGCGTTTCTGCCTCGCGCACTCCTGCCGTTATGACCGCGAGTGCCTCGACCGCGTGGCCGAGCTGCCCAACACGTGGTTCGACTGCTCCGCCCACCGCATCCACTGCGATGGCGTGGTCCAGGGTCTGGGCTATGTCGCCCCGGAGTCCCGCCGCTTCAAGGCCGACTATCGCGACCCGACCGCCGTGTTGCACGCCCTGGCCGAGGCCTACCCGACCAAGCTCATGTGGGGCTCCGACACACCCTTCCAGAGCTATGTCGCTGACATCGACGGCAAGTTCGTCTCGCTGCGCAGCACCTACAAGGCAGAGACTGAATGCGTCCATGCGCTCCCGGCTCATCTCAAAAAGGCGGTCGGCGAACAAAACACCCTGGCTTGGTTGAAACTCAAAGATGTCAATATTCTCACTCGCGCATAATGCGGCCCTGGTCACCGGTTCCTCGAAAGGCATCGGTCTGGCCATCGCCGACGGACTCCACGAAGCCGGCGCCGCCGTCGTTTATCACGGCAACACCGCCCGGCCAGCCTCGATCCCCCCGGGCTGCTCCTTTGTCACCGGCAATCTGCTCGAACCCGACGCGTCGGCGAAGCTCGTGGCCGACGCCTTCGCCGTCCAGCCGAAGCTCGACCTGCTGGTGGCCAACGCGGGGAGTTTCTTCGACCGGCCGTTCCTGGAGATGGACGCGGCCACGTGGGACAGGACGATGAGCCTCAACGTGCGCGCGACCTACTTTCTCTGCCAGGCCTTCGCGAAGGAGCTCATTGCCCGGAAGCGTCCCGGGGCGATGGTGCTCATCTCCTCGACCAACGGGTTTCAATCCGAGGAGGATTCCACCGCCTATGACAGTTCCAAGGGCGCGCTGGTGATGATGACGCGCAGTCTCGCGCAGGCGCTGGTCGAGCATGGCATCCGCGTCAACGGCCTTGCCCCCGGCCTGATCCGCACGCCGCTGACCTCGGCCCTCGGCTTCGGGGCGAAGGCGCAGCACTACGAGAAAAAGATCCTGCTCAAGCGCCTCGGCGAACCAGAGGACTGTGCCGGCGCCGCGGTCTTCCTGCTTTCGCAGGCGTCCGCCTACATCGTCGGGCAGGTGGTGGTGGTGGATGGTGGATTGACCGTCGGTCAGATCGGTCGGATGTAAAGCCACATGGCCACCCTCGATTCCCTTGCTACGCCCGCGATCCTGGTTGATCGAGCCAAACTTGCGGCGAACATCCGGTCCATGCAGTCGGCCTGCGATGCCGCCGGCATCGCGTTGCGGCCGCACATGAAGACCCACAAAATGGTCGAGGTCGCGCGCCAGCAACTGACGGCGGGCGCCAAGGGCCTCACCTGCGCGAAGCTCGGCGAAGCCGAGGCGATGCTGCCCTCGGGGGTGAAGGAAATTTTTGTCGCCAACTCCCTGGTCGGCCGCGGGCTGGCCCCCCGGCTGGCGGCCCTCGCCGAACGCCTCGCCGATTTGCGCGTGGGCCTCACCAGCGAGGCCCATTTCGACGCCCTCGCCGATCTCGCCGCTGCCACCGGCCGCAAGCTCGGCGTCATGCTCGCCCTGGACACCGGTCTCGGTCGCGAAGGCACCCGCTCCGATGAGGCCGCAGTCCGCCTCGCCTCCCGCCTCGCGCGTCATCCGCATCTTGAGTTGAAAGGCCTCTACTGCCATGAGGGCCACTTCTATGGCGTGCCGCGAGAACAGGTGCCGGCCGCCTTGGAGACGATGATCGAGCGCCTGCACCGCGTGCGCCTGGCGATCGACCCGGCGCTGGCCCTCTGGCCCGGCTGCAGCGTCACCGCCCGGCTGGCCACGCAGATCAGTCGCGGCCGCGTCCAGGCTGTGCGGCCCGGCGCCTACATGTTCGGCGACCTGGCGCTCGCCCGGACCACCAAGGTGATGGATCCAAAGGACGTTGCCGTCCATGTGCTCGCCACGGTCGTGGACAAACCCGAGCCGGGCCTCGCGTTGATCGACGCCGGTTCGAAGACTTTTTCCTCCGACCGCACCCCGGAAAATCATTTCGGCGCGGCCGATGACGGCCGCGACCTTACCGTCGTGCGCGTCAATGAGGAGCACGGCTACGTGCGCGGGGCGGATGTGGACGCGCTGCGCGTCGGCGAGCGTGTCGCGTTCGTGCCCGCCCACATCTGCACCGTCATCAATCTCACGGATGAAGTCACCGTCACCGACGGGACCACGATCACCGGCCGCTGGCCGGTCGAAGCTCGTGGACGCACACAGTAACCACCCCCCAGCCCATGGTTTCTGATTCCAAACTGCCCGCCCGTGCGTGGCTGATCGTCGCCCTGTTGTGGTTTGTCGGTCTGCTCAACTACCTTGACCGGGTCATTGTCACCACCATGCGCGGCTCGCTGGTGGAGGCGATCCCGATGACCGAGGCCCAATTCGGGCTGCTCACCTCGGTCTTCCTGTGGGTCTACGGTCTGCTCAGCCCCTTTGCCGGGTTCCTCGCCGATCGGTTCAACCGCTCCCGCGTCATCGTCATCAGCCTCTTTGTCTGGTCGCTGCTCACCTGGCTCACAGCTCATGCGACGACATTTTCTGAGCTGCTCATCACCCGGGCATTGATGGGTGTCAGCGAGGCTTGCTATATCCCCGCCGCCCTCGCGCTCATCGCCGACTACCACCGGGGGACCACCCGTTCGCTCGCCACCGGAGTCCACATGAGCGGCATCATGGTCGGCTCGGGCCTGGGAGGTCTTGGCGGCTGGATCGCAGAGCATTACGGCTGGACTCACGCGTTTGCGATTTTCGGCATCGTGGGCATCGCCTACACCGCCATTGTGGCCTTGTTGCTGCGGGATCGTCCGGCCGATGGCCCGGTCGCCGGCCAACCCGTCCCGGTCGCCGCCCCGAAAATCAACCTGGTCGACGCGCTGCGCAGCCTCTTCTCCCAACGGGGCTTTGTTTACGCTCTCTGCTACTGGGGACTGCTCGGGCTCGCCGGCTGGGCGGTCATTGGCTGGATGCCAACCTACCTGAACGAACATTTCAAACTCTCCCAGGGCACCGCCGGACTTTCCGCCACCGGCTACCTGCAGGCAGCAGCGCTCACCGGCGTGCTCTTGGGTGGCTGGTGGGCGGACCGGTGGAGCCGGTCCAATGAGCGCGCCCGCATCTACGTCCCGCTGATCGGCGTGCTGGTGGCCGCCCCGGGCATATTGCTGGCGTCGACCATTGACTGGCTCCCGCTCGCTCTCGCCGGTCTCGTCTGCTTCGGGCTCGCGAAGGCTTTCTCCGACTCGAACATGATGCCGATCCTCTGCACGGTGACGGATGCGCGCTACCGCGCCACGGGTTACGGTGTGCTGAACCTGTTCTCCTGCATCGTCGGCGGACTGACGATCTATGCCGGCGGTGTCTTGCGCGATGCCGCCGTCGACGTGAGCCATGTTTTCCAATTCGCCGCCGGCAGCATGCTGGTCTGCGCGGCGCTCCTTTACTGCATCCGCCCCACCGCCAAACCCGGCCACTAACCCCGTTACCCCCATGAGCAGCTCTGCCCACAACCCGATGCGCCAGGCCTGGCTGATGGTGGCCCTGCTGTGGTTCGTCGCGTTCCTGAATTATCTGGACCGGATGATTCTGATCACGATGCGCTCGTCGATCAAGGAGGCCATCCCGATGACGGACGCCCAATTCGGGCTACTGACCACGGTTTTTCTGGTCGCTTACGGCGTGCTGAGTCCGTTCGGCGGATTTCTCGCGGACAAGTTCAACCGCAGCCGCATCATCATCTTCTCGCTTTTCGCCTGGTCCGCGACCACGTGGCTGACCGCGCACGCGACCTCCTTTGGCGAACTGCTCTTTTACCGGGCGCTGATGGGCATCAGCGAAGCCGCTTACTTTCCCGCCGCCGGCGCCTTGTTGATGGACTATCACCGCAATCAAACGCGTTCCTCGGCCAACGGCATTCACCTCAGCGGCGTCATGGTCGGCTCCGGCCTCGGCGGCTTGGGCGGCTGGATCGCCGACCGCCATGACTGGACCTTTGTGTTTCAGCTCTTTGGCATGATTGGCATCGTCTACTCGGGTGTGCTGTTTTTTCTGCTGAAGGACCGGCCCAAGGAGATCGCTGCTCCCGGCGAGTCGGTAACCGCCGTCCCGGGGCTCCGGCTGGGCCAGGTCCTCGTGAGCATTTTCAGCCGGCCCGCCTACGTGCTGGCGCTCCTCTTCTGGGGCATGTTGGGCGTTGCCAGTTGGTCTTTTGTCGGGTGGCTGCCGGCCTACCTGCAGGAACAATTCCACATGACCCAGGGCCGCGCCGGCCTCACGGCGCTGGGCTACATCTACTCGGCCAGCCTCGTTGGCATGGTGGCGGGCGGCTTATTTGCCGACCGGTGGACCCGGTCCAACCCCCGGGGCCGGATCTATGTGGGCGTGATCGGCGTGCTCGTGGCGATTCCGGGAGTCCTGCTCGTGGGCAACGCCAGCCTTCTCCCGCTGGTCCTCCTCGGCATGGTGATCTACGGTTTCACCCGTCCCTTCCCCGACGCGAGCATGACACCGCTGCTCTGCCAGATCGTTGACCGGCGCCACCTCGCGACCGCAGTCGGGGTGCTCAACATGTTTGCCGTCATGGTCGGCGGCACGTCGATCTACATCGGCGGCGTGGTGCGCGACGCCCACATCAGCGTCACCACCATGTTCAACGGCGGCGCCCTCGGTCTGCTCATCTGCGCCGTGCTTCTCTGGGCCGTCAAACCCCTCCCGGTTCCTTCCACTGAGTCATGAAATTCGTCACCACCCTCACCCCTCGCGACCAGCAGATCGCCGCCGCGCGCCTGTCCGGTTTTATGCCGGACGAAGTTTTCGACATCCATGTCCACCCCTACAAGGCCGAACACTTTGCGCCCGGCACCTGGGCCCCCCTCGCCGACCATCCCCTGCAAGGGTGTCGCGAACACCGCGCCGCCCTCCAGCGTTATTTGCCGGTGAAGACCATGCACGGGCTCTACTTCGGCATGCCGCACAAAACGGCCAACCGTCCCGCCCTCAATGACTGGCTCGCGGACGAGGTGAAAGCCCACGGCACCCCGCTCAGCCGCGGGCTCATGCTCGTGTCCCCGGCGGACGACCCGGCAATGGTGGCCGCCGCCCTGCGCAGCGGCCGGTTCTGCGGGATCAAGGTCTACCACTGCTATGCGAACCGCCCCGACACGATGCACGCCAAGCTGGCGGAATACGCCCCGGACTGGATGTGGGAAATCCTGCACGAGGTGCGCGGCATCCTGCTCCTGCACATCGTGCGCGACGGCGCCATCGAGGATTCGTCCAACCAGCAGGAACTGCGGCGCCTGTGCCGGGCCTACCCGAACATGCGCCTCATCCTGGCGCACATCGCGCGCAGCTTCAACTACCGCAACGCCCGCCGCGGGCTTCACACCGTGGCGGATCTCGACAATGCGGTCGTCGACACCTCGGCCGTCTGCGAGTCCGAGGCCTTCCGCGCCGCCCTCAAGGTGCTCGGCCCGCGCCGGGTGCTGTGGGGCTCGGATTTCGCGGTGTCCGAAGTCCGCGGCCGTTGTGTCAGCACGGGCGATCTTTTTTTCTGGCTCCATCCCGAGCTGCTCCGGACCGACTACTCGGCCCCGACCAACAACGACATGACGCTGATCGGCATCGAGTCGCTCATGTGTCTGCGCGAAGCTTGCGAGGACACCGGGCTGACCCCAACCGACCTCAACGACATCTTCTGCGCCAACGCCAAGCGCCTCCTTGCCCCCCACCTCGCGGAAGCAAAGCCCGCCCCGCAGACCGGCCCCGAACTCTGGCAACACGCCCGCACCGTAATTTCCGGCGGCACCGGCCTGCTGTCCAAGCGGGCGGAGATGTTTGATGCCAAGTCCTGGCCGGCCTATTTTTCGCGCTGCTCTGGCTCCGAAGTGTGGGACCTCAACGACCGCCGCTATGTGGACTTCGCCGGTGGCGTCGGCGCGATCCTCCTGGGTTATGCGGATCCCGACGTCACGGCCGCCGTGACGCGCCGCCTCTCCCTCGGCACGTATTGCTCCCTCGTGAGTCCGCAGGAAGTCGAGCTGGCCGATAAACTCCTCTCGCTCCATCCGTGGGCGGGCAAGGTGCGCTACGCCCGTGGCGGCGGTGACGGCATGAACATGAGCGTGCGCATCGCCCGCGCCGCCACCGGTCGCAGCGGCGTCGCCTTCTGCGGCTACCATGGCTGGCACGACTGGTATCTCGCCGCCAATCTGGGTGAATCCGATGCGCTCAACGGACACCTCCTGCCCGGCCTCGAACCGAAGGGTGTGCCGCGCGAGTTGAAGGGCACCGCCGTGCCGTTCAAATACAACGACTTTGCTTCCTTCGAGGCGGCGCTGGCCAAGCTGGGCGACAACCTCGCCTGCGTCGTCATGGAGCCCATGCGCTCCCAGCTGCCCAAAGACGATTTCCTGAACAAGGTCGCGGCCCGTTGCCGCGCCGCCGGCGGTGTATTTGTCGTCGACGAAGTGACCAGCGGCCTGCGCTACGGTCACCCCGGAGCCATGTCGCGCCTCGGCATCGATCCGGACATCGTGGTCTACGCCAAGGCGATGAGCAACGGTTTCCCCTTCGGCGCCGTGATCGGCCGCGAACCGGTCATGCAGGCGGCCGACGGCAGCTTCATCTCCTCCAGCTACTGGACCGACGGCGTCGGCCCGGCCGCGGCCCTCGCGGTGCTGGAGAAAGTCGAGCGCCTCGGCGTGCAGAAAATCGTCTGGGCACGGGGCGAGCGCCTGCAAGATTCTCTTCGCGCGCTGGCCACCCGGCACCCGGCGTGCCGGCTGATCGTCGGCGGCATGCCGACCACGCCCACGATGGTCTTTGACCTCGGGCCTGATGCACCGCTCGCGCAGACGCTCTATGTGCGCAAGATGCGCGAGCGCGGCTTCCTCGTCGCCACCTACTACTACGTCATGCTCGCGCACGACGAACCGAAGATCGAGGAGATGCTGCGCGCCGCCGATGTGTCCATGGGCGAGATCGCCACCATCATCACCCGCGGCACCCTCGCGGAGGAATCCGGCGTGGCCCGCGGCCTGCGCGGCTTCACCCGTCTGGCCTGAACAATCTCCAACCCACCCCCGCCATGTTCCCACTTCGCGCCCTGCCCTTCACCCACTCCTCCCAGACCCGATTGGAGAAACAACCCGGCTGGGCCAAGTTGCCTGGCATCACCTTGGACCGGGTGATCGGGGTCGGTCTCGACTCTCGCAACCGCATCTACCTCGCCCACCGGGGCGAGCGCCCGTTGCTGCGCCTGCACGCCGATGGCACCCTCGACTGCGAGATCGGTGGTGAGCACCAGCAGAGGAAAATGGCCTACGACCTGCGCGGACCGGTCCCGATTCCCATTGCCGAGCGCTTCTGGTTGCACGGGCTGCATGTCGATCCTTGGGACAACGTCTGGATCACCGATGTGAGCCGGCACCTGGTCATGAAGTTCTCCCCCGAAGGCAAACTCCTCCTCACCCTGGGTGTCGACGGCGTTTCCGGTTGCGACGCCACCCATTTCTTCCAGCCCACGCACGTCTGTGTGCTGCCCAGCGGGGAGTTTTTTGTCACCGACGGCTATGGCAACTCGCGCATCGCGAAATTCGGCGCGGACGGACGCTTCCTGTTCGACTGGGGTCGCCGCGGCACCGCCAACGGCGAATTCCACACCCCGCACGTCATCACGCTCGGCCCCGACGGTCTGCTCTACATGACCGACCGCGAGAATGACCGCGTGCAGGTGTTCCGGGCCGACGGCACCCACGTCGCGACGTGGCCCGACTTGCATTCCGTGGACGGGCTCTACGCCGCACCGGACGGTTATATCTACGGCTCGGGGGGCATCGACAATGCGATCATCCGCTTCGATCGAGCCGGCCGCGTTCTCGATGTGTGGGTGCTCAACGGCGTGCTCAACTACCCGCATGGCATCACCGTGGGGAAGGACGGCGCCCTCTATATTGCCGAGTCGGGCGACACCTGGAAACTGACCGGTCGGCTTCCCCCCGAGCGCGAGATGATGCCCCGCTTCGGCCCCGAAGGCAGTGCGCTGACTAAATTCTTGCGTTCAGGCTGACCATGGGGCCGGACCTCACCCGCCATGTTTCCGCTCCGCGCCCCGTCCTTCACCCACACTTCCAGGATCAAACTGGACATCCAGCGCCGCTGGACCGAACTGGCCGGCATCACCCTTGACCGCGTGGTCGGCGTCGGCCTCGACTCGCGCGGCCGCATCTACCTCGCCCACCGGGGCGAGCATCCCGTGCTGCGCCTCCACCCCGACGGCGCGTTCGACCGGGAGATCGGCGCCCAACACCTGCGAAAAAGCGTCGCCTACGACCTGCGCGGCCCCGTGCCCATCCCCATGGCCGAGCGCCACTGGATGCACGGCCTGCATGTCGATCCATGGGACAATCTCTGGATCACTGACGTGAGCCGCCATCTGGTGTTCAAGTTCGCCCCCGAGGGCGCGCTGCTGCTCACGCTGGGGGTCGACGGCGTCACCGGTTGCGACGCCACGCATTTCTTCCAGCCCACGCACGTCTGCGTGCTGCCGAGTGGCGAGTTCTTCATCACCGACGGTTATGGCAACTCGCGCATCGCGAAGTTCGGCGCGGACAACCGCTTCCAGTTCGACTGGGGCCGGCGCGGCACCGGCGACGCCGAGTTCCACACGCCCCACGTGATCACGCTCGGCGCCGACGGCCTGCTCTACATGACGGACCGCGAAAACGACCGCATCCAGGTCTTCCGCACCGACGGAAAGCACGTCGCCACCTGGTCCGATCTCCACTCCATCGACGGGCTCATCGCCGCGCCGGACGGATTTCTCTACGGCACGTGTGCCCTCGACAGCACGCTCCTGCGCCTCGACCTCGCCGGCCGCGTCCTGGACGCCTGGAATTTCGCCGGCCGCCTCGCGTCGCCGCACGGCATTGCTGTCGCCCAGGACGGCGCGATTTACGTCGCCGAGACCGGCGACCTCTGGCGCATCACCGGCCGCCTGCCCACCGAGCGCGAGCAGCTGCCCCGCGCCGGGGCCGAACACAGCGCGCTGACGAAGCTCCAGCGCTCCGGCTGACCATGGGGCAAGACCGCACACGCCAGGCCGCGGACTTTACCGCTTCGTCCACCCTGACGCGCCGCGACTTCCTTGGCTCCGGCGTGCTGACCGGGGCCGCGCTGGCCCTGCCTCAAATTCTGGTCCCATCGCTTGAGGCCGCCGAGTCCGCGCCCACAGGCCCGCGCCGGCTGACCTCGCACCGCAACCTGTTCAACGGCGACTGCAATTTTCTCTTCTACAACCCCGAACTCTGGCAGCCGGAAGGCGGAGCCTACGGCGCCCGCGCCATTCAGCGTTACCTCGGGGCCATCGCGGACAGCGGTGTTGATACGTTGCTGATCAATCCCAACACCCAGGTCGCGTGGTATCCTACCAAGAAACTGGAATACCTGCTCCACGGGTATCGCCGCGGCGACCTGGCCTTTACGCGCTCGGTCGGCGCCGGTCTGGCGGGCATGTCGCCGGCACTGGTTGATAAATATTCCAAGAACATGGCGGAGATGCTGGATCTCTACCTCGATCTGGCCGAAGCCGGCGTCGACTGGCTGGCGGAGTGCGCCCGGGTGTGCCGCGTGCGCGGCGTCAGTCCGTGGCTGAGCTACCGGATGAACCCCACGCATTTTTCCGGCGCACCCGACAGTCCCGTGAACTGCCGGCTGTTTCGCGATCCGCAGAACCGGCTGTCCGGCCGCGGGCCCGACGCCACGGGCAGCTCGCAGGCGGCCTGGGTGGGCCTGAACTACGGCCGCCCGGCCGTCCGCGACTACATGTTCGGGATGATTCGCGAGGGCGTGGAGGCCTACGACTACGAGGGGCTGGAACTTGACTGGCTGCGCCACCCCGTCTGTGTCGAGGCGCCGGCCTCCCAAAAACAGATCGACGAGATGACCGACTGGTTCGCCGCGGTGCGCGCCCTGACCAAGGCCCGCCGGCCTTTCTACCCGCTGGGTATCCGCACGTCATCCAATCTCCCCTACCTGCGCAGCATCGGCCTTGACCTGAAGGAATTGGTGCGCCGCGGCCTCATCGATTTCTGCACGTTCAGTAATTTCTGGCAGACCTCCTGGGAAATGCCGCTCGACGACCTGCGCCGCCAACTCGGGCCCGACGTCACGATCTACGGCGGCATGGAGGACGCACCCAACTGGCTCGAAACGCACGCGCCGTCGCTCACCGAGCGCCCGTCCGGTCCCGACGTCCAACTCGCCGGCGACAACGCCTTTCACGCGAAGCCGAAGCCGGAGGGAGCCCAGCGCGTGCGCGGCACCCGCTACCTGACCGTGAGCGTCCAACTGCTCCGCGGCAACGCCGCTGGCAAGCTCGTGCTCGGCGCGGACGGCCTCGCGCAATTCAATTTCTTCGTCACCGACCAGGTGCGCGTGCCCGGCCTGCGGGCCGACTACGCGGGCCTTCGCCAGCTCACGGACCTGGATTTCCTGCGCGGCAAGGAAAAACACTACGCCTTCAACACTGCCTCGGTCCTGGCCACGAAAATCTGGGACGTCCCCGAGCAGCTGCCGGTGCGGATCGCGCCGCGCCACCGCCGCGCCCTGCGCATTCCGCTGTGCGCCGAGCCGGCCGGAGCCCCGGTTCAGTTGGTGATCCAGGTCATCACGGATCAAGCGGCCTCCGGCTCCGCTTGCGGCGTGAGTGTCAACGGCGCCTGGCCGGTTTTCACGCGCACCGAAACCGAGGATCTGCTCTTCCCCGCCGGTCCCTACACCAAGCACGTCGAGGAGCATCGCGCCTGGAATTACACCCTGGACTGCGGGGTGATCCGAGACGGCTGGAACGAGATCGTCCTCTACAACGAATCGGCCGAGGAAATGTCGGTCGCGGGAGTCGAGCTCGGGATCATCCGGAGCCAATAAGCCTGGCGCATCCCGATGCTCTTCCCGACCCAAAAACGCGGCACGGAACTCTATCCTTACCGGCACGGGATCTACTTCTCGTATTTCAATGCGCTCAACTGGCAAGTGGCCATCGGCACGCCCACCGTGCTCTTCATGCAGCAGCTCGGGGCCAACTCCTTCCAGGTGGGACTTGTGTTCGCCTGGACCTTTCTGCTCACCCCCGCGCAGGTCCTCTCGACCACGCTGCTGTCGCGTTACGGCTACAAGCGCCTGACGATGGCCGGCTGGGGCGCGCGCAGCGTCTGTCTGCTTGTGCCCATCGGCCTCTCGCTCCTCGCCCCACCGACCCCGGTCCCGTGGATGATCAACGCGATGGTGGCGGCGATGTTCTGCTACTGCTTCCTCCGGGCCGTGGGCACCTCCGCCCTCACCACCTGGTTCTATCAGCTTGTGCCGGCGGAGCTGCGCGGTCGCTACTGGACCACCGATCAGCTCGGCGCCGGCGTGGCGGTCGGCCTGTCGTTGCTCGTCTATGCGTTTTTCTTCTCCGTGCTGCCGCCCTACGCGGCCTTCATCCTGCTTTACCTCATTGCCGTCCTGGGCGCTCTTTTCGCCTACCAGCAGCTGAAAAAACTGCCGGACGCGGAAAAACCGAAGCCGATCAGCTTGGAAAAAGTCCTGACTGAGACCCCGCGGCTCATGATGAAGCCTAGTCTCTTTCGCACCTATTTGTGGATTTCCGTCGTCTTCTTCGCCGGCATCACGCCCCTGGCTCCGTTTGCCGCCTATTACCTGAAGACCGCCGCCGGCGTCAGTGCCGCCGAGATCATCCTCCTGACGATGCTGACCTACGTGGGATTGATCGTCGCCAATATCGCAATGCGCAAACACATGGACCACATCGGAGCGAAGCCGTTCTTCAAGGCCGCCTTCCTGAGCTACGCGCTGATCTCAGCCGCCTGGATCGTGTTCCTTGCGACCGGGGGCAAGGCCTACTGGACCCTGCCCCTGCTCTTCTTTCTGCAAGGCGCCGGCTCCGGTTTCTGGAATTCCTCAAATCTGAGCTACCTCGTGAAAATCCTGCCTGAACACGACCGGGCGCTGCCCGTGTCGATCCACGGCGCCGTCATCACCTTCATCGGCGGCTGCACGCCCGTGCTCTGGGGCCTGTTCCTCAAGGCACCGGGGGACCTGCCCTCCATCAACGTGCCGGTCTTCGCCGGCTACTATGTCAGCCTGCTGGTGATGTGTGTCGCCCTCCTGTTTTTCGTGCGCCGCCTGCCCGAAACCGCCGGCCCGGTCGGTCCCATCTTCCAAGGCAGTTGGGTGCTGCGGCCTTTTCGCGCCGTGGCGACCCTCGTGAATTTGATCGAGGACGAACCCGCGAAAAACGAAGCCAAGAAGCCGGACGCCGGCACCTAGCGCACAGGCACGAGACGAAGCAACTCGGCCGGATCAAGGACCACTCCCGCGCGAATCACCCGGTGGATGCGACGGGTCTGGCGGATGTCCAGCAGCGGATCGGCGTCCAACACGACGAGATCCGCCAGCTTGCCCGCTTCGATTGAGCCCAGTTGGTCGGACTGACCCAGTGCCCGGGCGTTGTTGCGGGTCGCGGCCAACAGCGCCTCACTCGGGGACAGTCCGGCATCGGCAAGCAACTCCAACTCCTGATGCAGGGCGCCGCCGGGTGGACAAAATTGCACCGGCGTGTCCGATCCCGCCATCAATTCCACGCCGGCCCGATGAAGTTTCAGCGTCAGGGCCATCATCTTGTCGAACTGCTGCCGTCGCAGTCCGGCCGTGGCCGGATCGAGTGGCAGGGAGCGGGCCGACTGGTGCCAGCCCTCGCGCAGCCGCGCGGGCAGCGGTTTCAGATCGGGGTGCTGCTGCACCGACTCGAGATCGCGCAGCAGCATCCAGTTCCGATACACGACCAGTGTCGGATCGATTGCGACGCGACGCTTCACGATGGCAGCAATCAGGTCTTTGACCACGGGTGAATCCAGATCGACCACCGCCTTGCTCTCCATGACACGCCGTTCCAAGGCCGCGAGCGCCTCCTTTGAGAATGCCGCCCGCTCCACCGGCGGCGGCCAGCGTGGCGTGTCCGCCGGCAGGATGAATTCGAACACCGAGCCGATGTGTTCAAGACTGTTGATTCCGTCCGCGACGGCATCCTGCGCACCGTAACCCCAGGCGAGGTGGGCCGTGACCCACTTGCCCCGGTGCTGGGCCTCGCGCACGAGCGTCTGCCCCACCTCCCGGGAGGTGCCGACATAAATCTTGAAGGTGCGCACGCCCGCCCCAGACATGCGCTCGACAAAGGCGGGCACCTTGGCGGGATCCGTCATCGGCCAGCTCACGAACGGGTGATAGACAGGATTGCCGTCCACCAGCGGGCTGCACATGAAGACCCGTGGAGCGAGTTCCGGGTGCGTCTCGGCATAGGCAGCGAGCTTCTGCTGGGCCGTGATTTCATCGCCCGCATCGCGAACCGACGTGACGCCGTGAGCCAGGAAGAGAGGAAATAACTCCTCCGCTGAAATCTGCAGGCTGCGCAGGATGTGCACGAGGTGCACATGCCCGTCGATCAGTCCGGGGATGACGAACCGCCCCCGGGCATCGACGACCTCGGTTCCGGCGGGTGCGGAATAACTTTCGCCCGGCGCTATGATTGTTTTGATCCGCTCGCCCTCGATCACGAGCGCCGCGAAGGGCCGCATCTGTCCCGCCGGATCGAAGTAGCGGCCGCCTTCCAGCACGAGCGTCTTCGTGTCCGCGGCCGCACCGCGCAACACCAACACGGCCAGTAGTATTAGCCCAAGCCGGCCTTGGCGGCTGGTTCCCTGGCTTAAGACTCCGCTCAGCGCACCCATTGGTTCACGGCAGCGCGATTCGAGGACCTCACCCGGACGATCACATCGGCACCGCCCAGGCGGCGGACATGGAGCAGCTCGTCTGCAAGTTTCACTGAGAGACGCGGCCGCATCGGCTTATTCCCCGGCCAGCTGGGCGGCCGAGATGATGTTCAGGAGCGGCTGCCCGGCATCCAGGCGGGCGAGGTTCTGGGCGAAAATATCCCAGAGCCGCCGCTTGAAGTGCGGACTGAGGCTCGACCCGGAGATGTGCGGACTGAAAATCACATTCGGGAAACGCCAGAGCGGATGCTCCGGTGGCATCGGGTAGCGGTAATGCGTATCGATGGCCGCCCCGGCGATCCAGCCTTCGCGCAAGGCGCGCAACAGCGCCTCCTCGCGCACGATCGAGCCGCGGGCCGGATTGAGGAGAAAGGCCCGCCGCGGCAAGGCCTGCAACTCACGCTCGCCGATCAGACCTTCCGTCTGCTTGGTGAGCGGCATCGCCAGGATGAGAAAATCCAGCCCGCCCAGAAACTCCAGCTCCGCACCCTTCCGGAATACCCGGTCCGGCAGGACGCCGTCCGGGTCGCCCGTGCCGGGCACTACATACACTTCATCGCGCGGACCAACCCCGTTGCGCGCGAGCACATGCACCTTGAGTCCCATGGCCTTGGCGAGACGTGCTGTCTCGCGCCCGATGCCACCATAACCCCAGAGGCCGACCGTGAGCCCGCGGATTTCCCGTTGGAAAATCGCCGAGCGGTCCCAGACCGCCCCTTCCTGGTTGCGGATCATTTGTCGGAAATCACGCGCCAGGTTCACCATCATCGCCACATTCCACTCGGCGATCGGCACATCGAAGCATCCCCGGCAATTCGTGGCGCGCACGCCGCGCGCCGGCAGATCCAGCCCGAAGAGCTGCGTATATCCGGTGGAAGCAAGCTGCACCCACTGGAGGGTGCGCATCGCCGCGTGATTGACCGGCGGGACGGAGCAGAACAGCACGTCGGCGTCCGCGATGAGCTCCGCCGGCAACGCCCGGGCGGCCTCCGCCGGTGGCGTCTGCACCTCAAAGCGATGGCGCCCCTGTGCCTGCAGGGAGCCCAGCACCGAATCTTCCACCGGAACATC
>JANNDM010000216.1:0-28305 GCA_031387725.1 Verrucomicrobiota bacterium | reverse complement strand
CAACTGGGCCTGGTGGAATGACCCGGCCAGTGTCGGCCACCTGCTCAACAGCGCCCCGCACGCCATCGACCTGCTGCGCTGGTTCACGGGCGGTGATGTCGTGACGGTCTCGGCCCTCTCCCGCACCTTCCTGCCGGATGTCCCGGTGGAGGACACGACGATGGGCCTGCTTGAATTTTCCACCGGGGCGATCTGCTCGCTCTTCTCGAGCCGGGCGCTGCCCGCTCCATCCTTCCCCGGGGAAGACTTCCGTTTCCGGATCACCGGCAGCACCGGGCTGCTTGACCTCGATCCCTATGGCGAGCTGCGCCAATCCGATGAAAAGGGCTGGCGAGTGGTCTCCCAGCAGCCGCCCGTGAAGCACGAGGTGGCCGACGCCGCCTTTGCCGATGTGCGGATGCAGGCCTACTGCGATCAGATGTCCGCGTTTATCGCCGCCATCGAAGGTCGGCCGAGCGATGTGGGCAGCGGGGCGGACGGACGGTCGGGCGTCGCGGCCTGCATGGCCATGCTGGAATCCTCCGCGACCCGGAGCTGGATCTATCCCGGCGCGAAAAAATAACGATGAAGGTGGTCGTCATCGGCGGTGGTATCGTCGGGCTCGCGGTCGCCCGTGAACTCCTGATGCGCGTGCCGCGTGCGGCCGTCACCCTGCTGGAGAAGGAGGCCGAGGTCGGTCGGCACCAGAGCTCGCACAACAGCGGGGTGCTGCACGCCGGGTTGTATTACCAGCCCGGTTCACTCAAGGCCCGGCTGGCGGTCGAGGGCATCCGGCTCATGACCGCTTTCTGCCGGGAGCACGGGGTGGCGCATGAGATCTGCGGCAAGGTCGTTGTCGCCACCGAGGAGCGCGAGCTGTCGGCGCTGGATACGCTCTGGGATCGCGGCCAACAGAACGGGCTCCGCGACCTGCGCCGGCTCACGCCGGACCAGTTGCGCGAGATCGAGCCGAACGTGGCAGGCTTGGCGGCGATCCATGTGCCCGAAGAGGGTATCGTTGATTATCTGGCGGTCTGCGCGGCGTTGCGGCGCACCAGCGAGGCGGCGGGTGGGGTGGTGCGCACCTCGAGCCGCGTGACCCGGATTGACGAGACGGCGACCGGCTGGGTGGTCGTCACCGGAACGGGCGACTACGAATGCGACTACCTGGTCAATTGCGCCGGCTTGTTCTCGGACCGCGTGGCCGAACTCGCCGGCATCAGCCGCCACGTCCGCATCGTGCCGTTTCGCGGTGAATATTTCCTGCTGCGTCCCGCTGCCCAGTCGCTGGTGCGGCACCTCGTCTACCCGGTGCCGGACGCGCGGTTTCCCTTCCTGGGCATGCATTTCACCCGGATGATTCATGGCGGGGTGGAGGCGGGGCCCAACGCCGTGCTGGCTCTGGCGCGCGAAGGATATTCCTGGCGGGACTTCTCCGCGCGGGACGTGGCGGATGCCGTCGGGTTTCCGGGTTTGTGGCGCTTTATGGCCAAATACCCGAGCCTGTGCAGCGCGGAGATCATCCGCTCGCTCAGCAAAACGCTTGCCTGCCGGTCGCTGCAAAAGCTCGTGCCGGCCATCACCGCCGGCGATTTGCAGCCCGGCGGCGCGGGAGTGCGCGCCCAGGCCATGCACGTGGACGGCACCCTGATCCAGGATTTCTGGCTCGAGCAGCGCCCGCGCGCCCTGCACGTGCTAAACGCCCCGAGCCCCGCCGCGACCGCGTCGCTCGCGATCGCCCGCGAGTTGGTCGGCCGATTACCTTTCGTTTTAGCCCAACCCTGATGCACCCGCCCCCGACTTCCGGCCTGCCGTGCGACGCGGAGTTGCGTCGGGAACACCGGCTGCGAATTCATATGACGACGTCTCCCTTCGCTATTTACTTGTGCCGCCACGTGGTTGGCGCGGGGGCCCTCGGCCTTGTGCTGTGGATTGGTGCGGCCCAGGCGCGCGCGGTAGAACATCCGGCCGCACCGCGCCCCAATATTATTTTCATTTTGGCCGATGATCTGGGCTACGGTGATTTGCAATGTTACGGGCATCCTCGGATCAAGACGCCGCACCTGGACCGCCTCGCGGGGCAGGGCACCCGCTTCACGCAATTCTACATGAGTCATTCGGTATGTTCGCCGTCGCGGGCCTCACTGCTCACGGGGCAGTATCCCTCACGCTGGAATCTCTATGCCCATCTCGCCTGGTTGCGATCCAACGCGCAGCGGGGCATGCCGGACTGGTTGGCGGTCGCGGCGCCGTCGCTGCCACGCGCTCTGCAGCAGGCGGGTTACCGAACGGCCTTGTTTGGTAAGTGGCACCTCGGGGGCGGCAGCGGGCGGAATTTCGGCGGCAATGCGATCAATAGCGCAGATGCACCCTCCGCAGGGGATTACGGTTTTGATCGGGCCCGGGTTGTGGCCGGGAATGGACCGACCTGGCGCGGGACGGAGCGCCGCGAGGAGGCGCACGATCTTTATCCTTACGCCGACGCGCCATTCCTCACCGCCTCAAGCGAGTTGATCGTCGATGCGTCTCTAGAATTCATTGCCGATCACCGGGCCAAGCACCGCGACCAGCCCTTTATGGTCAATCTGTGGCTTCACGACCCGCACGTGCCCCTGAAACCGACGGAGGCGATGCGGGCGCCCTATGAGGATATCGAGGATCCGGCGAGGCAGGCCTATTATGCGGTCATTTCAAATCTGGATGCCCAGATCGGACGTTTGCTCGCGCGCTTGGATGAATGGGAGCTCGGCAAAAACACCCTGGTGATCTTCACGAGCGACAACGGCGCGGCGGCGCGCGAAGGCAGCCGGGCAACCAGCAACATTGCCCCGGGAGTTGCATTGGATACGGACACGGCCGGCAGCAACGGCCCGTTGCGGGGCTGGAAATGGCATCTTTATGAGGGCGGGATCCGCGTGCCGCTCCTCGTGCGATGGCCGGGTCATGTGCCGGCCGGTCGCGTCGACGCCGACTCCGTCCTGCATGCGACCGATTTTTTTCCGACCCTGCTGCATGCGGCCGGCGCGGCGGCGCCGGCGGGTTACCGGGCCGACGGCATGGACATCGGGCCGGCGCTGGCCGGGCAGGCGCTCCGGCGCGAGGAGCCGATCTGTTGGCAGAATCCGACGGCCAACCGCCGCGGACCCTCGCTTGCCATTCGCGACGGCGACTGGAAATTATTGATGGAGCAGGACGGCACCGATGTGCAGCTCTACGACCTCGCGCGAGATGAATCGGAATCGACGAACCTGGTATCCGAAAATCCAGCGAAAGTGGCGACACTGCGAAATCGGTTGCTGGTCTGGTCCCGCTCGCTGCCGCCCCCGCTCGACCGGGTCGCCATCGAGCCGCCCTAGGTCCGCGGGCGCCTTGCAGTTGCTCGCGGGCTCAGTCCAACGACCCCGTCAGGAAATTCATAAAAACATGGCTTCGTGGTTGCGGAGCATCATTGTCCGCTCAGCAAGAAAAGCATGACTCGATATTTATCGGCGCACTCTTGCACCCAGGAGTGAAATGAACGTGACCATGAAAAACCAATCTACCTCTCTGGCCGAGGCGAAGCCCCGCATTCGCGTCGTCGACGCTGATGTTCACCACAACATCCGCGACAAGTCCGACCTTTATCCGTATCTGGCTAACAACGAGCGCAAGCGACTGGAGGAGCATGGCATACCCCGCAACACCAGTCTCTACCAAGCGAACGGCGGCTGGAAAGGTGCCCGCGCTGATACCTTCGACGCCGGCGAGGAGGTAGATCCGCGCTCCAACTTCGACATGTTTCAAAAGAAACTGCTCGATGCGTGCAACGTCGATGTGGCTATCCTGCAGGTGGAGTCCACTCCCTCCCTCGTTGCCTTGGCGGATATTGACTACAGCGCCGCCCTGATTCGGGCAATTAACGACTGGTCGCTTGAGCACTGGGTGGCACGGGATGCGCGTTACCGGCTCTCCCTCACGATTCCGATGCAGGATCCGGCCATGGCAGTGAAGGAGATCGAGCGTCTCGGCGGGCATCCGGCCGTGATCGCGGCCTATGTCGTCTGCGGTTCGCCGCGGCTGTATGGCAAGCGGGAGTTCGATCCGATTTACGCAGCCTGCGTTGACCACGGACTGGCCCTGTCCCTGCACTTCAGCAACGAGGGTTTCGGTATGAACCCGCCGCCGACGGCGGCGGGCTTTCCTTCCTATTACGGCGAGACCTACCTGATCCGTCCTCAATTTTATCAAGCACACCTTTCCAGCTTCTTATTTGAAGGGACATTTGAGAAATTCCCTAAACTGAAGGTGGTCTGTTGCGAGTCGGGCTTTGGCTGGGTGCCCGCCTTCCGCTGGCGGGCGGACGTGGCCTGGAAGGAACTCCGCTGGCAGACGCCATGGGTCAAACGTCTTCCCAGCGAATACCTTGAAGAGCACGTTCGCTTCACCACCCAGCCTTTCGAGGAGAGCGAGCCACCCGGGGCAGTAGACGAGATTGTGGGTTGGATGAACGGGGCCAAGACCCTGATGTATTCGAGTGACTTCCCTCACTGGGATTTTGATCCTCCCGAGAGCATTCCCTCCCGTTTGGGACCTCTTGTCCGTCGCCAGATCCTCGCGGAGAACGCCCTTGGCACATACCCCAAACTTGCCGGTCTTGTCGGGGCTGGAACGGGATAACACCATGCCGACAGCCCATCCCGTGTGCAAGGTCAGCGAAATGCCGCCGGGCTCCCGTAAATTGGTCACGATCGGCGGGCGCGACATCGGGGTTTTCCGACTGGAGGATGGACGTTATTTTGGGCTGCGCAATCGCTGCCCACACCGTGGTGCGCCGCTCTGCGCCGGCCGGTTAATGGGCCTGGTCACGGCTGAAAGGCCTTACCAGCTTTTGCGCCAACGTGAAGGGGAGATTCTTCGCTGCCCCTGGCACGGATGGGAGTTCGACCTCACGACCGGCCGGTCGGTCTTTATGCCCGAGGGAGTGCGGGTGAAAAGTTATCCAGTAAGAGTGCAAGATGCGCTCGAGCCCGCGGTGGATAAATTTGAGGTGACCGAGAGCGAAGGAATCGTCGTGCTCTGGATTGAGTAAACCGCTTGATCTGGATGGTTAGCTGCTGGCAAAAAAGGACCTCAAAGAGGCCGGGGTGACGGCAGGCGCTGTTTGTGCTTGGGCGCTATCCTGGTTTTCGGATACGTGGCCATGTCAGGTGAGGCGATCTTCATGATCATGATGGGCAGCCTGATTGATTGTCTTCATGGGCCCATTGTCGTCGGTGCTTCACTCTTGCGGCTGTTTAATGATGTGATCACACGGTGACCGGCACCGGAACCACGGGAAGCCGTCAGCCGCGATGCCGCCGCCCCGGTTCCTGTTCCCGCCGGGCACAACCTGAGTCGGGTGAGCACGGACCGGTTCATGTGAGCGAAGGAGTTCTCAGTCCCACTTGAACACCACGCCCAGCCAGCCCGTGCTGCCGCGCAGGATTAGGTCGTAGAGCGCCGGGGCTTCGTCCGCCGGGACGACATGGGTCAGAAGGTGACCGAGCTGCAACTGGCCCGAGGCCAGCAGGCGCAGATAGGCCCGCCGGTTCCGCTGCCGGGTCCAGCGCCAGTAAGCATGGGGATGGGTCATCCCGCTTTCGTAGGTCCCGGTCAGCTTGAGCTCCTTGCGCAACAGCTCTTCCTTGAGGCGGATGGTGGCTGTGCCCGGCGGGCTGCCCGTCAGCACGACGGTCCCGCGGTCGGCGGCGCATTCCATTGCAGCCTGAAGAATGTTGGCAGCTTGGGCGCAGTGAAAGACCACCTCGGCCCCAGTGCCCTGCGTGATTTCCTGCACGCGTTGCACGACATTTTCCCGGGTGGGATTGATCACATGGGTGGCCCCGCTCTTTTTCGCCAGCTCCAAGCGCTCGTCCACCAGGTCGATGGCAATCAGCGGGTGCGCCCCGGAGCAGCGCGCCAGTTGCAGCACCAGTTGCCCGACGATGCCCAGGCCGAAGATTGCGACTGACTGTTCGATCTGGAGCTGGGCGCGCCTCACGCCGTGCAGGGCCACATCCCCGAGCGCGGCAAAGCCCGCAGCCTCGTCGGATGCGCCTTCCGGCACCGGGTCGATGGCCGCCGTGGGGGTGATGTCGATCAATGAGTGGCTGGCGTGGCTGGCGGAGGTGGTGACGTGGTCACCCACGGCAAAGCCGGTGACCCCGGGGCCGACGGCGATGATGTGGCCGACGGTCATGTAACCGATGTTGGCCCTCAGCTGGCCATCGGGCAGACCGTAGGATTGCGGACCGAACCGCAGGAAATTGCTTTCGCTGCCCGCGCTCACTTGGGTGTGCGTGTTGCGCACCAGCACCTGCTGGGCCTGCGGCGTGGGGATGACGAATGACTCGAGTTCCACCCGCGGCGCTGAGGGGGAAGAGACGAACATCAGGCGTTGGGCGGAATTCATGAGGATGCTCCGGTTGAATGGCGGAAAAGAGGCGGGGTTCAGGTCTGGCCGCGGGTGATGGTCTGCCGGCAGGCGGCCCGATCATCCTCGTTGAGGCCGAGGGGTGGCATATGGAATTGGGCGGTGCTCGCGGCTGGCAGCGATGCTTCGATCCCGACCAGGCGGCCGCTGCGGGAGGATTCCTCCGCCGCCTCGATGATGCGCGCTGTGCGCGCGGCGTCGGCCAATGTGGTCGGCGGAACGCCTTGGCCCTGCAGGGCTGAGAAAAACTGGCGGAAGAAATCTTCTCCGCCAGCTCCGCCGTAGGAAGTGGAAAGGGGGAGGGTGAAGGTTTCCTCCCGCGCCGGGGACTGGCCCGGAGCCGGGGGACTCTCGATCAGCAGGCGGGGGTTGAGGTCGGGCCACACGACGCGGCCGGTGCGACCGTTGAAGCCGAGATAGGAATCATAGCCGGCGAGATTCACGTAACCCTCGCCACTGTAGGCCAGAGTGTAGCCGGCGTGGAAGGTGCCGATGGCGCCGGAGCGGAACTTCAGGACAAGCGCGGCCGTGTCCTCGACGTCGATCGCCTCGCCCGAGCGCGTGGCGAGTATCGCGCTCACGGCAGTGATCTCGTCGTTGGGAATGTATTGCAGCAGATCCAGGCAATGGCAGCCGAGCCAAAGCAGGATGCCGCCGCCGGCCTGCTCGCGCCGGAACAGCCACGAGGCGGGATGGCGGAACTTGACCTGCGTGGTCAGGAAGCGCGACTCCAGCGTGAGCAAGGGACCGAGGGCGCCGGATTGAGCGAGCCGCCGCGCCGCGACAACGCAGGGGTGGGCGCGGCGTGGGTAGAGCACGCTGGCGATGACTCCCGCCCGGCTGGCGGCGGCCTGCAGGCCGGTGATTTCCGTCGAGGTGAGGCCGGCCGGTTTTTCCGTGAGCAGGTGTTTGCCCGCAGCGATCACGCGCCGCGAGACGGCGGCCGTCTGGTCGGTGCGCAGACAGACAACCGCGAAGGCGAGATCGGGTTGCGCCAGCACGGCGTCAAGATCAGTGGTGGCGGGCCGGGTTTTTCGGCTGGCGGGCAGAGCGGGTGTTGCAGCCACGGCCGGATCCGCATCCCAGAGGCCCACACTCGTGATCTCCGGGAGATTCTCCAGCGTGGTCAGGAGGATGCCCGAGTGCGGATGGGTGAGGCCAAGGAGCGCAGCTTTCATGCGGCGGGGGTCAGGCGGATTCCAATTCAGCGAAAAGTGCGGGCTCGTTGAGAGCCAGGGCGGCGAAACCCTGGTCCAGGTGCGCGGGCGTGCGACCGCCGATCAGCACGGAGGCGACCCCGGGCCGGTGCATCGCCCAGGCCAGCGCGAGGTGCGGCATCGGGTGGCCCGTGCGGGCGGCCACGGCGGCGAGGCGGGTGAGCCGGCTTTCCGGACCGGGCTTGAAGTAGATGGCCTGATGGCCGGGGGCGACATCGAAGCGCGAGCCCGGTTGCACCCCGCCGCGGTGCTTACCCGTGAGGTAGCCGGCGCCGAGCGGGCTGTAGGTGATGATGGCCACATCATGGGTGAGGCACAGCTCGCGGGTCGTGGAGTCAACGTCGCTCACGGCCAGGTTGTTGACGTTTTGCAGGGCGCGGAAGGGGGCGAAGCCCAGCTGGCGTTGCAGCATGAGCACCGTCTGAAGCTGGGGGGCGGAGAAATTGCTCACGCCGAGCGCGCACACCCGGCCTGAGCGCACCAGCCGTTCGAGTTCGGCCAGCGCGGCGGGAGTCTCGACGGCGGCATCCCACTTGTGCAGGTAGAGCAGGTCGATCGTCGCCACGCCGAGGCGGGCGGCGCTGGCGGCCACGGTTTGGTCCATGACCTCGGGCGTGTAGGGTGGATAGATCTTTGTCGCCACCGTCAGCGATCCGGCGGCGGGCCGGCGCGAGGCGAGCCACGCGCCGACGATCTTCTCGGAGGCCCCGGCGGTGTAGGTCGCGGCCGTGTCAAACAGCGTGATGCCGCGTGCCACGGCGTGGTCCATCAGGGCAAACGCGGCGGCCTGGTCGATTTCGCGGCCGAAGGTCGATCCGCCGAGGCAGAGCGGGCTCACCGGGGACAGGGAGGGGTGGAGGTGGGTCGAGGTCATATTGCGCAGGGCGGAAGGCTAGGTTGTCGTTCGCTGGATCAACGAGTGCCGATCACTGGTTACATCACGTCGCCAATTGAGAGGAGACTGCATTTTTAAAATTCAAGTGGCTCGGGTCACTTCCAGCGCGCGAATGGCATCGAGGTTGAGATCCAGCCCAAGTCCCGGGGAACTCGGGACCTCGAAGCAGCCGTCGACGAGGGGCAGCGGCGCGCGCAGCAGGCCGGAGGCGAATGGATTTTCGGTCACGTCAAACTCCACCATGGGTGTGCCGACGCCGGGCATCAGGGTCGGCTCCGCGATCAACGCGGCGATGTGGATCGACGCGGCGTTGATGATCGCGCCGTTCCAGGAATGCGGGATGCATTGGATGCCGTAGAGTTCGGCGAGTTCGGCGATGAACAGGACCTCGCGGATCCCGCCGCACAGGCTCGCGTCCGGCTGGACGATGTCGACCGCACGCCGCTCGAAGAGCTCTTTGAACGCCTGGCGATTCTGGAGCATCTCGCCTCCGGCCACGGCGATGTCGAGCTGCCCGGCGAGCTGCTCGTAGCCGCGGTATCCCATTTGCGGCATCGGCTCCTCGTAGAAGGTCAACCCGAGCCGTTCGAGTTCGCGTCCGACCATCAGCGCCGTGGAAAGCGTGTAGGATCCCCAGGCATCCACCATGAGTTTGACGTCCGCGGGTAGGGCGGCCCGGACGGCCGCCAGTGCATCGAGTTCCGAGCGGGGATCGTAGCGCCCCATGCGCAGCTTGATCGCGCGAAACCCCCGGGCGTAAAGATCGCGCGTTTCCGCCAGCCAGACTTCCGCCGGATGCACGCCTTCGTAGTAGGTCCCGCCCGACGCATAAACCGGCACACGCACGCGGCGGGCGCCGCCGTATAGTTGATGGACCGGCACGCCGAGCGCCTGTCCGACCAGATCGTGCAGCGCGATATCGATCGCACCCACCGCCATACCGTTCTCGAACGAGGCGAGCCAGCGGGCTCGCCAGGAGCGTCCGATGGCCCGGGGATCCTTGCCCACGAGCTGGGTGCCGGACGCGTCGATCGTTTCCCTGACCCCGGGAAGCGGCACCGTTTCGCCCCAGCCCACCAAGCCGTCGTCCGTGGCGATCCGGACGAGCAACGTCCGGCGCCAGGCATTCAAGATGGAAGCCGGACCGGTGGGCCGAGCGAGCTTGTGCTCGAGGAGAATCGTCTCGATCGATGATATTTTCATGGTGGAGAGCGGCGCGGGTTTAGTGAGCCGTGTAACCGCCGTCGACGGGGAGGTTGACGCCCGTCACGTAGCGGGCGGCGGAGCTCAGCAGAAAAATCACCGGTCCGCCAAGATCGTTTTCCCCGGCCATCCGCCGCAGAAACGTTGCCTTGGAGTAGCGCTCGACGAAGGTGGGATGCTGGCCGCTGAAGAAACCGCCGGGTGACAGGCAGTTCACGCGCACGCCGCGCGGCCCGTAGAGTGCCGCGAAGTAGCGGCTGAGGTTCACCATGCCGGCCTTGTGGAAAAAATAGTCGGGAATGGCGTGCATATCGAGCCCCTCATAAAGCGAGTAGTCCGGGCCCACCATGCCCTGAATCGAGCCGATGTTGACGATGCTGCCGCTGCCGCGCGCCGCCATGGCCTCGCCAAAGGCGCGGGTGATGGCGAAGAGGCCGGTCGCGTTGGTCTTCATCGACGCCTCCCAGTCGGCCAGCGGGGCGTCGGCGGTCTTCATCGGGCGGGCCACGGCGTTGTTGACGAGGCCATCGACCCGGCCGAATTCGGCCAGCACACTGTCGCGGAGCCGGAGAATCGAGGGCTCCTCCGCCTGGTCGAGGGCGCGGGCGTGCACCGTGCGGCCCAGGGCGCGTTCCTCGGCGGCGACTTTCTCCAGGGCCGCGACGTTGCGGGAGGCGAGAATAAGGGTGGCACCCGACTCCGCGAGCTGCGCGGCCAGGCCGCGGCCGTAAAGACCGGCTCCGCCGGTGAGCAGGACGATCTTGCCGGCGAGGGAGAAGCCCGACGCGGAACTGGCAGGGGGAGCCTTCATGGATTGACGGGACGGTTCTCGCTCCACGACAGGAGCGCGGCGAGGTTGAAGCGCAGGGTCTGGATGCCCTCCTCGAGGGTGCAAAGCGGATTGGGTTTGCCCTCGGTGCCAGCGAGGAAAGCCGAGGCCTGGGCGGCGTAGATCTGGTCGCGCTCCGCGCTGGGGGCCGCATGCCAACGCCACTCCGTTTCGCCCCGGGCGAGCACGCCCCAGCGCTGGGCATTCAGCTCGACGCGCACCGACCCGGTCTCGGCGTGGAAATCCCAGCGGGTGTCGTTGGCCGCCTGAAACTGATTGAGCGCGTAGCTGACCAGGGCGCCACCGTTGCGGGCGGAGGCGTTGACGGTGTCCTCGACCGTCACGCCTTCGAGGACCTGGTGGGCGGCGTCGCAAAAGACCTGGGTGGTCGGGCCGACGACCCACTCGACGGCGTTGGCCATGTGCGTGAGTGCGTCCTGGATGGCGCCACCGCCCTGGGCGCGGTCGCTGTAGTAGATCTCGCGGTAGGCGGGGCGGAAAAAGGGGAAGTGCTGCCCGGTATTTACCGCCACATGCCGGACCGGGCCGAAGGAGCCGGCCTGGATGAATTGCCGCGCCGCCTGCAAGGCAGGCACAAAGTGCAGCACGTAGGCCACGCCCGCAAACCGGCGGGCGCGATCGCGGGCCGTGAGCAGCCGATCCGTGTTGGCGAGGCTGAGGGCCAGGGGTTTTTCAACCAGCACATGCCGGCCGGCTTCGAGGCATCGGATGGCAATCTCGACATGGGACGGCGCCGGGGTGGCGATGACAACGCCGGTGACCGCGGGATTGTCCAGCATGGGGAGCCAATCGGACACAGCCTCCACCTTATAACGCGAGATCATGTCCTGCCTGATCGCGAGGCGAGTGTCACAAGCGATGACCCCAACCCGGCCGGTGGCCAGGAAGGTCCGCACGTGGCGCTCGCCGATGGAGCCGCAGCCAATGACAAGGATCTGGGAGCGGGGAAGAGGCATGGAAACGGGCAGTCTAGGATTTGGGAATGGCGTGTCCGCCGGTCAGGATTCTACTGCGTCTGAACCAGTGGTCAAAGCTACATGCAGATTGGGGAACGGCGGGGTGTTTGCTAGGTAACGCTACTGGTAACAAGATATGTCCCAATTCCAAAAGCGGAAGGGCGGCGGCCTCTCGCAGGGATGCCTCGGCCACGGGTGATCGCGAATACATGGGCGGCTTTTTTCGTTACCTGCCGGAACGCCTGCCTTACACGGGCGCCGGCGGCGAGGCGGTCGCGGAGGTCGCGGTGCCGATCCTCGCCGAGTTCGCGAAGTAGGTCGCCCTTGTCAGCCTAGAAAACGCAGTTGGACACACATTCACACAGATTAGGGCGTGTATTCAAACCTACCAAATACTCATAACCTGTCATTCTGAACGAAGTGAAGAATCCATGTTTTCGCTCGCGATATGGCGTTCGGTGCCGTGGATCCTTCGCTGCGCTCAGGATGACAAACCAGGTTTGAATACACGTCCTAATGAGCGAGCTGGCCCACCGAGTCTAACACTTGAGACTACTCACCAAACGGTGACGAAGTGAAGCAACGATGTCGGGCGGTTTTCATTCTGTATCTGGGTCCATCGGTGTTCATCTGTGGTTTCCGAATGAATCGTTACGGCTTGTCAGACGAGCAAGGCTCGCAGCCCCGTCTCGACCGAATCGGCGCTGCGGAAACCGAGGTGCTGTTGCGCCGCGGCGGGTGAGCCGGCGGAGTGGCGGATGTCGCCTTCGCGCGCGGGCTGCTGGCCGGGGTTGATCGTCCGGCCCGTGATCGCCCCCATGACGCGGATCATCTCGTTCAATGTTGTCGCGTGGCCAGTGCAGATGTTGAGCACGAGCGAGCCGGCGAAGGGTTGCGTCAGGGCGAGCCTATTGGCCCGCGCCACGTCGGCGACCGAGATGAAGTCGCGCGTCTGTTCACCGTCGCCGTGCCGGGCGAACGGCTGGCCTGCGCGATAGGCGGCCGCCAGCAGCGAGATGACGCCGCTGTAAGGCGAACGCGGATCCTGGCGGGGCCCGTAGACGTTGAAATAACGCAGGGACACGGTGCTGATCGCGGGATGGGACCGGGCGAGTTCCGCGAGGATATTTTCGGATTCGAGCTTGGCGGCTCCGTAGGGACTGAGCGGGTGGGGTGTCGCCGACTCGCGCAGCGGGAGGTCGGGATTGGGGCCGTAGACGGCGGCGCTGGAGGCGAAGGCGATCCGGCGCACCGAGCCGCTGCCTATCGCGGCGGCGGCCACGAGGCGGGTTGCCTCAATATTTAGCCGGCGGTTCAGGTCGGGGTTCGCGATGCTTTCCGGCACGCTGACCAGCGCGGCCAGGTGCAGGATCGCGTCGGGCTTTTCGGCCGACGCGAGCCGGGCCAGCAGGCCGTCCGCCGTGATGTCCTCCCGCAGCAGGCGGAACTTCGGGTGCTTCGCGGCGGCGGCCAGGTTCTCCTCGCGGCCGGTCCGGAAGTTGTCGAGGCCCACGACCTCATGGCCCTCGGCCAATAGGCGGTCGGTGGTATAGCTGCCGATGAAGCCGGCGGCACCGGTCACGAGGATTTTCGCCATGCGCGTGGTATCCTCATTCCGGCGGGACTTGCGCCGCAAGCCACATTCTCCCGCTGGGCGGAGATTCGCGGGCGACGACACCGTCTGCTGTGTGCCCGGGTCATGACTGCCGCTGGGTCTTGCGATGCGGGTGAGTTTTGAGGCTACCCGAAAACCAAACCCGAGGTCATTTCGGCAGTATCTGTAGGTGCGCAGTCTTGCTGCGCCCGCTCGGGGTTGAAGATTCAGGGCGCAGCAAGCGGGCTTCGAGTGCGATCAGGATGACAGTCCCAGCGGCCGCAAGGTCACGGCGCCACGGGCGCGGAAACAGTCTGGGGTTTAATTCCGGTTATCTCTAAGAACGACAGGCGCCCCGCCGGACACGAGTGCAAACCTTTCCCGCGTGTAGCTGTGCCGTCACTGCAATATACTCGACCAGACCCCTGCTAATTTCCCGGCCGGACGATCCTGGACATCATGGCGCAGTCTCCGCTGCGGACTTTAGGGCGGTGAGCGCGCTCAGCCGCGGCAGGTTCATGATGCCGATGGCCTCCACCACTTCATCGATTTCGTAATCCTTGTCGCCCGGATAAACGATATACAGCTTGCGCAACTTGAGCGCCTCGATGGCCGCGGTCATCGAGCGCGTCTTCCGCGGCGCGTCGCCGGCCTTGAATTCGACCCCAATGAGGCCGCCTGGCAAGGTCAGCACCACATCCACTTCCGCCCCGCTTTGCAGGGACCAGGTGAAACACTGGTCATCGGGCAACTGGAGCAACGACATGAGCTGCTCGATGCCGAAACCCTCCCAAGAAGCCCCGAAGCGGGGCGCAGCATAGAGCTCGGCGCGATCCCGGACGTTAAGGAGGGCGTGCAGGAGACCGGTGTCGCGGATATAAAGCTTAGGGGCCTTGCGCAGCCGCTTGCCCAGATTGTCGAAATACGGCGACAGCTCGCGGACCAGATACATGCCCTTGAAGAGTTCGACGTAGCGTTGCACCGTGCGGGGGTTGACGCCCAGGACGCCGGCGATTTCGGAATGGCTCCAGTATTGCCCGTGGTGGTGGGCGAGCAGGCGGAACAGGCGGAATACCTGCTCGGTGGTCAACTTGATGTCCGTAAGGGCCGGGAGGTCGCGGGTCAGAACATCTGAAAGGTAGTGCTGACGGACCTCCATGGACACCTCGTCCAATTCCTTCGTGTAGGCGGCCGGAAATCCGCCTCGAATCCACAACCGCTCCCAGTTTTCCGGTCCCACCTCGCTCAGATTGAATCCCCCCAGCGACAGGCGCCGCGTGCGGCCGGTGAGACTTTCGGCCGATGAGTCTGAGATCTGCGGTGAAACGCTGCCGGTGAGGATGAACTTCGTCGGGCTTTCCTGTCGGTCAGCCAGAACTCGCAACTTTTGAAACAGCGCTGGCATGGCTTGAGCCTCATCAATGACAACCGTGCCCTCCAATCCGTCGAGAATGCGGAAATTGCTTTCTTCGAGTCGCGCCCGATCGACCGGCTGGTGAAGGTCAAAATAGTGGTTGTTGGACGTGGCGAATCCTTGGACGAGAGTCGTCTTGCCGACCTGGCGTGGTCCGAATAACAAAGTGACCGGCCAGTGGGCCAAACCCTCGCGGATTCGGGCATATTCCAAGGTTCGGGGAAGGACATTGACACGCGCCATATCCTTGCTTCTATGTATCACAGATACGCAAAAGCAAGGATAATGACTGAATCTAGTGCAGCTCTGGGTCTAGACCAGCATCTCCGGCTCCGGCTGGCTGATCTGGATGCCGCTGCATTTGAGCGCTTCTTCCTCGGATTCCTTAATGCCGGGGTGTCGCTCGTTATCGAACGAAATGGAGAGCGTTTGGAACGCCGGGTCATCGAAGCTAACACCTATGCCGCCGGATCGGGCCGTGACCAGAAGGGTATCGACCTTGTCGCGAAGATGGAAGGCGGGGAAATCTGGGCCTTCCAGTGCAAGCGCCGGAAAAAGTGGGACGTGGAGCAGTCCAAGCGGGCCATCAAGGACACCACCTACCCAGCGCAACATTACTTCCTCCTCGTCGCATGCGACCCGCACAAGGACGTGCAGGACGAGATAGATAAACATCCCAACTGGTCGTTTTGGAACCTCGACCGGATCTGCGACGAATTCCGGCAGCGGGTGCCGAAAAGCCGGCAGCCGGTAGTGCTCACTTTCCTCTCCCCGGATGAACTGCGGCGGTTCGCGCCGTATGCGACGGACGCTCTCGTGCCGGCGCAGGATTACTTCGCAACCATCAGCAAGTCCGCGCACTCATTCCATCACAACTACCCCTTGGTCGGGCGAGCCGCGGAATTGGCGCAGCTCAAAGCGTTCGCGGCCGATTCCAAGGCAAAGGTGCTGCGCATTTCCGCCAAAGGCGGAGAGGGGAAAAGCCGTCTGCTTTGGGAATTCGCGAATTGGGCGGGGAACACAGAGGGATCTCCGGAAGTCCTTTTTCTCAACCCCCACTCCAGTGGGGACCTGACGCTGGCGATGTGGGACAAGGATTTGCCCCGGGTAATCGTCGTCGACGATGCCCACCGGATGGAACGGGTGTCACACGAACTGGTGGGCCGGGTTGCGGAGGCCACCCAAACCAAACTGATTCTCGCCACCCGACCGCAGGGGAACGAGGCGCTGGCGGAACGACTGAGAGAACACGGCTTCTCCGATGTGACGACCCTTGAGGTGTCACCATTGAAGAAAAAAGACATGATCGAACTCGCGGCGGAAGCGCTTGGTCCCACCCACAAGGAGCGGGCCAAGGAACTGGCGGGCATGACCGGCGACAGTCCGTTCCTGACGACGATGGCGGGCGACTTGGTTCGTCGGGACAAGCTCCTTTGGGGCCAATGGCACTCGGATGTCGAATTCCGGTCTGCGGTTTTCACGTCCTTCGAGGCAGACAACCTCGCCGATCTGGCGGAGGTGGATCGCAAGCAGGGTTCACGCCTGCTGCGGATTGTCGCCCTCGTGGCGCCCGTCACGCCGGATGCGGTCTTTCACGAGCGTGCCGCGGACTGCCTGGGTCTGCCGAAGGTAGAGGTGGAGGCACTGCTGCTGCGCCTCCAAGCCGCCGGGATTGTCGCGGCCGAAAAGAATAACGTGCGAGTGATCCCTGACCTGTTCGGCGACTTCCTCGTTTACGACACAGCCTTTGACGCGAAGCACCGCGTGCCCGAGTTCGCCCGCACTGTGCTGGAGCAGTTCGCGAAGAACGCCGCGGCGCTATTGCGCAACCTGGCGGAGGCTACATGGGTGGCCGGCTCTCTGACCGTCGGCCGAGACGAATTGCTGGGGCCGCTCCTGAAGGCGGAATTCGACCGGTTCGAGGCGTCCAACTTTTATGAACGCGCGCGGATGCTTGAACAGTGGGCCGCCTTCAGCGTGTTCCTGCCAAAGGAATCGCTGGAACTCGCCGCCAAGGCGCTTGAACTGAAGACCGCCCCGGCAGGGATCGCCCAGGAATTTCAAATCGAACAGGACGACGAAGGCATCAACTCCCACCGGTATGTGCGGGATTGGATTCCGGGCCTGTTGAAACCGGTCGCCCTCTGGCATGACGCCCAGCGAGCGGAGGCGTTGGACTTCCTTTGGCAGATGGGGCTGACGGTCCCGCGAGGCATGCTCGGTGGCGGCAAGAGCCATCCTTGGAACGTGATTGCGGAGGTCATCAAATTCACGCCCCGCAAGCCGATCGTAACCATCGACGCGGCGCTGCAATGGGTGGAAGGCTTGGTGCAGCGACCCTCCGTCATGAAGGTGGTCGAGTCGAACCGATCAATCCTGAGCACCCTGCTCGAATCTTGTTTCGAGCGGTTTGTGGAATTCAGCGACTGGCAGGGGCGGACGGCCCGCTGGTGGACCGTGCCGGTGGATATCGACCGCACCACGCCCCTGCGCGACCGGGCGTTGGCCATCCTGACCTGGGTGGTCGACCATGGTTCATGGCTCGCGGCGCTCAACGCCGTGAATGCCGCCGAACGCGCGCTGCACCGCGTCGCGGGGATGGAATCCTCCCGAATGAAACATCCGGAAAAGTTTCGTGCCAGTTGGCGGGGGGAGCGACTCAAGGCGCTCGCCCTTCTGTCGCACGCCTTGGCGAAGCATTCGCATCCTTTGATTGCCTTCGCCGTGCGGCAGGTGCTGCTCCGCGACATCGCTTATGAGGAGGACGCGGAATTCGCCGCAGCCGTTCGCGAGGTCCTCGCGAAGATTACCGAGACCCTCGACCTGCGGCTTCTCGCCGTGATCAACTCCCAGGGCTACTACGAGTTTGCCGATGAAATGGGGCCGCCCAAGGGCGCGGAGGCCCAGCAAAAAATGAAGCTCCGCTGGGGCGAGCACGTCGCGGCGCTCGCGGCCGAACTGATGGCGGGCCGACCGCAGGACCTGGATGTCATCACCCATCTGGAGAATCTGACCAGTCAATGTGTCGCGGCCGGCTATACGCCCAACTTTGGGGAGCTCCTGAACGCAATCGCGCGCAGACATCCGGACCGGGCGTTTGCCCTGATCGGTGAACTGCTGAAGCCCGAGACCGACTACCGTCTGGCCAACGTTTGGCAGCAGTTTCTCTATGGCCTGACGGATCAGGTCAGATTGTTCCCATTGCTCCAAGCGGCCGCCGTGCATCCCCGTCCTGAAGTTCGCCGCGGGGTGATCGACTATTTCCGGTTCCGGGACCGGAAGGACATGGTGCTGAACGATGCCGAGAAGGCGCTCTTGGAGGCGATGGCAGCCAAGGCAGGAGCGAACGAGATCATGGCGTTCGTCGAGCTGGTCCAGTGGGCCGGAAAATCATGCGCGAGCTGGGGTTTTCAGCTGCTGGGCACCCTTCCCCTGTCGGCCGTCGGCGCGGACGCCAACGGCGAGATCCTCGCCGCGCTCAACCCCTATCACGCAGGCGAGGTCGTGCCGCCGCTGGCAACCGTGCAGCATGTCTTGGATTCCCTTGTTTCCGTTCGGGAAATCAAGGCCGATCATTACGGCGGTGGCTGGTCGCGCATCCTGAAACTGTATCCGCGGGCCGTATATGACTTCGTGCTGCAACGCGCCGCCCACTACGAACATTTGGGGCCCAATGCGCGCTATCAGGTGCTGCCGCACGACATCCTTGCGAGCTTCCAATTGGAGGGACTCGCCGCGGAGCCGGACTTCGCCGAAATTTGCGCGTTCCTATGGGACAAAGCGACCGCCACTGCGGAGAGTTATATGGGATACGTTTGGCGGGAACTGTTTCAGGGCATCGCCTTGGATCAGGAAAAGTTCTGGCTGCCACCGTTGACCGCCGCCGTCGAGAAAGCGGCGTCAGTGGACGCTTTGCGGGATGCCCTCGAAATCATCCTTTTCGACGGGTCGCTAATCGTCTTCCGCTACCCGGCGCTCACAAAGGCCATTCTCACAAAGGCGACGGATTTGGGCGGCACCAAGGGTTACGAGCGCCTGCGGGCGGCCCTCTATACGATGAGCGGCCCGAGCGGACGCTCCTTCACCAACGGAGAACTCAACAAGGAGAGCGACTACGTTGAGGCCGAGGCGATCAAGGCGGCCGAGGCACACGCCTCGGACTCAATCCTCGGTCCGTTCTTCCGGTGGGTTGTAGAGATCGAGCGTCACGAGCGGGAAGATCACAAGCGCCGCTACCAGGCCGATATGGCCACGATGGATGAACAGTGATGCCGACAATTCTTCAATGCATGCAATTTGCCGCGCAGGGCCTGAGTTTTATCAGCCCCGCGCAACTCGAACTTCGCGCGAAACTGGTTGAGGCTGATTTCAAGGCGATTGGACTAAAGCACCATCTCACCTGCCAGAAGATTCCGGTGCCCGGCACGGGGCGCGCGCTCCCCTATGCCAGTTACCAGCTCCTGGGCAGCCAGTGTGACATCAATCAGGCGGGCTCCGGCGACCGCCGCCACACCTCAATGTCGGGCGGTGGATTGGACCGGGAATGTCTGTTATATTATTCCAAAATCTCGGAGTGGGCGCATGCGCATATTCCGCACCTGTGGCCCATGAAGCTGCGTAAAGACCTCTACGATCCAAACTCCCATCTGGATACCGTGTGCGAAGTCTGGTGGCTCTCGCGCGTCGTTGGCGCCGATTTCAAAACAGTGCAGCACGGAGTGCCGGCCCTACCGGGAATTCCCGGGGGCAAGAATTTCGACTGGCAAGTAAAGCTGCCGTCCGCTGGCGTTACACTCAACTTGGAGGTCAAGCGGCGGCCGGGTGATATTGGCCGATCCATTGACGTGCCCAACCTGAAGTGGAAATCAGTTTTCAACGACGTGGATAAGTTTCCGGCGCCGGCGCCGCCCGATTTGATCAACGTCGGGTGCATTCGATTGTTTGCTCCGATCACCGGCGCTGTCCGTCAGGCGGCCCGGGATTGGCTTGCCGTGACTCCGGGAGTATCAGCACTGGCATTGCACGCGATCAGCCCAAACGATCACGAGTCGTTTGCGATCATCACGCAACTTGGCCTCGAATATATTTCCGTCCTGTTCTCTCCTCCCGACCACGAGGACAGCACCTACATCGCGCCTTTCTGGTTCGCGCGTGATATCCCGGGTCTCGACCTGCCGGTCCAACCCGCCAAGGCAGCGAAGCCCGCGGCCACCCGGCGCATTTCAAGGGACGAGCCATGACAATGGAGCAAAATCGTATTCCCCACGATCAGGTCCCGAAGGCGCTCTTTCTGGAGATCGTGCAGGAAATCGGCAATTACTCCGTCTCCTTGGCCCACATCACGGGCAACGATCCGGACAGCTTTCAGATTCTGGGCTCGGGAACCTGTGTGAAGCGCGGAAACCAACGGGGGCCGCTATATGCTACAAGCGTGCAGGCCGAAGTTGTCAGGTCGCGGATATTGATATCACGATCCGTAACCTGCCTCCCCATGCTCCTTCAATCACGGCCCCATTTCGCGGCCGAATGGCGCGCAGGATCTTGTCCCGGTCGGTGAGCTTGGCCAGCCCCTCGAAGATTTTGTCGCGCAGTGAATCGCTCATGGCGGCGGAGGGTTGGTCGCCAGCTGCAGGAATTCCTGCACGCGGGTCGCGGCCTGCAGCTTGCGGATGGCGCGGCTGTCGCCCGCCAGCCGGTCCATGTCTGCGACAATCCGCGGGCCGTCGTCGTTTTCATCCCGGAATTTCGCAGCCATCTTGACGAGAGCCTCCTCCACCAGCGGGTCGCCCCGCCACGGGCGGAACAGCAGGGCGAGCGCTTCCAACCCATCGGGGAACTGTTCGAGGCAAAAATGGATGTCGTAGGCGTCCTTCTCGTTGTCCCTTCCGTGCATTGCGAGGCTCTTCATGACGAGGAACGCCACGATCCCCGCGACCCGCAGCTGGCCGTGCTCGACATCTGTCAGGCGGTTGTCGGCGAACGCCACCTCGGCGCCGCGGATGGGCTCCGGGGCCTCGCGCGGTGCGACCCCGCTGAAGTGTTCGGCGTGATGCTGCTGGCTGGTGAGCAGGTCGAGCCGCACCGTCACTTTCCGGCCGTCGGGCCCGGCGAGTTGCCGGAAAAACTGGTAGCCGTTCTCGCCCTGATGAAACCCGCGCTCCTTCAGGATGACAACGAGCTGCTCGTAGCCCGGCCGGTTCAGCCGCATGGCGAGGTCCACGTCGATGCTGCCGACGTGCGGCGGCCTGGCCTCCGGGAACAGCACATCGGGGACCCAGCCTCCGACCAGCACGGCATCGTCGCGGTGCTCCGCGAGCAGTTCGCACACCTCGCGCAGCAGAGCCCGTGCGCCATTCACCTGGTCATTGTTTGGTGGCATGGGCGGGAAAGAGGACGGTGTTCCAGAGGAATTCGGCCGCCTCGGTGCCGCGCCCGGGTTCCCGCTTCAGGTCGAGGTAGGTCTGGACGGACGACACCACGGTGACGCCGGCCATCTGCTTCTCCTCATAAAACACGCCCTCGTCGCGGGGCACGAGCAAGTGGACATTCGCGCCGGTTTCGGCGGCCTTGAGCTTGGTCTCGCTGGCGAGTTCGTCGGCGTTACCCGTCCAATAGGCCAGCACCTGATCATAGCGCACCCACTGGGCGTGACGCCACGCCGCCGACAGTCCGGTGATCGCGAATTTGGCGTCCGGGAATTTGCTGCGCGCCGCGTTGGCCAGCTTCAACTCGGTGTTGTTGACACCGTCCAAACTGACAAAGCGCCGCACCGCGAAGCGGCGGCGCGCCCACACCTCGGCCCAGTCCCGCAGGAGCTTGTCGGAATGGGTGAGCGCGATACCGCCCTCCGTTTCCCGTGCCCATTCGCGGTCGAGTAGCAGCGTGCGGATCGTGGAAACGGTGCCCAGGCTCACCTGCGCCGCCTGCGCCAACGGGGCCACTTTCCAGGAACGGAGCCGGTCGTGCAGCAGGATGCGCAGGATGCGCTCGCCCTTGGGCGCATAGAGGTCAGGCATCGGGACCGCGCGCGGGAAACGGTTCGGCTGGCCGGTGCGCTCGATGAAGATGCCGCCGAAGACCAGCCGGCAGTTGCCGGCGATGTCGCAGTAATTCATTTTCTCCTGACGGCAGACGACGGCCCCTTCCTCGCTGATGTAGGGCGCCGCCACGACGGGATGGGCGTCGCCGCCACCCTGGTGGCGATAACGCAGGATTTGGTTGATCGCGAGGCGGAGCTGCCGCGGTTGACCTTGGGATTTGAACTCCAAGACCAGCTGGTGCCGGCTGCCGTCACGGAGCGTGAGATTAACGATCATATCGACCTCCGTGCGGCCCATGGGGACGGGCTCCATCACGCTCTCGACATGGCTCACCAAGGGTGCCGCCCGGAGGATTTCCTCCAAAGTGGCCCTCAGTTGGTCCAGTAGTATTTCAGTATTATCCATATTTCAGCCGTCACTGAAACACGCCATATACTGATAATCAAGTTGATTTTCAGTGTAGAACGGATTTCAGCCGTCACTGAAGCCCTGTATTGGCTGAATCAGCTTAAACGTAAATTGCCTGCTTTGTGCTGAATACGAAAGCAAATTCCTGCTGGTGAAGTAAAACCCAAAAAGGAAACCCCAATTAGGGCTAGGTGGCGGATATTGATGTCACGATCCGCGGCTTGAGTTTTCTGCCCTCAACCACGGCCCCATTTCGCGGCCGAATGGCGCGCAGGATCTTGTTCAGCGGCTTTGTGTTCCTCGTTGCCCAGGGGGCACCCACGTCTCTCACCCTACGCAAGTCTGCAGCCGTCGCTCATGGAGCTATGGCCGACAGGCCGGGGCTGCGCCATCTTCGCGCTGCCGCGCTTCGTCCCTTCGCCCGTTCGTCGACCAGTTTGTCCAGGTAACGGATTTCCCGCCTCGTCGGCTCCTTGGGTTTTGACCCCCGGCCCAAGGTCCGTCATATCAGGGCAACCCCGGCTCCTGCATTGGGCGGGCCAACCACAACCCACGAATCCTGATACCCTATGAATGCCTCTGCCGCCATGACGCAAACGAGCCTGCCCGACTGGTCCAAGCTGTCCTATGGTGAACAGCTGCGGCACCTCGAGATGGAAGGCTTCCTGGTGATCCCGGACCTCCTTTCGACAACCCAGGTGGCTTCCTTCAAGAAGCTGACCGCGACGCTTGAGACCAAGGGCGCGGACTACAGCGACAAGCAGCGCGGCCGTCACGCGGTGCACTGGGACGATCCGGCCTTCGCCGAACTCGTCGCCCATCCCCCGACCATCCGGTTTCTGGAGAGGACGCTCGGGGAGGACCTCGTATTTCTCGGCTCCGTCTACGCGATCTCCAAGCCGGGGCACCCCGGCATCAGCCTTCACACGGACGGACAGCCCTGGGGTTCGAAGATATTTGGTTATGCGGGCTCCTGCCCGGTGCAGATTCGTGTCCTTTATTATCTGGATGATCTCACCGCCGATGTTTCACCGTTCCTGGTCGTCCCCCGGTCGCATCTTTCCTTGCACGCCGACAACAATCCCTACACGCGCTACACCAGCCATCCGGAGCAGATTCCGGTGCCGGCCAAGGCGGGTTCGGCCGTCCTGCTCAACCATCGCTGCTGGCATGGCAACTATCCCAATGTGGGCAACCGCGACCGGGAAATGCTGGCCTACCTCTATCGTCCGGCTTGGGCCGGCCCGGTCGAGGACAAGATCCCGCCGTGGCCGGCGGACAAGGTCGCGGCCCTGCCCGGACACATCCGCCGCTTCTTCTCGGATCCGAACCTACGCAAAGGGTTCGATTTCAACCATCCGAACAAGCCGGCCAACATGCGCTCCGAGGCACCGGGCATCGCTCCGAGCCGCTGGCTGCAGAAATAATCCCACAGCCTTGCCGGCCGCGGAACACCAAACGCATCGAACCAGGCGTCTCAACCGTGACGTTCGCGGGAAAGGGCCAGGGTTCTTAGGTTGGCCACATCGCCGCGGATAAGCGCTTCCTTTTTCGCCCGCGACCACCGCTTGAGCTGGGCCTCGCGTTTTATTGCCTTCTCCAACGCCATCGGACCTTCACAATAAATCAGGTTAGGCACCGCATGGTCATGGGTGTGCTTGCTCCCGAGCCCGAGGCGATGCTTGCGTGTGCGTTCGCGCAGGTCGCGGGTATGCCCGATGTAGAGCGAGTCGTCTGCGGATTGAAGAATGTAAACCCAAGCCAAGCCTGGCACCGAATCGGGATACGGGATGAAAGGAAATAAATCAGGCATGAATGCTGGAACTGACCGATTGACGGCAAATCACCACAAACCAGGCCCTTCGACAAGCTCAGGGCATTCGCTCCGCAAAGAATGGCCTGCCATGAGCGCAGGCCGAAGGCCGGAGTCGAATGGCTGCCCGACATGGATTCGAACCATGACTAGGTGAGTCAAAGTCACCTGTGCTACCATTACACCATCAGGCAGTGAAGCGGCCGAAAGAAGCCCGGGGCCCCGGGAGGGTCAAGGGTGGATATTTCAGGGAGAAGCTTGTCCCTGAGTGCCGGAATGGCGAGCCTCGGAGCCCATGCCAACCAAGCGAGCCTATGTCTACCTGGTGCGGTGCGCCGACCGCACCTTCTATTTTGGCACGGCGAAGGACGTAAAAGCCCGGTTGGCCATGCACAATGCCGGCAAGGGCGCCAAGTATACGAAGCCCCGGCTGCCGGTGCGCCTCGTCTGGTCGGAGGGTCCGATGAGCCTGACGCGCGCCTTACAACGCGAATACCAACTGAAGCAATTGACGCGCCTGCAAAAACAGGCGCTCATCCGGGGCAAACTCAAGGTTCAGCGGCCCCGCTGACGCGCCCATGCTTTTCTTCAACAAATTTCTGCCCATCTTCGTGCTGCCGACCGGCATCGTTGCGATGCTGGTGCTCTTCGCCCTGTGGCGCAAAAAGCGGTGGCCGTTGTTGGTGGCCCTGGCCGTGCTTTACCTCGGCAGCATTCCCTTGGTCGGTGGCCGGCTGATCGGCTGGATTGAGTCGCGCCATCCGGCGATAGCGCTGGGCCAAGTGGAACCGGCCGACGCCGTAGTGGTGCTCGGCGGCATCCTCGGACCCAAGGGCGGAGCGGACATTACGCCCAATTTTCTCGATACCTCCGAACGCTTCGACGCGGGCGTGGCATTGCTGCAAGCGGGCAAGGCCGGCCGGTTGATCTTCACCGGCGCACGCATGGACTGGAAAGACGAGGTGACGACCGAAGGCGACGAGCTGAAGCGGCTCGCGGTGGCGCGCGGCGTGCCGTCGGACCGGATCATCGTCACAAGGGAAGTTCAGAACACCGCCGGTGAAGCCGCCGCGGTGGCGGAGCTGATGAAGTCGCACGGCTGGAAGCGCGTCATCCTCGTCACGACCGGCTGGCACATGCCGCGCTCGGCCTGGCAGTTCAAACGGGCCGGAGTGGACTGCATCAACTTCCCGGTAGATTTCCGGTTTGATCCGGCACGCAAGGTGACGGCGATTGACTTCGTGCCGCGCGGCGAGGCCTGGCAGCAGACGGAGACGGCGCTGCGCGAGTGCTACGGCTACCTGTTCTACCGGCTTTTTCGGTGAGTGACCGGAGGCGTTGCCCAAGGTGGAACCCGGCCTCCGGACGGGTTGATTGAGCGGGCGCTGGAGAAACCGGTCCGGAGGCCCGGTTCCACCTAAGTGTCCTGGCAATCAGCGTTTTTTTCTCGGAGTCTTGGACGAGTTCGCGGACTTGACCGGCGCGGCGACGACAAAGGGTGTGTAGAGCGCGGCGAATTTTTTCGGGAACCGGCCGGTGAGGCGCGTGCCGTCGTCCAGTGATTCCTGCTTCTTCACGTGGCCGACGCTGTGCAGCCTGGCCACGAGGTCGTAACGGCTGTGCGGGATGAGCAGGTCGGCCGCCTCGGTGTCGTCGGTGGCCAGCGCCTCGCACTGGCGGAGCAGTTCGCCGAGGCCGGCCCCGGTGTGCACGCTGATGAAATACGCGTCGGGGTGCTGGGCACGCAGCCGGGCGAGGGCGTGCGGATCGAGCAGGTCGATCTTGTTGAAGACGGTGAGGGTGGGGCGGTCGGCGGCGCCGAGTTCGCCGAGCACGGCCAGCGTGGTGGCGTGGTGCTGGTCGAAGTTGGGGTTGGCGGCGTCGAGCAGGTGGATGAGGAAATCAGCGACAACGACCTCCTCCAGCGTGGCCTTGAAGGCCTCGACGAGACGGTGCGGCAGGCGGCGGATGAAGCCGACAGTGTCGGTCAGCAACAGCGTGCGGCCGTCGGGCAGGATGAGCTGGCGGGTGGTCGGGTCGAGCGTGGCGAAGAGCTTGTCGGCGGCGAGCACCTGCGCGCCGGTGAGTTTGTTGAGCAGGGTGGACTTGCCGGAGTTGGTGTAGCCGACAATGGCGGCGCCGGGGATGGGGGTGCGCTGGCGCTTGATGCGCTGTGTGGCGCGCTGGGAGATGACCTGGGCCAGCTCGGACTTGAGCTTGGTGATGCGGTTGCGGACGAGGCGGCGATCCTGCTCGAGCTGGGTCTCGCCTTCGCCGCCCATCTTGCCCTTGCCGCGCTGGCGGGAAAGGTGGGACCACGCGCGGGTCAGGCGCGGCAGCGAATACTCCATTCGGGCCAGGGCGACTTGCAGCACGGCTTCGCGGGTCTGCGCCCGTTCGGCAAAAATCTCGAGGATGACCTCCTGCCGGTCGATGACGGCGAGGCCGGACTCCTCCTCCCAGTTGCGCTGCTGGGCGGGCGAGAGTTCCTCGTCGAGCACGATGACATCGGCGCCGTCGGCCTTGGCGCGGGCGATGAGCTCGGCGGCCTTGCCGGTGCCGATGAGGAACTTCGGCTGATGGCGGTCGCGCAGATTGATGAGGGTGGAGTGGCTGATCTCCAGGCCGAGGTTTTCGACCAGTTCGTTCAGCTCCGTGAGCAACTCCGCCCCTTCGCCCGGTTTCATGTCAGGCGTTTGCACGCCGACGAGCAGGGCGCGGGTGGTGGGTCTTTTGGGATCGAGAAAATTGGCCATGGACCACCTCTGAGTAGCCGCGGCGCCCGGCTAGTCAACCGAACCCGCCGGAATTCTCCCGCCATGCATGACACACTCTTTTCCGGTTGCGGACTGGACACGCTCGGCGCCACGAAGCAAACTGCCGGCGTTGGTTCAGACAATTTGAATAAACCCCACTTTGCCCGCGAGGGTGGTCACGTTGGAAAAGTTGCAGAAGCATAGGGGATGTAACTCGCTTTTTCCGTGGCCGCCATCGCGGGCATTAATTTTCTCAGGTGGAACCCGGCCTCTGGACGGGTTTGTGCAATCCGCGAATCCTGAAAACCCGGCCAGAGTGTTCCACCTTAAGGCATGTGCACTGCGACGCAGCGGCCAGAATGTCGCCGCCGCTGGGTCAAGGCGCCCAGGGTGGGTCGGGCGCGATAAGCTAAAGTGGCGTTACCCAACGGGAAATAGCGGGTCAGAATTGGAACGCACCGTGCAAGTAGGTGCTCCCATTTATGAATCCCGAGAAAATGACCGTCATGTCGCGCCAGGCCGTCCAAGAAGCGCAGAACGAGGCCCGCCGCCGCTCGCACAACGAGGTGGAGACGTGGCACCTGCTCGTCGCGCTCCTCGCGCAGGAGGGTGGCATCGTGCCGTCGCTCGTCGAAAAGCTCGGCCTCACCGTCAGTGCGCTGCAACTCGCCGCCAACCGCGAGCTTGAGCGCCTGCCCAAGGTCACCGGCGCAGTGGATGTGTCGAAAATCTACGTCACGCAGGCGCTCAATGAGGTGCTGACCAAGGCCGAAGCCGAGGCGGAAGCGCTCAAGGACGAGTTCATGAGTGTGGAGCACCTGTTTCTCGCCTTGATCGCGATCGGCAAGCCGGTGGGGTTGAAAAAATATCTCGCCAGCTTCAACCTGGACCGCGCCCGGGTGTTTAAGGAACTGCAGGCCATGCGCGGCAGCCAGCGCGTGACCACGGACAACCCCGAGACCACCTACAACGCGCTCGAGAAATACGGCGTCGATCTCGTGGCGCAGGCGCGCAAGGGCAAGATGGACCCCGTCATCGGGCGCGACGCCGAGATCCGCCGCGCCATCCGCATCCTTTCCCGCAAGACCAAGAACAACCCCGTGCTCATCGGCGAACCGGGCGTGGGCAAGACCGCCATCGTCGAGGGCCTGGCCCAGCGCATCCTGCGCGGCGACGTGCCGGAGGGCCTGAAAGACAAAACCGTGTTCTCCCTCGACATGGGCGCGCTCGTCGCCGGCGCGAAATACCGCGGCGAGTTCGAGGAACGCCTCAAGTCCGTCCTCAACGAGGTCAAGGCGGCCGAGGGCCGCATCATCCTCTTTATCGACGAGCTCCACAACATCGTCGGCGCCGGCAAGACCGAGGGGGCGATGGACGCGGGCAATCTGCTCAAGCCCATGCTCGCGCGCGGCGAGCTGCATTGCATCGGCGCCACCACCCTCGACGAATACCGCAAATACATCGAGAAGGACCCGGCCCTCGAGCGCCGCTTCCAGCCGGTGGTCGTGGAGGAGCCGAGCGTCGAGGACGCCATTTCCATTTTGCGCGGCCTGCGTGAACGCTACGAACTCCATCACGGCGTGCGCATCCAGGACAACGCGCTCGTGTCGGCCGCCGTGCTTTCGCATCGTTACATTTCCGACCGCTTCCTGCCCGACAAGGCCATTGACCTCGTGGACGAGGCCTGCGCCATGATCCGCACCGAGATCGACTCGCTGCCCACCGAGCT
>JANNDM010000163.1:0-8410 GCA_031387725.1 Verrucomicrobiota bacterium | reverse complement strand
AGCGGCCGCAGCGCGAACAAGGTGGCGGCGGAGCTGGGGATCCGGCCATCGCTGCTCTATAAGTGGTCGACCGATGCCCGGCAGACCCAAGGAGGACAGGCGGCGCGCGGAGCGCGCAGCCTGGAGGAACTCGAGGCGGAGGGGGAACCGGACAGGGTCAGGCCTTGGGGCTTGGGGTTGATTCCGCCCACTGTCCGAGGAATCGGGTGAAGCCCAGGCTTTGTAGTGTGTCGTTGATGCCCGCACGCACCGCCGGCTTGCCGCGCTTCCGGATTTCGGCTCTCCTCCTTCCACGGGCCGCACGCGACATCCTCAGCCGCCCGGGACTACCAGAGGAGTCAGGCCTAATATCCTGTGGCCCCGGACCGCGCCGAGCCTGCCAGGTATAGCTTGGGAAAAGACGCCCTTGCCAAACTGGCCGCCCTGGCCTTCAGTGCCCGCATGTCAACGGGCCTCGTTACCCTCCGCCAAAAGAAAGCCTCACGCCAGCCGCGCGCGCGTTCCGCCAAGACCCGGAACACCGCGACCCGGGCCGTGAAGCTTAATCTGGATGCGGAGGAACTCGCCCTGCACGCCGCTGTTTCCGCGGCCGTGGCGCGTGACCTTGGCCGATGACCCAGTGGGAAATCTGGAAGTTTCCCTATCCGACGGCTGATCGGTCCCACTGGTTTGTCATCATTTCAACACCGGCGTGGTGTGAAAACGAAAACAGTCCCGTGGTGAACGGCCTGCTTTGCACGACCCTTCGCCCACCCGGCCGGGCGTTGAAAATCCATGAAGTCCGCCTCGATGTCGCCGATGACCTGGACTGGGATACCGTCGTGAAATGCTCCCATGTGCATGAACTGCCCAAGAACCGTGCCGTGGAGCGCCGTGGGCCGGTCGCCTTGGTGCGCCAGCGAAAGATTGCCTCAACCCTGCGCGCTTGCCTTGGTTTGGGCTGAGCCGAACGCTCTGCCAATGAATCCCCCGATCACACCCGGAGAAATCTTGCTGGAGGAGTATCTGACTCCCATGGGCATCTCCCAGAACGCCATGGCCCGGGCCATCGGCGTGCCACCCCGGGCGATCAATGAGATCGTGCTGGGCAAGCGCGCCATCTCCCCGTCGATGTCGATTCGGTTTGGCGCATTCTTCGCGCAGACGCCGGAGTTCTGGCATGGCCTGCAAGTCGATTGTGATTTCCGCGCCCTCGCCAAAGACACCCGCAAGCTGACCGCCAAGGTCACCTCCGCCCGCGAGCTCATGACGGCCTGATTGGCAGTCTGGCAACCTCAAGTCGAGGGGGCCGAAACGGGTCAGGTCGAGTATCTTGCTCTAGCAAAAATTACGGTATGCTTCCGCATAGCTGCGATATACCCGACCTAACCCTTTGCTGTTACCCTTTTGGGGTTGTTTAGCTTTTAAAGAATCCTTGGTGCCATTCGAGGAACTCGCGAGCTGGGTGCGCGGCTGAGTCCTTGGGCAGCACGGCGAGTGGTTGGCCGTGGAGCGCGTAGTAGTGGCGACCGTTCTCGAATTCATCTTTGATCCGACGACTCACCTCGACTTTGTGGTCAAAAGTCACGGTCAGATAGCCCTGGTCAAAGAGATTGTGCAGGTCCGAGCGGAGGAGGATGCCGTTGTCGACACGGTGCGGTCCGAGTTCGGCGTAAGGTTTGATGTGGCAGGCGGCGAGCGCAGGTAGCGTCCGCTCGCCAGTGATCGCGCAACGGGCCGTATAAGCGGCGGTGACTTCGATACGGAATGCCCCTTGTCCCAGTCTCGGGCGGATCAACTGCGGTGCACCATAGCGCTCCTGAGTCATCTCCATCGATGCGCCAAATGAGGAAGCGCCCTGCTGAAGTCGCGCTTGCACATCGTGCCATAGTTTAAAACCAATCGGCTCCGAAGTAAGGTAACCCTTGCCCTGCATCACTCCAGACGTCGGCCAGTCGGCGGGCATCGGAATCCATTGGTCCCGCGCGAAGAAGAACGGCTGGGTAAGCACCGTGCAACCTAGCGGCTCATGCACCCGATGTTGCCCGCGATATTCAATAATCCGCTCCTTAAATGTGCGGAAATCGTCGACGCCATTGTCTTGCTGAAACGTGTCCCAAGCGATTCGAATGGGCAGCATCTGATGACGCAGAAAAACGGCCCCACCGACAATGTAGTTCTGCGGCGCATGCAGCTTGAACAAAAACAGCTCGCCTTGCTGCAGTGCCCCAAACTGATTTTGACTCTTTGGCCTCCAAAAATTCACTTCCTCTGGGACTGGCAAGCGCGACGACAGGTATTCAAACCAACGATCGTCCGTAATGCCAACGTATAACTTCATTCAGAGCCTGTATGGCTTCGGATCTCATCCACACCGGCAAACGTTGGCGAGCGTAGAGTAGCCGGCAAAAAGGGGCCACGACCGCCGCCCTACTCTTCCGCGAACTCCGGGGGCTTGATGGGCACGAGCAGTCGATCGAGTTCCGGCTGCGTCGGGTTGCGGATGGAGCGCACGGTGAGGACCGCCGCGCCCGCGGGCAGCGTCACCCGGGTCGGCTTGTCCACCGTCAGCCCGAGCAGGGCGGCCGCGAGCGGCGAATTGTGTGGCAGGCATTCGATGCCCGTGGCCGGATCACTGCCGGTCTCGCCATACGTCGCCACCAGGAACGTGAAGCGGTGCTTCCGGTTCGTCCCCACATCCTCCTTCTCGATCTCGACCACGTGGCCCAGCAGCAACGTGTCCGTCGGCTTGGTGAGCCACGCCACCGGGTCGACCTCGACGAACGTGTTGCGGCGGTAGAATCGGTCGAGCTCGTCCATCTTGCGGTCGACCGCCCGGATCGCGTCCTTGGCGGCCTTGAACCCGAAATTCTCGCGGAGGTCGCCCTGGCTGTGCGCCTCGACCTTGTCCACCACCAGCTCCGCCCGCTTCACCTTCAAGGCCGCAAACTCCTCGGCCAGCACCCGGTTGAAACCCGCGCGGACGTAGATCGTGGCCGGTGCCGGAGCGGGAATACGGAAGATGTGCTTGCGACGCGGAGGTGCCATGGATCGAAGGACCGCTCTCAACGAGCAAGATGACGCTCCCGCCGTCAACGCGCGATTCCCGGACCGAATCCGCCAAGGCTGGGATTCACCATGCACCGAGCTCGACAGCGACAGCATACGTTCATCTCGCCCCATCCGCCGGATCTTTATAGGCGTCGCTATTGTCCTTCCGCGCGAATATCGTCGGACGATGTCCCTGTCTACCAGCCAGCAGTTCGCCGCCCTGAGTGATCACTTTGCCGCCCGGCGGGAGAGCATCCTGCAGGCCTGGCGCAAGGCCGACCGGGCCGATCCCGACCAGACCACCGGCCGCTCGCTCACCCTCGGGCAGTTCCTCGACCACATCCCAGAGATGCTCGACGCTTTCGAATACCGCCTGCGCTCACGGCCGGGCGGGGCGGACGCCAAGGCCGCCGACAGCGAAAAAAAGGACGAGGGCGTGAAGCACGGTCTCCATCGCTGGCAGCAAGGCTACCGGCTGCAGGAGCTCATCAACGAGTGCGGCCATCTCCAGCTTTGCCTCTATCATGAGCTCGGTCGGATCGCGGAGCAGAATCCCGGGATCGAGCCCGCCACCGTGGCCGAGGCGCAGCGCCAGGTCATGGCCCTCGTCAACGACACCATCAGCGAGAGCGCCGGCCAATACGAGCGCATGCAGCAGGCAGAAGCCGCCGGCCACGTCGGCGACCTCCGCGGCGCGCTCGCCAGCGTCAGTGCGATCGAGCGGCACCGCACCACCCTGCTCCACCAGGTCGTCCACGATCTCAAGAGCGATGTCCTCGGCGTCAACCTCGCCGCCACCCTGCTCGACCAGCCCGCCATGGCGGAGACCGCCCGCGCGGAATCCACGATCTACCTGAAGCAGGCCGTGTCGGGCCTGAACACAATGCTGGAGGAACTGATGCAACTGGCCCGATTGCAGGCCGGCCAGGAAACCCGGAAGACCGCCCCCTTTGACGCCGCCGTCCTGCTCACCGAGCTCGGCGCGGCCCACCAACCGCTGGCCATCGAACGCCATTTGTTCCTCGGCGTGCAGGGTCCGGTCCGGCTGCCGGTCGAGGGCGACATCGAAAAAACCCGGCGCCTCGCGAAAAACCTCCTGGGCAATGCCCTCAAATACACCCCGTCGGGCGGCGTCGCCGTGACGTGGGGCGAGGAAAAGGAAACCTGGTGGCTGATGGTCAAGGATACCGGTCCCGGCCTGTTATCCGGCCCCGGCACCCCGCTCGTGACCGGCCTGCAGGAAGCCACGGCCAGCGCCAAGGAGTCGGACGACAAAACCGCCGCCCGCCATGGCGAAGAGTCGCACGTGCTGCCCGCACCGTGGGATGCCGACTCCGCCGCGACCCCTTCCCGCCATCAACCCGGCGAAGGAATCGGCCTCTCAATAGTGAAACGCCTGTGCGAACTGCTCGATGCCAGCATCGAGATCGCCAGCTCGGCGGAAACCGGCACGACCTTCCGAGTCGTGTTCCCCCTCCGCTACCGCAACACGCCCAGCCCGCCCCGGACCTAGCGGCCAAGGGCCGGTGCGGGTGGTCGGTGGTCGCTGTCCGTCAAATCAGGTGAACCCTAGGCGGCGATCATAGGAAATCAGGTCTAAAATCCTGAGGTCCCGGACCGCACCGAGCAGCCAGGGCTGACCTCCACAGCCTCTCAGCTTGGGTGGCTTCTAAAATAGATACAGTGAGAAATTGTCGTCATCCTGACGCGATCCGCCCGGCCGACCAAGAGGCCGGACCTGTTTTGTAGCACTACACCCCATAGTGGGCCCGCGGAAGACCGTGTAGCCTGCGGTCGATGGATAAATCACGCTACTTGTTCGACTCATCGTCTGTCCTTAACCGCCTCACGGCGCATTTCACCCGGAACGGGCCTGAAACGCATCCGGCCTGGCGCTCGCCCGCGTGTGGCGTGACCGCTTCCGGCTTTTTCTTTCCCAGCCCGGTTCGTTTCCGGCCGCAAGCCCCGTAAATCCGGTGGCCCGCCCCGGCCACGCAGGCATCCCTTCGCCCTCCATTTTGTCCGTCATCACAACCAAAAAACAAGCGCCTGAAAACGCAAAATCAACATGAATTACAAATACATCAAACTCCTGACCTGCGCAGGATTCTTCGTCTTCATCGGCACCGCCGCCGCCATTCCGCCCCCGCCTCCCTCGTCCAGCATTGAGTTCGCCGTCCTCGGCGGCTCGGCCGTGACGCTCACCAATTCGGCCGTCAAGGGCGACGTCGGCGTCGATCTCGGCGGCGCGTTCACCTCGACCAGCTCCACGGTCACCGGCACCGTCCATGTGGGCGACACCGTTGCCCAGCAGGGCTACGATCAGTTCCTCCTCGATTACGATGCCATTGCCGCGATGCCCGGCACCGACCTGACGGGCCAGTCCCTCTCCGGCATGTTTCTCACGCCTGGCGTCTATACTTTTGACGCGGCCGTGACCGAGACCGGCGGCCTGCTCACCCTCGTCGGCAACTCCGACGACACCTGGATCTTCAAGATCGGCACCGGCGGCACCGGCGCCCTCACCGGCACCAACTTCACCGTGGTCATGACCAATGGCGAAGAGTGCAACAACAACGTGATCTGGTGGACCGCGGAAGCCGCGACCCTGACGGATTCCGTTTTCATCGGCAGCCTCTACGCGGGCACGTCCATCACTGTCACGCGCGGCAGCCTCGACGGATCCGCCCTGGCGAAATCCGCCGTGACGCTGACGGGCACCACCGTCTGCGGCCCCACGGCCCGGCCGCTGGCCTCCTTCGTGGGCAAAGTGACGGGTGGCGGCCAGATTGGCGTTCCGAATGCCGACTCCCGCAGCCAGGCCACCTTCGGTTTCAACGCCAAGGGTAACCTCGATGGCAGCGCCTCAGGTCATTTCAACTACGTCAACCACGCCACCGGCCTGCAAATCAACGGCCCGGTCCAAAGCATGGTGGTCACAGTGATCAACGAAGATGGCTCGCCCGACACCGTCCGGTTCTCCGGCACCAGCGGCGGCAACTCCTTCTTCACGGTGACCGTGCAGGACAACGGCGAGCCGGGTCGGACCGATCAGTTCGGCATCACGGTGACGGGTGCGCTCACCGAGGTCCAGTCGCAGCGCATTATCAGAAAGGGCAACATTCAGCTGCATTAACCGCAGGATTGCCCGACCCGGGGCGTGATCACTCACGCCTCCGAAAAATTCACCGCCCGCGAGCGCCCTCGCGGGCGGTGTCATGTCCGGCCCCAATCCAGGCTGTGTCGCCACCGCAGCCCGCTTGCTTTCCGATGATCCAGTCCTTCACCGATCGGGACACCGCGCAGCTGTTCCGGGAGGAGAAGAACCGCCGGTTTGGCGCGTTCTTCGCCCAGACGCCGGAGTTCTGGCACGGCCTGCAAGTCGATTGTGATTTCCGCGCCCTCGCCAAGCAAAGCCGCAGGTTCACCGCCAAGGTCACCTCCGCCCGCGAGCTCATGACGGCCTGATTGGATAGTCTGGCAACCTCAGCCTGCCCCCGTAAGCAGCCCCTTTATTTCGCGGGCTCAGGCGCCTTGCCGCGGTGGAGGCCGGTGCTGCGGCCGCTTTCCCGCACGTAGCCCATCGCCTAGACGGCTCCCCTGTCGTCCCTTTTCTCCGGGTCGACTGCCATCTCCGCCGCTTTTGCGTAACCACGGCCGGAAGAACCTGTCCAATGATCTGCATGATCACCCCCACCGCAACGGCCTCGCTGGGCCGACTGTTTCGCATCCTGTTGCCGGGATTGTTGCTGGCCGGCCCGGGCGTTCCCTTTGCCCGGGCGGAGCCACCGGCGGCCGTCCTGCAGGCCCGCCATGTCTCCCTGCAGGACCAGCTCGCCCAAAATGCCTTCAAGCGCCCCCTGTTTCTTGATTCCACCGAGACGGCGAAATCACTGCAGGGCGACATCTACGCGGTGATCGACCATCCCTATGCCTCGGTCAGCCAGGCCCTGCAGCAGATGGATCATTGGGCCGACATCCTGATTCTGCACCTTAACGTGAAGGGCGTCACCGCCGTGACCGGCCCGGCGGGCCGAACCCTGACGGTGAGCATCGGGAGAAAAAATGAGGAACCCCTCGATCAGGCTTATCCGGTCAATTTCAACTTCGAAGTGGCCGCGGCCGACGACAGCTACCTGCGGATCCAGCTGCATGCCGACACCGGACCACTGGGCAGCAAGGACTATCAGATCGCGCTGGAGGCCGTGCCGCTGAAAGCCGGGCAGACGTTTATCCATCTTTCCTATTCCTATTCCTATGGCCTATCCGTCCGGCTCGCGATGAAAAGCTATCTGGCCACCCTGGGCAGTGACAAGGTGGGGTTCAGCGTCACCGGAGGGAAGCCCGGCAGCGAAGCGGTGCTGATCGACGGGGTGCGCGGGGTCGTGGAGCGCAACACCATGCGCTACTACCTCGCCATTGAAGCCTATCTCGGGTCGCTCGCCGCCCCGCCGGCGGACCGGCTGGAGAAGCGGCTGCACGACTGGTTTGCCGCGACCGAAATATTCGCCCGGCAACTGCATGAGGTCGACGAAAGCGACTACCTCGCGATGAAGCGCAAGGAAGTGCAGCGGCAACAATCATCAGCCAGTCCTTGAGCACGTCAGCGTGGGCCAAGCCAACACGTCATGGCTTGACTCTCGGTTGATCTGGTGGCGATTCCGTCCGCAGTCCGTCAAATCAGGTTAACCTCTGAGTTTACCCGTCACCTGTCGGCGGACGCGGCAATCGATTAGGCGCCCCGCCTATCGCTTCCGGCGTTCAAGGGAACTGACCAGGCCGTCGGTGAAGTTCACGTGGACCTCCTCGGTCGCCTGCGTGCGGTAGATGTCCCGGGTGATCGGTTGCTGGACAACCTTGCCATGCTGATCCTCGACTCTGGGCATGACGACCTCGCTCCAACCCGTCTTCTGCAGCCGCGCCGGGTCGTGGGTGGCGTAGACCCAGACCGACCGGTGCCCCGGGACGCCCGCCACTTCCCGCCTCTCGTCCGGGTCACCCATCGCGCCCAAGACCTTGTCGGGTGTGTCCCCGATCTGGATGGCGGCCGACTGCTCCGTCAAGGAGCGGCAGCCAGCCAGGCCAAGGGCCGCCGCGAGCACGCCGAGGGAAAGGAGATCGATTGGTTTCATCCTGCGGGCATAAAGGCGCGTTGCCCGCCGGAAGCGGGCGTGGTCCCCGCCCGAGCCGGAGCCGCTCAGCTCCCGAGCACCTGCTTGATTTCGCCGATCTTCTTCTGGACCTGGCCCTCGATCTTCTTGGCCTTGCCGTCGGTCTCCAAGCGAGGATTGCCGACCGCCTTGCCGACCGCCTCCTTGATGCTGCCGGCGATTTTCTTGGCGGTGCCTTCTGCTTTGTCCTGGGTGCTGGATTTCATTTT
>JANNDM010000149.1:0-7955 GCA_031387725.1 Verrucomicrobiota bacterium | reverse complement strand
ATCACTGCTTAAACAATCAGTTGCCGTCATTCTTAACGCCGTGAAGTCTAGCCCGCAGGCTGGTCTGACATCCACGCGATCGTCAGTGCTATTGCGCCCGTTGCCGTGGATCCTTCACTTCGCTCAGGATGACAATCCGGTTTTGCCTCCGACTATCATACTCCGCCCATGAAAATATCCCGCTGGTTGCCCGTCTCGCTGTTTCTCCTGTCATCGGCACATGCGCTCGAACGCTACGTCTCGCCCCAGGGCGACGACCGTAATCCCGGCACCCTCGCCGCGCCTTGGCAGACCCTGGAGGGAGCCCGCGATGCGGTGCGGATTTGGCGCCAGACGCAACCGGCGGGAGCGAGCGAAGCGGTGACGGTATGGTTGCGCAGTGGCACCTATCCGCTGGTCCGCACCTTTGAGCTGACCAAAGCCGACAGCGGCACGGCCGCTGCGCCGGTGATCTTCGCGGCTTACCCAAACGAAATGGTCCGGCTCTCGGGCGGGCGCGAGGTGCCGGCGGCCCGCTTCGGTCCGGTGAGTGCCGGCGGGGCATTGAGGCGCCTGCTGCCGGAATCGCGTCCGCACGTGCGGGAAGTCGATTTGCGGGCGCACGGGCTCACGGATTTCGGAACGCACCGGCAGTTCGGCCACGGCCTGCCCGTGGTGCCGGCGCCGCTGGAACTTTTCTGGAATGACACGGCGTTGCCGCTGGCGCGCTATCCCAACACCGGCGCCATCGCGCTGGGCAAAATCATCGAACCGGGTTCGATGCCACGCACCGGCGATTACAGCACTCGGGGCGGTCGCTTCCACTATACGGACCCGCGCCATGCCCGGTGGGCCGGCGTGCCCGACGTCTGGTTGCAGGGTTATTTCAACCACGGGTTCGCGGACGACAAGATCCGTATCGCGGCGATCGATCCGGCGAAACAGGAAGTGACGCTGGCGGCACCCCACCTCTATGCGCTCGGGAGCGGGCAGAACTTCAACCTGTATGTCGCGCTCAACCTCCTCGAGGAACTCGACGAGCCGGGCGAATGGTATGTGGATGCGGCGGCCGGCCGGCTTTATCTGTGGCCGCCGGGGGACGTGGCAAAGGCGCGCGTGACAGTCTCCGTGCTGGAGCAGGCCCTCGTGGCGCTCGATCACGCTTCCTTCTGCACCCTGCGCGGACTGATCATCGAGAACGGCCGCGCGCTCGGTCTGTCCATCGAGGGCGGTTCGGACAACCGCATCGTGGACTGCACGGTGCGCAACGTCGGCACGGCGGGCATCATGCTGGGGCAGGGGGCGCGGCAGACTTTCCCTCACGTCACGGCGGACGATTACACCGGCGTGCCCGTCTCACGGGAGGTCGGCAGTTTCCATTCCCATCTCTACCTGGACACCGTGTGGGAGCGCGACGCCGGCGAGCGGCACGTCATCGAGGGCTGTGAGGTCTACAACACCGGGTCCGGCGGAATCTTTCTCGGGGGCGGGAGCAAAAAACGCCTGGAGCCGGGCCGCAATGTCGTGACCGATTGTCGGATCCATGACTTCAACCGCCGCAACAAGGCCGGCGCGGCGGGAGTGATCGTCGATGGCTGCGGCAATCGCGTCGTCCACAATGAGATCTTCAACGCGGACCTGCAGGGCATCTTTGTCCACGGCAACGACCATGTGTTCGAGTTCAACCATGTCCATCATGTCGCGTTGAATTCCAACGACGCCTCGGCGTGGTATCTCGGGCGCGACCCGAGTGACCAGGGAAATGTCGTGCGGTGGAATTTTTTCCACGACGTGGGCCGGCCCGACCGGAAATGGATGATGGGGGTTTACTGTGATGACGCCACCGCCGGCGTCCTCATCGAGGGCAATGTGTTTTATCGCGTGGCCTCGTTCGGCACGGTCTACAGCAACGGCGGCCATGACATTGTGGTGCGGAACAACATCTTCATCGAGGGTTACGGCCCGGCCTATCAGCTCAAGTCGATGTGGTATGACTTCGGTCAGGACAGCATCCCGTATTATTTCGGCGCGAAAGGCATCTACACCAAGCGGCTCACTCAGGCGGTGGACATCAGGCAGCCGCCCTACAGCGAGCGTTATCCACGCCTCAAGAACTGGCTCGACCTGATGCCCGACGGAAAAACTTATGTCGGCATGCGCCCGCTACGGAATGTTTTCGACGGCAACGTCCTCGTGAAGCACGAAGAGACCGTGCGCTTGGTCGGCAAACATGCCCAGACCGAAATCGGGGATAATTTCATGACCCAGAACGATCCCGGCTTCGTCGACGCGGAGCACCTCAACTTTCAGTTGCGAGCTGATTCCGTGGTCTATCGGGAGCTGCCCCGGTTCATTAGGATCCCGTTTGCGAAGATCGGCCCGCGTCCGGCGACCGCCCGTCACGAGTGAGAGCCGACCCCAGGTCAACGGGATCGAGGATCCGACAAATCTACAATCCCTCCAAACCGGCGGTGGTCCGGTTCGCCCAATCCCCGGCGACAGCCTGGACTGCGGCGTGTTACCGGGGCGGCTGTCAAGCCGGCGGAATGATCTGCGCGCCGTCGGCGCTCTGGAGCTGCAACACGTCCGGCTCCGGGTGCCCGAGTCCCGCGTAGCGCCGGCCGATCTCCGCCGCCGCCTGCTCCGAAAAAGTTTCGTCCGTCAGGGCGAGCACGGCCCCGCCGAAGCCTCCGCCGGTCAACCGGGCGCCCAGCACTTCCCGGTGCGCCGTCAGCAGGTCGACCAGGTGATCGAGAGCCGGCGTGCTGTTCTCAAACAGGTGTTGCGAGCCACGGTGCGAGGCGGTGAGCATCGGTCCAATCGCCGCCAGGTCGCCCCGCTGCAACGCGGCGACCGTGTCCTGCACGCGGGCCTGTTCCAGCACGACGTGGCGGGCGCGGCGCTCTAAGACGGGGGCAAGGCGGGATTTGCGCTGCTCCAACCCGGCCGGCGTGAGATCGGCCAGATAACTGACCCCGAGCGCCGCCGCCGCTTCCATGCACTCCCGCTGACGGGCCGCATACAGCCCGTCGATCAGTGCGTGCTTTTCGCGGGTGTTGAAGACCCAGCATCGGGCGGACTCGGGCAGGGGCACCAAGGTGTAGGCCGGCCCCCGGCAGTCGATGTGGACCAGGTGCCCGGCGCGACCGAACGCGCTCGTGCCCTGATCGAGTATCCCACAGGGCACGCCGACATAGTTGTTTTCGGCGTGCCGGCCAATCGCCGCCAGCAACGCCGGGGCGATGGGCGGGGCGCCGGCCAGGCCGCGCAGGGCCAGTGCCACCGCCAGTTCCAAGGCCGCGCTGCTGCCGAGCCCCGCGCCGGCTGGCAGGTCGGAATCGACCCACAGATCAAAGGCCGGCGGCCGCGGCTGCTGGAAATCACTCAGGCTGCGCCACACTCCCAGCGGGTAGTTGGCCCAGGAGTCGGGGCCGGTGATCTTTGCCGCGGCCGCGCCCGATAATTCCACCACGGTGGGCGAGCCGGCCCGGGCGAGGCGCAGCCGGCCGGAGGGGTTGGCGGCGGCGGCGACCCACACGGAGCGGTCGATGGCGCCGCCGAGGACCGCGCCGCCGTTGTAATCCGTATGATTGCCGATGAACTCCACCCGGCCGGGCGCGCGCGCGATGACCGCAGGTGCGTGGCCATAGGCCCGTTGGAATCTTTCGCTGATATTCTGAGGATTTGGCGTGGGCACGGATGGCACGTTGAACGGCAGAGCCCGGCTCACCGCAAAGCAAATGTCGGCGTGATACCGTCGGCTCGTTCCTAAAGTCGCGGAATGGCGAGCCCGCCATCGACCAGTATGACCTGTCCGGTCGAATACCCGAAGTCGCCGCGCGCCAGGGCGGCAACCGCTTTGCCCACATCCGCCGGATAGCCCCAGCGCGGCTGCACAAATTGACCCGCCGCGATGAGGCGGTCGTATTTCTCGGTCACACCGGCGGTCATGTCGGTCTTGATCACGCCGGGGCGCACTTCATAGACGGGGATGCCGTCGGCACCGAGTCGGGCGGCGAAGAGTTGCGACATCATGCTCAGGCCGGCCTTGGCGATGCAGTATTCGCCGCGGTTGCTGCTCACCATCGTGGCGGAGACGGAGGTGATGTTGATGATGGCGGCGGCGAACGCCGGGTCGGTCTTCCGGGCGGCGACCATGTCGCGGGCGAAGGCCTGGGTCAGGAAGAACACGCCTTTCAGGTTGGTGTCGACGACGCGGTCGTAACTCTCCTCGGTGGTCTCAAGGAGGTCCGCCCGGACCTTCGGGGCGACTCCGGCGTTGTTGACGAGGAGGTTGATCGAGGCGCCGTTGGTGAATGCCTTGACGGCAGCTTGGATCGCAGCGCGGCCCTCCTGGGACCCGACGTCGCCGCGAGCGTAGCCGACGCGGACCCCCCGCGCGCGGAGCTGGGCGAGCGGCTCGGCGACGGCGGATTCCTCGCGCACGCCGTTGATGACGAGATCCCATTTTTCGGCGGCGAGTTTTTCGGCAATGCCGAAGCCGATGCCGCGTGATCCACCGGTGATGAGAGCTATTTTAGACATGAGAAAGAGGGGTTAACCACAGAAGACTCGGAATACACAGAAAATTAAAAGCGGAGGGCGCAGAGATCGCGGAGGGAAATTCAGGGCTTTAAACTTTGCGTCCTCCGTGCCCTCCGCGTTTCATGGTTTGGGTTATTTCAAAACGGGGACGTCGACCCACTTGCGTTCCGCCCAGGACTTCAGGCCCAGCTCCGCGAGTTGCACACCCTTGGCGCCTTCGTGGAGTGACCACGGGAAGGGCGAGCCGGTGACAACGTGCTTGAGAAAGAGCTCCCACTCGATCTTGAAGGCGTTGTCGTAGGCGCCCTGATCGGGCACGCGCGTCCAGCCGTCCTGGTATTTGACCGGGCTGTCGATGTCGGGATTCCACACGCAGCGGGGCGTGGCGGCGAGGGCCTGGGCCTTGCAGTCGCGCAGGCCGGCGACGGCGGAACCGTGCGTGCCGTCCACCTGCAGGGTGAGGAGGTCGTCGCGGTCCACGCGGACATCCCACGAGGAGTTGAAGTGGCAGATGACGCCGTTCACGAGTTCGAAGGTGGCGTAGGCGGAGTCGTCGGCGGTGCACTTGTAGGGCTTGCCGGCCTCATCCCAGCGTTGCGGGATGTGCGTGGCGCCGAGGCAGGTCAGGCTCTTGATCTCACCGAAGAGATTCTGGATGACATACTGCCAGTGGCACAGCATGTCCACGATGATGCCGCCGTCGTCCTCCTTGCGGTAATTCCACGAGGGGCGCTGGAGTTTCTCGAATTCGCCCGTGAAGACCCAGTAGCCGAACTCGCCGCGGACGGAGAGGATTTTGCCAAAAAAGCCGGTGGCGATGAGGTATTTCAACTTGAGGAGACCGGGGAGCCAGAGTTTGTCCTGCACGACGCCGTGCTTGAGGCCGGCGGCTTGGACCTCGTTCGCCAGGGCGAGGGCCTCGGCGGAAGTGGTGGCGGTGGGCTTCTCGCAGTAGATGTGTTTTTTGGCGGCGATGGCCTTGCGGACACCGATCGGGCGCTGGCCGGTGAGGGTGGAGTCGAAGTAGATGTGGTTGGCGGGATTCGCCAGCTCGGCGTCGAGGTTGGTCGAGACGCGCGCGACGCCGGTGCGGGCGGCGAGGGCCTTGAGCTTGTCCTCGCTGCGTCCGACGAGCACCGGGTCGGGCAGGATGACCTCGGCGTCGGAGAGCTTCACGCCGCCCTGGTCGATGATGGCCTTGATGGAGCGGATGAGATGCTGGTTGGTGCCCATGCGTCCGGTAACGCCGTTCATGATGATGCCGAGTTTGTGAACTTTCATGTGGTTTTGGTAGGAAGGTTACTGGATTTAAACGCGGAGGGCGCAAAGAGCGCGGAGTCTAGGAATGAGGTTGTTCTCTCCGCGGTCTCTGCGAGCTCCGCGTTAAAAATGTTTTGGTTGAGTCAAACGTGGTCGCGATAGGCTTGGATGATCTTCTGGAGATACTCGTCCTGGTCCAGGGCCCAGAGGCGGGTGGAGAAGACCTCGACTTCGTTGAAGCCCTTGAAGCCGGTGGCCTCGATCCAGGTGCGGATCTGGCGGAGCGGGATGCAGCCTTCGCCCATGAGGCCGCGGTCGTTGAGCAGGTCCGTGGTCGGCGTGCGCCAGTCGCAGACGTGGTAGGCGAAGAGGGCGTTCAGTTTGCCGCAGCGCGCAATCTCGGCCTCGAGCGCCGGATCCCACCAGAGATGATAGACGTCAGCGGCGACGCCGATGTGGGGTGACTTGAGTTGCTCGACCATGTCGTTGGCTTGGCCGAGGGTGTTAACGGCCGAGCGGGAGTCGGCATACATCGGGTGGAGCGGCTCGATGGCGAGCTTCACGCCGGCGGCCTGGCACTCTGGGAGGAGGGCGGCGATGCCGTCCACGATCTGTTGGCGCGATTCGCCCAACGGTTGGCCGGGGACGGCGCCGCAGACGAGGACGATGAGCGGGGCGCCGAGCGCGTGCGCCTCGGCGATGGCCTTGCGGTTGTCATCGAGTGCGGCCCGACGCTCGGAGTCGGCTTTGGCCGGGAAGAATCCACCGCGGCAAAGCGAGACGATGGACAAGCCGTGGTCGCGGATCATCCGGCCGGTCCTGGCGATGTCACGACCAGCGAGGGTGTCACGCCAGACCGTGATGCCCTGCACGCCCGCGGCGGCGAACCGGGCGGCCGCAGTCTCGATCGCCCACGGCTTGGTCGTGATCGTGTGAACGCACAGACGGTTCAGATCGGGAAGCGGGGCAGGAGGATTCATGTATCAAAAATCTTTAACACAGAGTTCGCAGAGGACTCGGAGGGAAGATTACAGACTCTGTGCTCTCTGTGTCCTCTGTGTTAAAATCAGCTCAGGCAGCCGAAGAAGGTGTAGTATTTCTCGCCGCGGATGATGCGCTGGAGGTAAAGCGCAGCCTCGCGGAGGTGGTAGTCGCCCCACATGCAAGCCTCGCCGCAAGGGACCTTGCGCCCGGGCGGGATATGGTCCCAGCCGTTCGGACGATGATAAACGGCGTGGAGGAGCAGGCCCTGGTGCGCCGGGTCGATGCCAAGGTAGGCGTCACTGAGGAGCGTGCGCATGGTGGTGAGGCCGGCCTGCCAGTATCTTTTGCCTTCGGGCGTGGTCTCGCCGAGGTAGCGGCCGAGACGAATCAGGCCTTGCGCGCCGATGGCGGCGGCGGAGCTGTCCACGGGTTCGTGATCATTGCAGGGCTCGGCGTTGCGCGCGCGCCAGTCTCCGAGCCGGTGGAGGTTGGGCGCACCGCCGTCCCAATACGGGATGCCGTCAAGGGCGGTGTTGGCGATGAACCAGTCGCAGGTGGCTTGTGCGCCCTTGCGGAGGAGGGCCTCCCACTTGGCGCGGCCGCCCAGCGGTGCGAGGTCGGCGTCCGGCACGGTGCGGAGAAACTCCAGTTCTTCGGCGAAACCGGCCATGGCCCAGGCGAGGCCGCGCGTCCAGGTGGTGAAGCCGGAATATCCCTGCTGCGAGTTGGGGCAGCGGAAGCGGCCGTCGTTGCAATTGAAGATGGCCTCGTGGGTCGTGCGGCCGCGCTCGGCGGGCCCATCGTAGCTGTCCCGGCCCTCGCCGTAGTAGATGGAATATTTGGCCGTGGCCTCGATGTGCTGCAGGCCGCGCTCCAGGAGGGAGTGCGCGGCGTCGTTTTCGCCCATGAGGCGGTGGCCGAGCCGGTGGGCGACCATCAGGATGCGGACGGAACGGATGGTATCGACGAAGAGGGAGTGCGGACCGTTGAAGGAGTAAATGTAGCCGCCGCCGCCGTGGATCTTCGACCAGCGGGACGCCTGGACGGCGCCGGAAACTTTGAGCGCGAGTTCACAGAACTCGACCTGGTCGGCGGGGAGCCGGCCCTCGCGCTGGAGGCGCAGCCAGTTGCCGTAGGTGCTGAGGTTGTTGAAGCCGTGGTCATGCACGCCGAGGTGCGAGACGTGC
>JANNDM010000148.1:0-2451 GCA_031387725.1 Verrucomicrobiota bacterium | reverse complement strand
CTCGCACCACGCGCCGGCCCACTTGGGCAGGTTCTCGATGTCGGACAGGAAATTAAAGACCGTGTCGCGCGGGGCGGAGACGGTGACGATGAGGGGATGGATGTTCATGGGGGGATTATCGCCTGCCGGCCGTAGCCTTGGCGAAGGCTGGTGTCTCAGGGTTGAAGAAAAACTCACGCCGACGGTTTGCGGCGGTGAAAGTAGAGGTCGTTGCCGTCGGGATCCTTGATTGCGAAGCAGTGGCAGAGCGGAAATTCATTGGGCCCCCAGGTGATCGCAATCCCGGCGGCGCGCACGGCCGCCAGGGTCTCGTCGTAGTTGGACACCTCCAGCGCCACGCCGGGACTGGGTCCGGTATTGGTGGCCGGAGATTCAAAGTTGGTGATCGCGAGCGCGGCCGGCCCGCCGGCGTCGTATTCGATCCACCACTTGCCCGGGGCGAACTCCATTTCCATGCACCCGATCAAGCCCAGGGTTCCTTCATAGAACTTCCGGGCGCGGGCCACGTCGCTGACGTGGTAGAGGGCAAACGCGAGAGCGGTGACTTTGATCATGCCCGCATCTTAGCACCGGCTCCTGACAACCCTATGTCAGGAGCGATGAGTGCCCCTTATTTTGCGTGCAATGCAGCGACTTTCCCGGCCTCCGTGCGCACCAGGGCGCGCAGTTTCGCCGGGGCCAGCGCCTCGGCCCGGTCGCCGAACGACAGCAGCCACCGCGCCATCCAATCCAGCGACCACGCGTAGAGCGCAAACTCCGCGCCGCCGTCGCGGGCCTGCTCCTCGATCAGCGTGGCGAAACTCTCGCGCTGCGCCCGTTCCTGCGCCACGCGATGGAACCAGACGCGCACCGGCAAGGTTTTCTCCCGGGCGGAGGATTCCTCCATGTGCTGTTTGAACGAAAAGCCCTCCCGCATTTCGAATTTCTCCGCGGTCAGCTCCAACCGGCGGATGCGGTCGATGCGGAAATGCCGGTGATCCTTGCGCAGCCGGCACCACGCGACCAGATACCATGTGCCGCCATAGAACACCACGCCGAGCGGCTCGACGTCGCGTTGCGTTTCCTCGGTGCGCTCGCGTCCCTGGTAGGTCATCCGCAGCACCCGCCGCAGCACCACGCCCTGTTGCACGGGCAAGAGCCAGCGCTGGGCCGCCGCTTCCGGCGCGGTCCGCCGCGAGGTCTGGCCGTAGACCACCGTGCGCGCCACCAGCCGCTCAACATGATCCTGCCGGTCGCGCGGCAGCACGGCGCGCAGCTTGTCGAGCGCCGAGGCCATCGGCGCCTGCAAGGACGCATCGGTGAACTGCTTCACCAGTTCGCCGCCGACGAACAGCGACACCGCCTCTTCGGCCGAAAACATCACCGGCGGCAGTTGGTAGCCTTTGAGCAAGCTGTAGCCGACCCCGGCCTCACCCGCGATCGGCACCCCCGCCTCACCGAGCGCGGCAATGTCGCGGTAGACCGTGCGCTCGGTGATGCCAAAATGCGCCGCCAGATCGGACGCGCGCACGACGCGCCGACCCTGCAGGTGCAGCACCATCGCCACCAGTCGGTCGGTCCGGTTCATGCCGGACAGCACAAGGCCACCGGCCCGGCGCGGCGAGATTTTCCTGCCAAAAACGGTAACCCCGCCGGTCCGGCTCTGTCTGATGTGGGAGTGAAACCCTCCTCCCGCCTCAAACAGGCCCGCCAGCGCGTCAATGCCCTCGTAACAGCCCTGCGCTCCGTCCCCCGCGGCCGCTACCTCGCCATCCTGGCCGGCCTGCTGGGCCTGGTCATCCTGCGCTCCGCCATCGGCGCGCTGAAACCCAGCACCTGGTTGCTCGAGAACTCCCCGGTGCTGCTGGGCCTGCTGTTCTTGTGGGCGACCTACCGGGTCATGCCGTTCTCCCGGGTGAGTTACAGCCTGATCCTGCTTTTTCTGTGCCTGCATGAAACCGGTGCGCACTGGACTTACGCCAAGGTCCCCTACGACGAGTGGTGGCGGTCCGTGTTCGGCGTGACCCTGAATTCACACTTCAAATTCGACCGGAACCACTTCGACCGGCTGGTGCATTTTTCCTACGGCTTCCTCATGGCCTACCCCATCCGCGAAATTTTCCTGCGCGTCGCCAGCGTCCGCGGCTTCTGGGGCTATTTCCTGCCGCTCGACTTCACCATGAGCACGTCGGCGTTCTACGAGGTGCTGGAATGGGCCACCGCCGCCGTGGTCGGCAGCACCGCCAGCAACGACTATCTCGGCTCCCAAGGCGACATCTGGGACTCGCAAAAGGACATGGCGCTGGCCTCGCTCGGCGCACTGCTGGCGATGACCATCATCGCGCTGATCACCTGGCACTACAAACGCGACTTTGCCCGGGAGTTCGGCGAAAGCCTCCGGGTCAAGAGCAGCGCGCCGCTGGGTGAGGATGCGATCGCGCAGATGCAGAAGGACGCGGGCGCGCGTTGATC
>JANNDM010000010.1:0-43909 GCA_031387725.1 Verrucomicrobiota bacterium | reverse complement strand
TTATGTCGCCTTTCGCGGTCCGTCGTTCGAGACGCCGGCCGAGATCCGCATGGCGCAAGGCTGGGGGGCCGATGCCGTCGGCATGTCCAGCGTGCCCGACTGCCTCATTGCGCGGCATTGCGGCCTGAAGGTGGCGGGCATATCCTGCATCACCAACATGGGCGCGGGCCTCTCTGACGAGATTCTCACGCACGCCCATACCATCGCGATGGCGGCGCGGGGCGCCGGTGCGTTCGAAAAACTCGTGTTGGCTGCGGTCAAGGTGCTCTGATTTTGCCCTGGGTCCGGCGCTGGAGCTAGCGTGTGTTTGCAATAGATGTGGGAGCGGCTTTATGCCGCGACTGCAGGGTGGCATCCCTGGCAGAGTCGGGGCGTAAAGCCCCTCCGACATTCCCACCACCGGATTTTTGATATTTTGCAAACACACCCGGGCTCCGGCTTGGTTGAGGTGTAGCCACGAGCGTGAGCGAGTGGAGTCTCGTCCACTCGCTCACACGCGTGGCTACTTTCGAGATCAAGGAGGTGGTGATGTTTGGGCATGACGGGTTTTGGCAGATGCCCCGGGGATGTTTACTTCCGTCCGATTGTCAGGGCTTGTTGTGTAATTCTTGCGCCCGGAGCCGGGCTTCATTGATACTGCGCTACTGTCATGGCCAAAACCCGTGTCGAAATCGTCCAGGAAAATCTACTCGGCTGGCTGGCGTCCGCGCCGCCCCCCGCCGCCGTGCTGCCCGCGTCCGTGCCCTTGTCCGCCGGCACGACCCTGACGGCTGGGCAGGCCTTGGCTATCTTCGAGGATCAGGTCACCAGCCGGCTGCTCGATGTCGCCGCGCGGGAATTGCGCAAGACCAACCAGTCCTTCTACACCATCTCCAGCGCCGGGCACGAGCAGAACGCCGTCGTCGGCGCCCTGCTGCGGATCGACGATCCTTGCTTCCTGCACTACCGCTCCGGCGGACTTGTGATGGCGCGTTCGCGCCTCGCTCCGGCGGGCGACCGGATACTGGACGGGATCCGCTCGTTTTGCGCCTCGGCCGACGACCCCATTTCCGGCGGCCGGCACAAGGTCTGGGGCAGCAAGCCGCTGTGGATTCCGCCACAGACGAGCACCATCGCCTCGCACCTGCCCAAAGCCTACGGCCTAGCCTATGCTTTGCGCCGGGCCCACCGCCTCGGGCTCAGCAACGGCCTCAAGGCCGACTCCATTGTGCTCTGCTCCTTTGGCGACGCCTCGGCCAACCACGCCACGGCGCTGACCGGCATCAACGCCGCGCGCTACGCCGTGCGCCGCGGGGGTGACGCGCCCATCGTCTTCCTGTGTGAGGACAACGGCATCGGCATTTCGGTGGAGACGCCCGCGGACTGGATTCGAGACAACTTCAGCCGCCAGCCGCACCTCGCCTACTTTGAAGTGGGTGGCACCCTGGACGAAATCTGGGATGGATCCGCCCCCGCCCTCGACCACTGCCGCCGCACCCGCCAGCCGGTTTTCCTCCACCTGCACACGACGCGCTTATGGGCCCACGCCGGCACCGATGTGGAGACCTCCTACCGCTCTCTCGAGGAAGTTGAGGCCGGCGAGGCGCGCGATCCATTGCTGGCCAACGCCCGTCGCCTGGTCGAACTTCGGGCCGCCACCCCGGCCACGCTGCTGGCTCTCATCCGCTCGGTCCAGTCGCGGATCGACGCCGCCTGCGTCGAAGTCACCCGCGCCCCAAAGCTGACGAGTGCCGCGGAGATTGTCCGCCCGCTGGCCCCCTACGATGCCGCCGCCATCCGCGCCACGGGCAAGTTGCAGGCGACACCGGCGGCCCGCGCGGAGCTCTTCGGCACGGTGCTGCCGGAAAAAGTGACCATTCCCCTCAAGCGCACGATGTGCATGCACCTCAATTCTGCGCTGGCCGACGAGATGCTGCGTTTTCCCGAGATCAGCCTGTTTGGCGAGGACGTCGGCCGCAAAGGCGGCGTTTACGGTGTCACCCAGGGATTGCAGAAGAAATTCGGATCGCACCGCTGTTTCGATACTTTGCTGGATGAGACCACCATCCTCGGCCTGGCCCAGGGCGCCGGGCTCGCCGGCCTGCTGCCCGTCCCCGAGATCCAATACCTCGCCTACCTCCACAACGCGCTCGACCAGCTGCGCGGCGAGGCCTGCTCGCTCCAGTATTTTTCCAACGGGCAATTCGCCAACCCGATGGTCGTGCGCGTGCAGGGCCTCGCCTACCAGAAAGGCTTTGGCGGCCACTTCCACAACGACAACGCGATCGGCGCTTTGCGCGACATTCCGGGCCTGTTGCTCGCCGTGCCTTCGCGGGGTGACGATGCGGCGATGATGCTGCGAGGGCTGGTCGCCACGGCGCGGGCTTGTGGCCGGGTGGCGGTGTTTCTCGAGCCCATCGCCCTTTACCACGAACGCGACCTTCACGCCGACGGCGACAATGCCTGGCTCTTCGACTATCCGACTCCGGACCAGATGCTCCTGCCCGGCGATGTGGGGGTTTATCACGAAAAAGCCCGGGACGTGCTTATCGTCACCTACGGCAACGGCGTGCGGCTTTCCCTGCGCGCCGCCCGGCGGCTGCAGGAGCAGGGCGTCGCCGCCCGGGTGCTCGACGTGCGCTGGCTCAACCCGCTGCCGATCGACGCCATCCGCCGGCAGGCCGCGGAGTGCCAACGGGTGCTCGTGGCTGACGAATGCCGCGCCACCGGCGGGGGCATCGCCGACGCCGTCATCGCCGCGCTCGCCGAGGGCGGATACGGCCGGCCGCTCGCCTCGGTCCGTGCCCTCGACACCTACATTCCGCTCGCCGCCGCCGCCAACCTCGTGCTGCTTTCCGAGCAACAGATTGTCGACGCGGCTTCCAGGCTCTGTCGCTAACGGCTGTTTGGCCTGGAGTGGTTGATTTCTGGCGAACAACCCAAGCCCCAATGTAAACTATTAGTTGACATTCTCCATGAGCTCAGCCCGTTCTAGTGAACGAGGCACGAGGCTGATCCTAGCCGAACATCAGCCGGCAGATCGCCACCGAGGCGACCACGCCGATGAAGTCGGCGAACAACCCTGCGGCCACCGCATGCCGCGCCCGGCGAATGCCGACTGACCCGAAATATACCGCGATGACATAGAAGGTCGTCTCCGTGCTGCCGTAGATGGTCCCGGCCATTCGGGTGATCAGCGAATCGGGTCCCAGCCGCTGCACCAGTTCGGTGAAAAGCCCGGTCGTGGCACTGCCGCTCAGCGGCCGCACCAACACCATGGGCAGAAGATCAGGGGGGAAACCCAACGGAGTCAGCAGCGGGGCCAGCAAGCTTTTGAGGGCTTCGATGCCACCGGCCCCGCGAAACATCCCGATGGCGACCAGGATGGCCACGAGAAAGGGGATGACGCGCAGGGCGACGCTGAAGCCTTCCTTCGCCCCTTCGACGAATTCCTCGTAGACCTTCACCCCGCGCAGGGCCGCGTAGAGCGGGAAAAACACGAGCAGGCAGGGCACCGCGAGCAGAGAAAGTGTGCCAATGGCGCGCAGCGCGATGTGCTGCGTGGAGACGTCTTCCCAGGCCGGCAGCGCCACCTGGGCCGGGAAGATCCGGGCATGCACCCCGGCGGTGGCGGCGTGGTAGCTTGCAGGTGCGAATACCTGCCAGGCGAAGAGCGCGCCGATAAACCCGATGAGGATCGCGAGAATCGCGCGGCCCCAGGCCGGCAGTGGCGCGGGTTCCGCCACGAGCTCGGGCGCGGCGTCGGCGGCCGGAGCGACCGCCAGTGTTGCTGCGGCGGGGGTCGTCTCCGGCCGGATGCGGAAGAGCGGCCAGCGTTGCAGCCATTTCACCGCGGTGACGCCGGCCACCGTCGAGCAGAGGGTCGCGAGCAGGGCGGTGCCGACGATGGCGGTCGGATCCTTCGCGTGCTGGGTGGCGAGGATGGCGATGGCAGTGGTCGGCAGGAGCTGGATGCTGCTGGTGTTGATCGCGAGGAAGGTGCACATGGCGTTCGTCGCCGTGCCGGGGGTGCGGTTCAACGTCTCAAGGTCGCGCATGGCGCGCAGGCCGAGCGGGGTGGCGGCGTTGGCCAGGCCGAGCATGTTGGCCGCCATGTTCATCAGCATCGAGCCCATGGCCGGGTGGTCGGCGGGCACCTCGGGGAAAAGCCAGCGCATCGGGGTGCGCAGGGCGCGGGCGAGCTGCTGCACCAGCCCGCTGCGCTCCGCCAGCCGCATGACACCGAGCCAGAGCGCCATGATGCCGGCGAGCGGCAGGGCGATCTTCATCACCGCCGTGTCCGCCATCTGGAACGCCCCGCTGGTGACCTCGGCCAGCCGGCCGGTCACCCCGCCGATGAGCACGGCCAGCGTGACGAGTCCGAGCCAGAGGTAGTTCAGCATCGGCGGCCAGTTAAGGCGGACGGCATTTCCGCGGCGAGCGAAAACCGGGTGCGCAATTCATCTGCGCCGACGTCCCGGTGCGGGACCGAGGCGATCCACGCTCGCCCGCTCAGGTGGTTTCGCCGTAAAGTTCGCGGCCGATGAGGATGCGGCGGATCTCGTTCGTGCCGGCGCCGATGTCATAGAGTTTGGCATCGCGCAGCAGGCGGCCGGTGGCGAATTCGTTGATGTAGCCGTTGCCGCCGAGGCACTGGATGGCCTCGAGGGCGACTTTCACTCCGCACTCGGAGGCGTAGAGGATGCACGCGGCGGCGTCCTTGCGGGCGGCGCGGCCCAGGCCGGAGTCAAGCGCGCGGGCGACCTGGTAGCTGAAGGCGCGGGCGCTTTGGAGCGCCACATACATGTCGGCAATCTTGCCCTGCATGAGGCCGAAGGTGCCGATGGCCGCGCCGAACTGTTTCCGCTGGTGAATGTAGGGCAGCACGATGTCCATCGCGGCCTGCATGATGCCGAGCGGGCCGCCGGAGAGCACACAGCGCTCTGTGTCGAGACCCTTCATCAGGACGCGCGAACCGCCGTTGACCTCGCCCAGCACGTTTTCGTCGGGGATGACGCAGTCCTCAAAGACCAGTTCGCAGGTGTTGGAGCCGCGCATGCCGAGCTTGTCGAGTTTCTGGGCGGTCTTGAAGCCCTTCATTCCGCTCTCGACGAGAAACGCCGTCATGGCCTTCGAGCCGTGCTCCCGGGCGGCGGTGCGCATGTAGACGATGAGCACGTCGGCATCAGGTCCGTTGGTGATCCACATCTTCGTGCCGTTGGCGATCCAGTGGTCACCCTTCTTCACCGCTGAGCAGGCCATGGAGTTCACGACATCGGAGCCGGCCCCGGCCTCGGACATCGCGAGCGCGCCGACGAATTTGCCCGTGCAAAGCTTGGGCAGAAAACGCCGCCGCTGTTCGTCGTTGCCGTTGAGATAAAGGTTGTTGGCGCAGAGGTTGGAATGCGCGCCGTAGGAAAGGCCGACGGAGGCGGAGGCGCGGGAAATCTCCTCCATTGCCACGAGATGCGCCAGGTAGCCCATGCCGGAACCACCGAACTCCTCGGGCACGGTGACGCCGAGCAGGCCGAGCGCGCCGAACTTCTTCCACAGGTCGGAGGGGAACTCGTTTTTGTGGTCGATGGCGGCGGCGCGCGGAGCGACTTCCACCGTGCACAGGTCGCGCACGGTGGCGCGCAGGCCGTCGATTTCTTCGGTTAACCGGGGTTCAAGCATGGGAGGGAGCTGCTCTGACTTGAAACCCCTGCGGGGATTACTTTGCAATCTAACGCCGCGGCTGGGCTCCGATTTACGGCAAAAGCCGTAGGCGCTGCTGCCAAAGGGGGAGTGGGCCTCACGGGGCGTAGGTGACGGTGCGCACCCCGGCCACGCCGGTCACGGTGATTGTCACCCCTTGCGTGTAATAGACGGGGTAGACTTCGCCGGCCACCGTGTTCACGGCCTTGACGTAATTGGTCGCGCCCACGAGATCCGAATACCGGGCGAGGCTGACGCCGTTTTCCAGGTAATACTGGTCGGCGGCCGCCGACAGCTGACGGATGGGGCACATCACGGCCTTGTCCTGACTTGACGCGCGGACTTTCTGGGCGGCCGACCAGGCGAGTGCCGCAAGAACACCCGCGATGAACACGAGGATCAGAATGATCTCCTTGCCGGTGAAACCGTGGAGGGTTGGGACCCGCATGCTTGGCAGATTGGCTGGATTTCGTCGGGCGGCGAGCGGCGAATTGGGGGCCGGCCCTTCGTTTGCTGTTTTCATCAGGTGGGGGGCTGGTGTAGCTTCGCCGGTCATGAAAGATGTTAAAGAACTCCAACGCCGGGCTTCGCCGGCACCTCGGCCGCAATCACTCGCCTGGGATGGCACGACACTCTGGATGGGTTCGCGCGACACCAAACGGATCTATGCCATCAACCCGGCGACCTGGACCGTGAGCTGGGAAACCGCCGCGCCCGGCACGCCGTGGGGTCTGGCGTGGGTCGGAACCGAACTGCGCGTCATCTGCGGTGAGACGAGCGAAGACAACCGCATCATCCGGCGCTGCGTGCCGGGGCAGGGGTTTGATCCCGATTTCCGCCTCCCGTGTCCCGACGACAGCGGCGCACAACTCGGTTGGGATGGCCGGCGTCTTACGGTGAGCCAGTGGTATCCGAAGAAACTGCTTACGCTCGGCTCCGACGGAAAGGTGGAGCGCCTGATCCAGGTGCCGCATGGCATCTGCGGACAGGTTTTCGTCGAGGGCTGCTTCTATCTCGTCACCACCGACGCGGAGGAGACGACGGAATACTGGCTCACCCGCGTGGACCCTCGGCCCGCCACGCCGCGGATCGAAGACCTGGCGCGCATCCCGTTCCCCGCCCGGGCGCTGGCGTTTGACGGGAAGAATTTCTGGACGAATCACCGCGAGCAAAGCCAGATCGTTTGCTTCGCGCGTCCGGATGGCGCCTAAACCCGTGGCTCAGGGCGTGAGCGCCGACACCGGCTTCTGCGGTTCCTTGCCGGGCCAGAAGGACAGGTTGCTCGTCATGACAAAGGTGACCATGGCGGCCAGGATGAAGAACGCCGCCACCCAGAAGAACGGGCTGTGATGCATCCGCTTCCAGCGCGGGCCGTGCGGGGGATGCTGGGAACCTTGGGCACCGCCGCCGTGGGGTTGGAACTTCGGATCATTCATGCGGGAGTAATGACACCCCCGGCCGGTCTAGGTCCCGTTTTTAACCACTAATGGACACTAATTGGTCACTAATTCAGACAAGCTTTCTTTTACCGCGGATTACGCGGATGAAGGCCGGATAAAATCAATCCGCGGAAATTTCCCCCGGTCCGTTCACAAAATGTATCAGGGCGTGAACGCGGGGACTTCCAAACCCTCCAACGGCAGGCGGGTCGTCTTCACGTCGAGCAGCGGGCCGAGCTCGTAGACATTGTCATAGCCGTAGGCATGCAGGGCGACGAAGGTGGAGAGGTTCAGGGCGATGGGCGCCAGCTTCATCGGAAATGCACTCGGGCTGCCGGTGAAGTTGTTGTTGCAGTAGATGAGCACGCGGGTCGTTTTCGCCGGGATCACCCGGACCAGGGTGACGGTGGTGAAATCGGGGAAGCTCAGGTTGACCGCGCCCTTGAGGTGCAGGCGCTGGAACATGCGGTTGCTCCGCGCGTCGAGGACGACGGTGTCCGGTTCGCGGGCCATCCGCAGGAATTCGGCTTCCGAGACGACCCGGGTGCTGCGGAGTTTTTCCACGGCGAGCACGGCGTCCTTGTGGCCGGCGAAATCGACGAGTGGATTGGTGATGAGGGTGAGTTCGGCGGCGAACGCCGATGCGGTGAAGCCGTTCGACAGGCTCACGGTGAACAGAGCAGCGAGGAGGAGGGAGGTGAGTTTCATGGAGGGAGGAGGTTTCGTTCCCATTTAACCATGAATCCCGCCCGGGGTTGTCACCCCCGCGTCAGGCGTTTGTCAGGCAATTGTCAGGTCGCTAGCCGACCCACTCGCGGGCGTTGTAGAAGAGTTTCATTCACCCGCCTTCGCCCAGGTTTACCCGCCTGGGGCGGCGCCTGAGGCGACCAACGCTTCGGCGAGGCAAGCGGCGAATCTTAACTGACCCAGGAGCGCGCGTTATAGAACATTTGCATCCAAGGGCTATCTTCCGGCCAGTCCTTCGGTGACCAGCTCATGCAGGCGGAGCGGAAAACCCGCTCGGGGTGGGGCATCAGGATGGTGACGCGACCAGTGGTCGTCGTCAGCGCGGTCATGCCGAAGGGTGAACCGTTGGGATTGAGCGGATAGTGCGCGGTATACACTGGCTCCTCAACGGGTCCGCCTTCGCCAAGGCTACGGTGCGATGCGAGAGCCTGCTTGTTGTCGACAAATCTGCCACACACTAGACCGGATTTGCTAAATCGCTTGGCATCCTCCGCGCTCGCAAACTCGGCGTAGCCTTCACCATGGGCGACGGCGATGGGGATGACCGAGCCTTCCATGCCGCGGAAGAACAGGCTGGGACTTTTCTCCAGCCTTACGCAAACGGAGCGTCCCTCGTAGCGCTCGGACTGGTTCTGCACGAAACGCGGCCAGAGGTCGGCGCCGGGGATGATGGACTTCAGGTTGCTCATCATCTGGCAGCCGTTGCACACGCCGAGACCAAAGGTGTCCTCGCGGGCGAAGAAGGCCTTGAACTCCTTCCGGGCCCGCTCGTTGAAGAGCGCGCTTTTCGCCCAGCCCTCGCCGGCGCCGAGCACGTCGCCGTAGCTGAACCCGCCACAGGCAGCCAAGCCGCGGAATTCTTGCAGGCTGATGCGGCCGCTGAGGATGTCGGTCATGTGGACGTCCACGGCCTTGAATCCGGCGCGGGTGAACGCCGCGGCCATCTCGACCTCGCCGTTCACGCCCTGTTCCCTCAAAATCGCCACCGAAGGGCGATTTTTCGAAGTGCCAAGTGATATGGGGGAAGTGCCAAGAGGAGAATCCGTCTCTTGGGACTTGTTACTTGCCACTTGATCCTTGCCGTAGGCGAACGTGATCAGGGGTGTCATTCCTGGATCATCCCGATCCAGCCGCAGCGCGTGCTCCTGGTCTGCGGCGACGGGGTTGTCGCGCATGCGCGCGATGCGGTGGGTGACGTCGGACCACCAACCGCGCAGGGTGACCAAGCTCTCGTTAAACAGTTCCTTGCCCGATTGTCTCACGCGGAGCGCATAGTGGGGGTTCAGCGTGCCGAGGCGTGAGACGCAGGTCTTGAGGCCATGTTCGCGCAGGGCGAGGTAGACATCGTCGAAGTCCGATTCGCGAACCTGGATCACGGCGCCGAGCTCTTCGTTGAAGAGGGCGGCAAACGGGTCGTGTCGGTGGGGGATCTCGATATCCACGCCGGTGTGGCCGGCAAAGGCCATCTCGGCCACAGTGGCCAGCAGGCCGCCGTCGGAGCGGTCGTGATAGGCGAGGATTTTCCGGTCTCGGCCGAGCTGCTGGATGACCTTCCAGAAATTCTTGAGGTCGGCGGGATTGTCCACATCCGGCGTGGCCTCGCCCATCTGGGAAACGGTCTGCGCGAGGATCGAGCCGCCGAGACGGTTCTTCCCCCGGCCGAGATCGATCAACAGGAGAACCGTATCGCCGATTGGTTGTAGGTAGGGCGAATCCTCTGGATGAGCCGTCGTGTGCTGCGGCTCGTCAGGGACGACTCGCCCTACCTGATCGTATTGCAATTGCGGGGTGAGCGAGAGCCGGATGTCGGCGACGGCCGCGAAGGCCGAGACAATGAGTGAAACCGGAGCGGTGACGCGCTTCTCGTTGGGACCGTCGTGCCAGACGGTGGACATGCTCATCGAGTCCTTGCCGACGGGGATCGTGATCCCGAGGGCGGGACAGAGTTCCAGGCCCACGGCCTGCACCGCGGCATAGAGGTCGGCGGCGTCGCCCGGCACGGCGGGTGCGGCCATCCAGTTGGCGGAGAGATTGACCTTGCCGAGGTCGCCGATCTGGGCGGCGGCGAGATTGGTGAGGGCTTCGCCGACCGCGAGCCGGGCCGACGCGGGGGCATTGTTGACCGCGACCGGGGTGCGCTCTCCCACCGCCATGGCCTCGCCGGTGCAGACATCATAGCTCGCGGCGGTCACGGCGCAGTCGGCGACCGGAACTTGCCAGGGGCCGACCATCTGGTCGCGGGCGATCAGGCCGCCGAGCGAGCGGTCGCCGATGGCGATGAGGAAAGTCTTGTCCGCGACGGTCGGGTGGGAGAGGACGCGCTTGGCGGCCTCCTTCAACATTGCCTTGTCATCGCGAGGCGCGCCAACGGCGCGCCGTGGCGATCCATCTAGCTGGATTGCTTCGTCGCCTGTGGCTTCTCGCAATGACAGTTCGCGCAGGTCGAGCGGGTATTGCGGTCGTTGCAACGAGATTTCCGCGCGGTGCATGCGCGGTGGTTTACCGAACAGAACCTCAAGCGGCAGGTCGATGGGCGTGTTGGCAAACTGGGGATCCTCGACCACGAGTTTTTTCTCGGCCGTGGCCTCGCCCACGACGGCGAAGGGGGCGCGTTCGCGTTCGCAGATTTGCCGGAAATCATCCAGCCGCCCCGCCGGCACCGCGAGCACGTAGCGTTCCTGCGCTTCGTTGCACCAGAGCCCGAGCGGGGACATGCTGGGCTCGGCGCTGGGGAGGGCGCGCAGATTGAATTTTCCGCCGCCGCCGTCGTTGACCAATTCGGGCAGGGCGTTGGCCACGCCGCCGGCCCCGACGTCGTGGATGAAGGAAATGGGGTTGTCCACCCCGTGGGCCCAGCAGCGGTCAATGACCTCCTGGCAGCGGCGTTCCATCTCGGCGTTGTCGCGCTGGACGCTGGCGAAATCGAGGTCCGCGCTGCCCGCGCCGCTGGCGAGCGAGCTGGCGGCACCGCCGCCGAGACCGATGAGCATGGCCGGGCCGCCGAGCACGATAAGCTGGTCGCCGGGGTTGATCTTACCTTTTTGCACATGCTCGGCCTTGATGTTGCCGAGGCCGCCGGCGAGCATGATGGGCTTGTGGTAACCCCGCCACTCCGTGGCGGGGAGTTGAGAGTTGAGAGTTGAAGGTTGTGAGACCGAACCAGAGGCATCTTTGCTTTCCCCTTTCAACTTGGATCTTTCAACTGCCGAGGGGACCTCGGCCTCGAAGGTGCGGAAATAACCAGTGATCGCCGGGCGGCCAAACTCGTTGTTGAACGCGGCGCCGCCGAGCGGGCCTTCGAGCATGATGTCGAGCCCCGACACAATCCGGTCGGGTTTGCCGTGATCCTTCTCCCACGGTTGGATGGCGCCGGGCAGGCGGAGGTTGGAGACGGTGAAGCCCACGAGGCCGACCTTGGGCTTGGCGCCGCGGCCGGTGGCGCCCTCGTCGCGGATTTCGCCGCCGGAGCCCGTGGCGGCGCCGGGGAACGGCGAGATGGCTGTCGGGTGGTTGTGCGTTTCGACCTTGCAGAGCAGGTGGATCTCCTCGTCATGCGCGGCGTATTCGTTGGTGCGAGGGTCGGAGTAGAAGCGCCCGCCGCGGGTGCCGGTGAGGACGGCGGCGTTGTCCCGGTAGGCGGAGAGGATGCCGTCGCGGTGCAGCTCGTGGGTGTGCTTGATCATCTGGAACAGCGACTGGTCCCGGGCCGAACCGTCGATTTCCCACGTGGCGTTGAAGATCTTGTGGCGGCAGTGCTCGGAGTTGGCCTGCGCGAACATCATCAGCTCGACGTCGCTCGGATCCCGGTCGAGCTTGGTGAAGGCGGCGGCGAGGTAATCGATCTCATCCTCGGCGAGCGCGAGACCGAGGTCACTGTTGGCGACGGCCAGGGCGGCGCGGCCGGCGGCGAGCACCGGCACGGTCGCCAGCGGCCTCGCGGGTTCGTGTTCAAACAGGATGTGGCAGGTTTCGAGGTCGCCGAACACGGCCTGCGTCATCCGGTCATGCAGATTGGCCTGGAGGGCGCGAAAATGTCCGGCGTCGAGCGAGGTGAGGGGGAAGGGCGGCGCGGATTCCCCGGTGTCCAGCGTGTAAGCGGTGACGCGCTCGATGCGTCGGATGGCGTTCAGGCCGCATATGTGGGCGATATCGGTGGCCTTGGACGACCACGGCGAGATGGTGCCGGGGCGCGGGGCGACGATCTGCACGAGGCCGCTCAGCCGGGTGCTCTCCCGGCTCGGCCCGTAGGTGAGTAACTGGTTGAGCAGGCTGCGCTCGGTGGCCGTCAGTTCCCGGGCCAGATCAACCACATGGACAAACTCGGCCATCAGGGCGTCCACCGGCACGCCGGCAGATTTGAGCCCATCGCGGAGTTGAGCGAGGCGGAAGGCGGAGAGAGCAGGTGAGCCGCGGAGGATCAGCATGGGCGAAAAACGGGATACTCGCGAACAATCCCCTGTCGTCAAGGGAGCGCCGCGCGGCTTTGCGGCATACGGCGGAGAAAGCCGTTGACGAAAGCACCGCGCTCGGCGGAATGAACGTCTTTAATGCCGTGACGAGCCCGAACCGCCCATCGCTCCGCCAACATTCACCAGTGGGGTGGAGTGTATTTGCCTCGGTTTCGCTCCGCGAGAACCGCGGACACACACCGGGCGGCCAGCCGGCCGCAACGGTGCCGGGATGTCGGCGGGCAATCCCATGAGCGAATTCCTCACCCACGAATGCGGCATCGCCCTGGTCCGGCTGAAAAAGCCGCTGGCCTACTACCAGGAGAAATACGGCACGCCACTCTGGGGCTTCCAGCAGCTTTTCCTGCTGATGGAGAAGCAGCACAACCGCGGCCAGGACGGCGCGGGGGTGGCCTGCGTGAAATTCGACGTCCCGGCCGGCGAACCCTACATGTTCCGCGAGCGCAACGTCGAGACCAACCCGCTGGACAACATCTTCCAGGCGCTGCTGGCGCGCTATAACGGGCTGGTCGGCGCGGGGGAGATTCACCCCGAGTTTCCCGGGACGGCGAAGCAGAAATTCGATTTCTGCGGTGAGCTCTACCTCGGCCACCTGCGCTACGGCACCTCGGGCGGCTACAACCTGAGCGCCTGTCATCCGTTTTTCCGCCGCAGTTCGTGGCCGACCCGCAACCTGATGCTCGCGGGCAATTTCAACCTGACCAACACCGCCGAGCTCAACGACAGCCTGATCGCGATCGGCCAGCACCCCATCTTCGCCACCGACACCCAGGCCATCCTCGAGCGCATCGGCTTCTGCCTCGATGAAGAGCACGAGCGCCTCTACCGCGCCCTGCGCGACGCCAACCAGCCCGGCACCGAGATTTCCCGCCGGATCAATGAGGAGATCGACCCCGCCCGCGTGCTCCGCACCGCCTCGGCCAATTGGGACGGTGGCTACTCACTCGTCGGGGTGCTCGGCAACGGCGACGCCTTCGTCGCCCGCGACCCCTCGGGCATCCGGCCCTGCCATTGGTTCGAAAACGACGAGGTCGTGGCCTTCGCCTCGGAGCGCGCGCCGCTCTGCACGGTGTTCGACCTGGAGGCCGCCGACGTCCGCGAGGTGGAGCCCGGCTGCGCCGTGATCATGAAAAAGGCCGGTCGCGTGGCGCTGGAGCGCATCAAGCCCGCCTTGCCCAAGACGCAGTGCACGTTCGAGCGCATCTATTTTTCCCGCGGTAACGACGCCGACATCTACCGCGAGCGCAAGGCGCTCGGCGCCGGCCTGGCCGACCCGATCTGGAAGTCCATCAACGGCAACCTGGCGAAAACTGTCTTCAGCTTCATCCCCAACACCGCCGAGGTCGCCTTCTTCGGCCTGATGAGCGAGTTGCGCTTCCGGCGCCGGGCCGAAGTGAAGCAGACCCTGCTCGACGCCGCGAAGGCCGGCCGGGTCACCGAGGCGCTGGTCGACGACCTGATCCTCAACAACTGGCCGCGCGGCGAGAAGATCGTCACCAAGGACGTGAAGCTCCGCACCTTCATCAGCCAGGAGAAATCCCGCAACAATCTCGCCTCGCACGTCTACGACGTCACTTACGGCGTCGTCGAGCCCGGTGACAGCCTCGTCTGCGTGGACGACTCGATCGTGCGCGGCACCACGCTGCGCCGGTCCATCCTGCGCATCCTGAAGCGGCTGCACCCGGTGAAGATCATCATCGCCTCGACCGCGCCGCAGATCCGCTACCCGGATTGCTACGGCATCGACATGTCGGAGATCGGCAAATTCATCGCCTTCGAGGCGGCCATCACTCTGCTGAAGGAGCGCGGACAGACGAACCTCATTGCCGACGTCTACAACCTTTGCCGCGTGGAGCTGGCCCAGCCGGCCCCCGAGCCGGTCAACCACGTGCGCAAGATCTACGAGCCGTTCACGGCCGAGGAGATTTCCCGCAAGATCACCCAGCTGGTGTCGCCGAAGCCCAACGGGTGGAAGGGCGAGATCGAGATCATCTTTCAGTCCATCGAAAACCTGCATCAGGCGCTGCCGAACCACACCGGCGACTGGTATTTCACCGGCAAGTATCCCACGCCCGGCGGTTATCGCGTGGTGAACCAGGCCTACGTGAATTATTTCGAGAAACACGAGGGAAGAAGTTATTAATCCTCACAGGAGATAACGGAGAGAACAGAGAAAGACATCGAACTGAATTGCTCCATTACCTCCGTTTCCTCCTGTGCAAAAAACATGTCTTTAAGCTACGAAAATTCCGGCGTCCGCTACGACCAGCTTGATGCGTTCAAGCGGGCCTGCCAGCGCGCCGCGAAGGCCACCGTCGGCGAACTGAAGGCCCACGGCTACGCCGAGCCGGCCACGACCCGCGGTGAAAGCGCCTACCTCATCGAGGCGGCCGACCATTTCCTCGCCCACGTCGAGGAGGGCCTCGGCACCAAGAACCTCGTGGCCGACGCCGTCTACGCCGCCACCGGGAAGAACTTTTATCGCGAAATCGCCATCGATACCGTGGCGACGATCGTCAACGACCTCGTCACCTGCGGGGCGCGGCCAATCTCAGTCGCGATGCACGCGGCGGTGGGCGATTCCGGCTGGTTCTCCGACGCGGCACGGATGCAGGCACTCGTGGACGGCTGGGCCGAGGGCTGTCACCGCGCCGGCGCCGTCTGGGGCGGTGGCGAGACGCCCACGCTCAAGGGCATCGTCCATGCCGAGACCATCGTCCTCGCCGGCTCGGCCCTCGGCAAAATCGAGCCCAAGTCCCGGCGCATCACCGGCGACGTGAAGGACGGCGACGCCATCATCTTCCTCGCCTCGACAGGGGTGCAGACCAACGGCCTGAGCCTGTGCCGGCTCATTGCCGACAAGTTGCCGCAAGGCTACGCCACGCCCATCGGCCACGGCGATCCGCGCAACTACGGCGAGGCCCTGCTCGCGGCCTCGGCCATCTACGTGGATTTCGTGGTCAAATGCCAGCAGGCCGGCGTGAAGCTCAACTACGTGGCGCACGTGACCGGTCATGGCTGGCGCAAGCTCATGCGCCTCGAGGACCCCTTCGTCTACGAGATCACGGAGCCGCGCGAGATTCCCGCGCTGTTCAAGTTTTTGATGCAGGCCGGCCCGATCGACCTGCGCGAGGCCTACGCGACGTTCAACATGGGCGTCGGTTTCGCGGCGTATGTGGCGCCTTCCGCCGTCGAGGCGACCCTCGCCGCCGCCCAGACCGCGGGCCACGACGCCTGGGTCGCCGGCACGGTGAAGAAGCAAGGCGGCCGCAAGGCGGTCGTCATCCCGTCGCTCGACCTCACCTACGAAGCCGACACGCTGCAGGTGCGGTAGGAATGGTGTAGGTGGCGCGCTTGCGCGCCACGTTGCGTGCAAGCTCGCTCCCACAAGAAATGGAAAGATGTCGCGAGCAAGCTCGCTCCCACAGGGGTGGATGAATCGCGAGCAAGCTCGCTCCCACAAGAGCTGGGCGATGCGCTGGGATCGGTTGTCTTGATGTGGGAGCGAGCTTGCTCGCGACTGTCCCGCGACTCTCAGGGCAGGTCCGCCAACCAAGCCGGTTCGGGCAGTCCATGGTCCAACAGTGGCAAAAACCACTCCCGGTCCGCGGTGCTCAGTCCCAGTTGTGGGGCTGATCGAATCTCTCCACCCGGCCGTCGGAGCCGATTCCGACATGAAACGAGGTGCGTCCCGGGGCCATACCCATGAAGGTCAGGGTCAGCCGGAGCTTCGCCGACGCGCCGGCGGGTGGTGACGCGATGAGCTGCTGGAATTTTTCCCGCGATACGGTTTCCCATCCATCCTCCCGCTGGACCTGATAGAGGCAGTAATGCCGGCCGATGAGCAGGGGCTCCACCTCAAGGGCGTTCATGCCCGGGTGGATCGCCGTGATCGCCTGCTGCGCGCGCCGGCCTGGTTCGCCAATCTCCCAGAACGCCCAGATCATCAGGACCAAGCCAACCAGAAACAGCTTCAGGCAACCCGATTTCCACGCCCGGCGCTTGGGCTTGATCTGGGTCGCGGCGTCCATGCTTGGAGAATTATCACCCGGTCCGCGCCCCGGCCAGCGCTAAAGTCAGCCGCCGAAGCACTCCAGGTATTTCACGCCGGCGCCGGTGTTGAAGAGGACGACGGACTCATCGGGGCGGATGGTCTTGGCCGCGAGCAGGTGTTTGAGCGCGGCATAGGTGGCGGCGCCCTCGGGGGCGACAAACAGACCTTCGGCCGCGCCGACTTCACGCGTGCCGGCGATCATCTCGTCATCGGTGACGGCCACCGCGCCACCGCCGGACTTGCGAAGGATGTCGAGCATGATGAAGTCGCCGATGGCCTTGGGCACGCGCAGCCCCGAGGCCTTGGTCGCGGCGCCGAGATGCTCGGCGGCGAATTTTTCGCCGGCTTGGAAGGCGCGGACGATCGGCTGGCAGCCGCTGGCCTGAACGCTGAACATCCGCGGCCGTTTTGGGCCGATCCAGCCCATCCTCTCCATCTCATCAAAGGCCTTCCACATGCCCACGAGGCCGGTGCCGCCGCCGGTCGGATAAAGAACAACGTCGGGCAGCGTCCAGCTGAGCTGCTCGGCCAGCTCGTAGCCGAGGGTCTTCTTGCCCTCGACGCGGTAGGGCTCCTTGAGGGTGGACATCTCGAACCATCCCTCCGCCGCCTTGCGCTTGGCGACCTCGGCGCCGCAGTCGGTGATGAGGCCGTTGATCAGCGTGACGTGCGCGCCCAGTTCGCGGCACTCGATGATGTTGGCCTTGGGGGTGTCGGCCGGCATGAAGATGTGGGCCTCGATCCCGGCGCGGGCGGCGTAGGCCGCGAGGGCGCCGCCGGCATTGCCGGCGGAGGGCGCGGCGAGTTTTTTCAGACCGAACTGCCTGGCCATCGAGACGGCGGTCGCCATGCCGCGGGCCTTGAAGCTCTGCGTCGGGTTGACGGATTCGTCCTTGATAAAGAGTTTCGCCAGGCCGTGCTTCGCGGCGAGGCGCGGGGCGGGCAGGAGCGGGGTCAGGCCTTCACCGAGGGTGACGATGTCGGCGTCGTGCTTCACCGGCAGGACCTCACGGTAGCGCCAGAGGGATTTTGCGCGGGTGGCGAGGGCGGCCTTGGTCAGGGTGCGCGCGGCGGCAGCGAGGTCGTATTGCGGGTAGAGCGGCTTGCCGCAGGCGGTGCAGACGTTTTGCGGGACGGAGGCGTCGTGGGATTGGCCGCAGGCGGTGCAGGCGAGGTGGGTGAGATGCACGAGGTGACAGAAGCAGAAATCCGGGGCCGCGAAAAGGCACGAAGAGACACAAAAACCGACCCATGGGTTCGACCTTGGGCACAACGTTGCCAGCTGAGTCAGGTTGGTAGGATCCAGTTTGTAACCTAATAGGTTACAAAGTGCCGGTGCGTGAGCACAAAAAAGCCGGCCCGTGCGGGCCGGCTTGAAGGGGAAACAGGGCGGGATCAGCCCGAGCGGCTGACCGTGCCAGGATCAATCGGCTGAGGCGCGGTGGTCGGGGGGGCGGTCGGCGTCTCAGTCCTAGGAGTCTCGGTGGTGGGGGTGGTCGGAGTCTCAGTCGGCGTAGTCGTTGTCGGGGTCGTGGCCGGAGGCGTGGTTGCTTGGTTAACCTGGGTTGTCACCGCCTGCTGCTGGGTCGCGGTCTGGGTCGCCTGGGTCGCATTTGTCTGTGCCGTTGAGGCAGCCGTGGTCGCATTGGCTTGAACCTCCCTGCTGTTGGCCACATTGGTCACGGCATTGACATTGCTGCCGGTCGTGCTGGCGACAGCAGCGGAGACTGAAGCGACTGAAGTATTGGAAGCTTGAGCAACCGAAGCCGCCACGGTGGCCTGAGCATTTACGCTTACACCGCCAGGGGTTGAAGCCGCCAGAGAAGTTGCCACCGCCGAGGCAATCGCGTTCGCCGAGGCCGGCACGGTCGCCGCAACAGAGGCGGCAATAGTGGCAGCCGCTTGGACTCCAGCCTGGCCGCCACCACTGGAGGCCGAGGCCGCCGTGGTCACAGAGGAAGCGATGGCGGCGGCTTGAGTCGGGGCCACTGCCGCCGTGGAGGCGGCGATCTGGGCCGCGGCGGCTGGCGCCGCCGTGGTGGCCGTCGAAGCGATGGCCGCAGCTTGGGTCGGAGCGCCCGTGGTCGCTGCTGCCGCGATCGTCGAGGCGGCGGCAGACACGCTGGCGGCTGTGGCGCCAGTCGCCTGGGTCGCAGTCTGCACCGCGGTCTGGACGACTGCCGTTGTCTGAGCGGGAGCATTGGCGGCGGCGGTCTGGACCACCGCCGAAGTGGCATTCGGGACGGATGCCACGGTCGTCTGAACGACGGCCATCAATTCCGAGTTGGCGGTGGTGGCATCAACATTAAAGGCCCCAGGATTGTTCGCGACTGCGGCCACCGCGGCCGTGGCGATGGTCACGGCATTTTCCACAACCAGCTGATCGGCGGCGGAGAGAGCCGATACCGATTGCGCTCCGCCCCCGTTGGCCGAAAGCGAGACTTGGCCGGCGGAAATTGTGACGGGGGTCTGCCCGGGAGCGGAGATTGAAACCGAGCCCGTTCCGGTCACGACCGTGTAATGCACGCCGGCGACATTGACGGTGAACACAGTGCCGCGGGCAGCAGCAACGCCCTTCGGCGTGCGCACGCCATAATTGTTGATGGCTCTCTTTTTGGGATCAAGGGACGAAACCAAGTTGCCCGATTTGAGGTTCAACACGGCATTCTGTTGGGTGATGGTCGCACCATCCTGATCGACCGACAGCTTTTCCAATTCAACGTTAGTATTCGGCTTGATGGTGGCGACGGCACCGCCCATCGGCTGGATAAACACCTCCGTGCCTGCACCCGTGATGACGGTGGCACCTTGTGGCAGTTCTTCGTTGAGATTTAACGACCGGGGCGCCGACTCGCCGGGCATGAGGACCTGAGCGTTGGCACCGTTGATTTTGAGCACCTTTGCCTGCGTCTGTATTTCGGCAGCCAAAGTCTTGGTGCCACAAAGGGCGATAAGGGCTACGACTGTAAGGAAAGTAGTTATTTTTTTCATGATATTGAGGAAGTTAGTGCGAGTCATTAGCAAATACTAGTTGGAGATTTTAGTTCAAGCAGTTATTCGCGCTGCTGTAAAATTGTTCAAAGGTTTCGGATCTACCAATATCCGCATTTCCTATTTCTCCTTCATGACATAGACGCCGCCCCAGTCCTCGGGCGGAGGATTCACCAGACAATCGCCCACCAAATCGATGTAGGCGAGGGAGGGATTGGAGTTAACGCCGGGGGAGACTCCCGGGCGCAGGGGCTCGAGCAACTCGCTGCGCTTGAAGCACTCCAACGCGCCGGCCCAGTCCCGCGCATGGTAGCGGGCGAGGCCGTCGGCAAACACGGCGAGGCATTCGCGGGTCTGGTCGGAGACATCGTCTCTCAATCCGGTGATCTCGTGGATGGGCACGGCCGACGAGCGCCCTTTGACCACGATGCGGCCGAGGGGGCGGAACACAATGCGGTCGCCGCCGTGGGTTTCGCAGGCGGTCTTGGTCGCCTCGGTGCACATGATGAACGCGCCCCAGCTTTTCGCGCCCGACTCCATGCGGGCGGCGAGGTTCACGTCGTCGCTGGTCATGGTGTAGCTGAAACGGGTGCGGCTGCCCATGTTGCCCACGACGGCGTTGCCGGTGTTGAGGCCGATGCGCGAGCGCATCTGGCGGACGGTGAGCGGCCAGACCTCGCCCTGCGCGACCCATTTTTCGCGCAGCTGGTCGAGCGCACGCTGCACGCGCAGGGCGGTCACGCAGGCCCGGTAGGCGTGGTCTTTCAGCTGGATGGGCGCGCCGAAAATCACCACGACGGCGTCGCCGATGTATTTGTCGAGCGTGCCGCCTTCCTCTTGGATGATGTCGGTGCAGACGGTGAGGTATTCGTTGAGCAGCTCGACGAGCCGCGCCGCGCTGAGTTTTTCGGAGAAAGACGAGTAGCCCTGGATGTCGCTGAAGTAGGCCGTGATCTCCTCGGTGTGGCCGCCGAGCTCGGGCATCTGCCCGCTTTTCACCATGCGGTCCACCAACTGGGGGGAGAGGTAGGCGCCGAACATGCCCTTGATCTGCTGCTTGGCGCGCTGCTCGTCGAGGATGCGCCGCCCGATGACGATGAACTGGAGGGCGCCGAAGCCCGCCAGCGGGGCGACGAGCGGGACAGCCCAGCTGCCCCAGACCCAGGCCCAAAGCGCGAGCGAGGTGTAGGATACCAGGCCGAGGATGGCGCCGCCGCAGAGCACGATGACGGAGCGGTCGGCCATGAAGACCAGTCCCAGCCAGCCGAACAGCAGGGCCAGGCCCCAGATCAGGGCGGGCGGCACCGGTTGAACGTAGTCTCCGTTCAGGATGTTGTTCACGATGTTGGCGTGCACGAGCACGAGCGGGGCATAGGCGTTGCGCGGCGTCGGGCCGGCGTCGGCCTTGCCCGTGACGGTCTGGCCGACGAACACGATCTTGCTGGCGATGTCGGGCGGCTTCGCGGCGTTCGGGGTCTTGTCGACGTGGTAGGCTTGGATTTTCAGGAGCATCTCCCGGTAGGAATGCGTCGGGAAATCGAAGTTCGTGTTACCGTCGATGTCCTGTTCCTGGTCGTAACGGTAGTTGACCGTGAATCTTCCGGCGACGGAGAGGGGAATGCGGTGCGCCCCGCCCTCGACCGGCAGGTAGATGGCATCGCCGAGCCGCACGCGGACTTTCTCCGGGGGAATGTGATAGTAGCTCATCACGGTCTGCAGGGCCAGCGAGGCGTAGACCTGTTCACCCACCCGGATCACCAGCGGCACCTCGCGGATGACGCCGTCGTCGGCGCGCGGCGCGTCGGCAAAGCCGTAGGGCGCGACGGCCTTCAACTCGGGGAAAGGCACGAAGGCGTGGTGATCGCCGTAGAGCCGGCTGATGTCGCCCTCGATGTTGGTGAGCGGGTGGGTCGGGCCAACCGGCGGTGACTCGAATTCGGACGGGTCCGAGCTGGTCACGGCCGCCGTGACCACTTGCACGCCCGCCGCGACGGTCTCCTTGGTGTCGCGGCCCATGGCGGCGTCGCCGTCGCCCTCGCGCCGGGCGTCGAGGATGAGGTCCCACGAGATCACGGCGGGTTTTTCCACGGCGAGGAACTTGTTGAAGTTCCCGTGCCAGGCCCGGTCGGGCGGCCAGGGGGTCAGGTTGGCGTCGGTGTCGTCTTCGAACAGAACGACGAGCAGGCGCGGGTCGGGGGGCGGCTGCGAATAGGCGCGGAACTGGATCCGCCAGTCCACGGTGTGCCACTCCGCTTGCTGCGCCGCGGTCGAGTAATGATCCGCCAGCCAAGCCAAGCCGAAGCAGGCCAAGGGCGCCCACCAGGTCTGGCGGAGAGTCTTGCGGGCTTGGCTGAACATCACGCCGCCATCATGGCCGTCCGCGCGCGGGCTAGCCAAGCGATTTCTGGCGGGGGGAGTTTCGTAGGGGCACGTTTAGATAATCGCGACACACCCCGTCGCTTCGCGCCACCCCTCTCCAGAGGGGATCGAATGCAAATGCAGGCGAAATCCCCTCTACAATGAGGGGTGCCCGGCAGGGCGGGGTGTGTTGTGGCCTTGCTGCAGTGGAACGCGTTGACCCCAACGCGTTGCGGCCCGCCACTCCCAGGCTATTTGTAACGTATTAATTGACGAATTGCAGGGGGAGGTCTGACCGGCAAAGCGGACAGGTTCAGGTGGAACGCGTTGACCCCAACGCGTTGCGGCCCGCCACCCCCCAGGCTATTTGTAACGTATTAATTGACGAATTGCGGGGGGAGGTCTGACCGGCAAAGCGGACAGGTTCAGGTGGAACGCGTTGACCCCAACGCGTTGCTGCTGCCAAGCGTCGCGAGCAAGCTCGCTCCCACAGACTTGTTACCGCCGGTGCCAGGTGCCGCGCGACAAACCGCCGGACTTGGGCCGGGCCGGATGCGCGTGGCCTTGCGGAGCGGGCCGCTCCGCCCTACCATCGGCGGCTTGATGCGGATGCCCTTGCGCCGGGCGGGGGTGATGTCCGCCTCCGTGACCTTGCGGGGCGCGCTGCTGCTGAGCGCGGCGCGGGTCGACATAGCGCTGCGGCGCGGCAGCCCCGATGCTCGGCGCCGAGTGGTAGTTGAAACCTTCCAGTTTCAACTGCGGCACCTTCTGGCCGATGAAACGCTCGATGCTGCGGATTTCGCCGGCCTGCTCGGGGGTGGTGAGGGTGAAGGCATCGCCCACGGCCTGCGCGCGGCCGGTGCGGCCGATGCGGTGGACATAGTCCTCGGGATTAGCCGGGATGTCGTAGTTGATGACGTGCGAGACGCCAGCGACGTCGATGCCGCGGGCGGCGATGTCGGTGGCGACCATCACCTCGTATTTGCCGGACTTGAAGCCCTCGAGCGCCTCGACGCGTTGCGACTGCGAGCGGTTGGCATGGAGGACGGCGACGGAGTGGTTGGCGGCCTTGAGCTTGCGGGCTATCTTGTCGGCGCCGTGCTTGGTGCGGGAGAAGATCAGGCAGCTGTGGAAATCGGTTTTCTCCAGGAGGGCGATAAGGAGATCGAACTTCTTCAACAGGGTGACGGGATAGAACGCGTGGCTGACGGACTGGTTGACGGTGCGGGCCACGCCGATCTCGACGCGGGCCGGGTTGCGCAGGGCGAAGCGGGCGACCTCCTCGATTTCGGGCGGGATGGTGGCGGAGAAGAACAGCGTCTGCCGCTCGCGAGGGCACATACCGATAATTTTCTTCACGTCCTTTACGAAGCCCATGTCGAGCATGCGGTCGACCTCGTCGAGGATGAGGATCTTCACGGCGTCGAGGCGCAGGGTGCGCTCCTGGAGGAAATCCATCAGGCGGCCGGGCGTGGCGATGACGATATCTGTGCCGGCCTGGATCTCGCTGCGCTGGCGGCCGTAGCCGACCCCGCCGTGGACGACGGTGGCGCGGAGATCGGTGAAGCGGCCGAAGTCACGGAAGGCGGTCTCGACCTGGGCGGCGAGCTCGCGGGTGGGCTCAAGCACGAGCACGCGCGGGCCGCGGGCCTCGTGTTTGCCGAGGCGGGCGAGGACGGGCAGGGCAAAGGCGGCGGTCTTGCCGGTGCCGGTCTGGGCCGAGCCGATGAGGTCGCCGCCGCCGAGGACGACGGGGATGGCGCGCAGCTGGATGGGCGTCGGGTCGGTGTAGCCCATGGCCTTCACACCGTTCAGTAGGGCGGGCGTGAGCCCGAGCTGGGAAAATGGCATAGCGGACAATTAGCCGGTTATTCCGCAGACAACGCGAGGCAATTTTCCACGGGGTCGGGCGAATCCTCCGGATGAGCCGCGGCTCGTCCGGACGACTCGCCCTGCCATTTGGGCCAAGGCGAACTTTGGGCTCTCTTTTTTGGCGAACGACCTCACAGTGTTAACCATGGAAAAACGCCCGTTCAACGAACTCGGTTTGTCGCCCGAGATTCTGAAAGCCGTGGACAAGATGGGATTCGAGGAAGCCTCGCCCATCCAGACCGCGGTCATTCCGCACGGCCTGGCGGGCAAGGACGTGGTCGGCCAGTCGGCCACCGGCTCGGGCAAGACCGCGGCGTTTGCCATCCCCGCGATCGAGAAGGTCGACGTGCGGATGCGCCAGGTGCAGGTGCTCGTGCTGTGCCCGACCCGCGAGCTGGCGGTGCAGGTGGCGGAGGAGTTCGGCAAGCTGGCGTTTTTCAAGAAGGGCTTGATGGAAGTGCCGATCTACGGCGGCCAGAGTTATGAGCGGCAGTTCCGCGCTTTGGCGGCGGGGGCGCAGGTCGTCATCGGCACGCCGGGCCGCGTCATGGATCACATGGCCCGCGGCACGATGAAACTCGACGCGCTGAAGGTGGTCGTGCTCGACGAGGTGGACCGGATGCTCGACATGGGTTTCCGCGACGACATCGAGCACATCCTGAAGTCGGTGCCGGCGGAACGGCAGTGTTTGTTTTTCTCGGCGACGATGCCGCGGTTGATCCAGGACCTGATCAAGCGCTACACGCGTGATCCGGTGTGGGTCCGGATCGAGGCGCACGCGCAGAACGCACCGCAGGTGGAGCAGATTTACTTCGAGGTGGACCGCCGGTCGAAGATCGAGCTGCTGACGCGCCTGATCGACCTGCATGACTTCCGCTTCGGCATCATCTTTTGCAGCACCAAGATCATGGTCGATGAGCTCGACGAGCATCTGCACGCCCGCGGCTACTCAACGGACCGTTTGCACGGCGACATCACGCAGGCGCAACGCACGCGCGTGATGGACAAGTTCCGCCGGCGCGGCTTCGAGTTTCTCGTCGCAACCGATGTCGCCGCGCGCGGGCTCGATGTGGACGACCTCGAGGTCGTGTTCAACTTCGACCTGCCGAACGACGCCGAAGACTACACGCATCGCATCGGCCGCACGGGCCGCGCGGGAAAACAGGGCATGGCCTTCACCTTCGTGGCCGGCCGCGAGCTCTACAAGATGCAGAACATGATCCATTACGGCCGGCTGAAGATCCGCCGCGAGCGGGTGCCCTCGATGGACGAGGTGGAGGAGGCCAAGGGCAATGTGTTCTTCGAGAAACTCCGCGCCACGCTGGAGGATAAGAAATTCAAATCCCGCGACCAGATGGTCGAGCGGTTGATCGAGCAGGGTTACACCAGCACGGACATCGCGTCGGCGCTCATCCACCTCCTGCAACAGGGCTCGGGCGGTGAAACCCCTCCGCCCAAGGCGGCCGGCAAGACCAAGGCCGAGCGCATCGCGGCGAATGAAGCACCGCCCAGCGCCAAGCCGGCGGTGCCCGCGGCCCAGCTGGAGCGTGATCTTCCGGCGCGGGCGGAACCCGCCCGAAAGGCCGCGCCCGCTTACGAAAAGCCGGTCCACGAGAAACCGACCGGCGACAAATTTGCCGCGCAAAAGCGCACCTTTGACCGCAAGCCCCGCACGGGTCGGGAGCCGGGTTTCACGACGGTCGTCTTCAATGTCGGCCGCGCGCAGCTCGTCACACCCGCCGACCTCGTCGGCAAGATCGCCGGGGTCACGCGGTTGCCGGCCACCATCGTCGGCGCGATCGACATTCACGAGGAACACACGAACGTGGATGTGGCGACGGAGCACGTCGCAGTGGTGATAGCCAAGCTCGCGGGCATCCGCGTGAAGAACCAGTCGCTGAAGCCGGTGATCGTGCCGCCGGGCGGGGAGTGAGGCCATGCGGTCATTGCGAGGAGCACAGCGACGAAGCAATCCAACTGGATCGCCACGCCCGGTTTGCCGGGCTCGCGATGACAATTCCCATTAGGCAGACATGAAAGGACTCACCCCTGAAACTCTGACCGCGTGGGAAGTCGTGCGGCTGCTCAAACTGGAACCGCTCGACCAGGAGGGCGGCTATTTCCGTCGGACCGGCGAATCGGCCACGATCCTGCCCGGCGGCCAGCGCGCGTGGTCGATGATCTATTCCCTCCTCACGGCCGAAGGATTCTCGGCCCTGCACCGGCTGAGCCAGGACGAGGTCTGGTGCTTTCACGCGGGTGATCCGTTGGAGTCCCTGCGCTTGAGGTCGGACGGCGGCGGCGAATGGGTGAAGCTCGGACTGAACCTCGCCCACGGGGAACGGCCGCAGGACGTGGTGTCGGCGCAAACGTGGCAGGGCACGCGGCTCGCGGCCGGAGGCCGCTGGGCCCTCGTCACCTGTGTGGTCGCGCCGGAATTTGTGTGGAATGATTTCGAACTCGGTTCGCGCGAGGCCTTGCAGGCGGGCTGGCCGGAGTTTGCGGCAGGAATCAGTGAGCTCACCCGGGCGCAGCCTCCCAAGGGCGCAAAGTAGGTCGAGCAGGCGCAGTGAAGAACTGCACAAAACCGTCGCGGCGCGTGACTTGACAGAGGCAAGGCGCGTCAATATCTCAAAGGCCCGTTGTCCATGGAAGCCGCCCTTGATCAGCCGGTGCTCGTGCTAAACCGCCTCTGGCAGGCGGTGAACGTGATTGGGGCCCGCCGGGCCTTCGCGTTGCTGGCCCGCGAGCATGCGCAGGTCGTCCACCAGACCGAGGAAGCCTTCCGCACCTACTCGCTGATGGATTGGATCGACTTCTCGACCTACAATCCGCCGCTCGACGCGTTGGAGACGGTGCGCACCGTCAACCGCCGGATCCGCCTGCCGCGCGTCATCTTGCTGACCTATTTCGACAAGCTGCCCTGCAAGGAATTGAAACTGACGCGCAACAACGTCTTCGAACGCGACGACGAGAAGTGCCAGTATTGCGGCCGCTTGTTTGAGCGGGAGCAGCTGAATCTCGACCACGTCATCCCGCGCCACTACGGCGGGAAGACGACGTGGGAGAACATCGTCTGCTCGTGCATCAAGTGCAACTCGCGCAAGGCGAACCGGCTCCCCCACGAGGCGCACATGCGGCTCATCCGCAAACCCGTGCGTCCGAAATGGCGGCCAGTCATCTCCCTGGTGCTCGGCAAACACAATCACGAGAAGTGGAAGGACTTCCTCGACGTCGCCTACTGGAACGTCGAGCTGGAGGAGTGAGCTTGGGGTGGGAGCGAGCTTCCTCGCGATTCAGCACCAATTGGCGCGAGCAAGCTCGCGCCCGCAAGTTTCTACCGAAAGTCCTCGCGCACCGGGGAGAACAGGTCGAGCACCCGGCACGCCGTCAGGGTCGTGCCGCCGTGCAGGACGCCGCCGGGGATGAGCGCGACCATGCCGGGTGCGAGCACGCTGGTTTCGGCGCCGACGGTGAATTGGAAACGGCCTTCGATCACATACGTGACCTGCTCGTGCGGATGCTGGTGCAGCGGGACCGTGAGGCCGGCCGGCAGCGCCACTTCGCCGATGGTCAGGCGTTCCAGATGGGCGTAATGGCCCCGGACTGCGCCGCCGAAGATTTCTTTGGCCGGGAGGGAGGTGAGGGTGGTGAAGCTCATGGAGGCAACTTTCGGTTTTAGATTAGCAGAGTCGGGGCAAAGCGGTTTGTAACCTAATAGGTTACAAGTGCGGTCAGGGTCAGACGAGTAACAGTGGCAGGGTCACGCGCATCGTGGTGCCGCGCGGGCCTGTGTGCAGCAGGATCAGTTCGCCATGGTGATCCTGCACGATCCGCTGGGCGATCGCCAGGCCGAGACCCGTGCCGTCGGTGCGACCGGAGAGGAACGATTCGAATATCCGCGGTCGGATGGACTCCGGGATGCCCGCGCCGGTGTCCGTAAGATCAATCTGGACCACGGGGTGGTGGCCGCTGGTGGTCTCCGCGCAGGTCACCGTCAGCCGGCCGCCTTGGGGCATCGCATGGAGTGAATTGAGCGCGAGGTTGAGGATGACCTGCTGCAACTGCCCCTTGCTTCCGTCCACCCGCAACGTGCTCGCAGGGGAGGCATAGTGCAGCTCGACGCCCGCTTGGGCCAGCTTGGCGCGGAGCAGGACGAGGGTGTCGTCGAGAATTTCCGCCAGCGCCCAGTGCGAATGCAACGCATTCGGGGCCCGGGCGAAGGAGAGCACGCGGGCAACGATGCCTTCGAGTTGTTCGATTTTTTCCGTGATGACTTGCAGGTCGCGCCGCCGCGGATCCGCGGGTGGAAAATCGGCGCCCAAGGCACCGTGCAGGAGCTTGATGACGGTGAGCGGATTCCTGATCTCGTGGGCGATCTCGGCGGCCAGCAGGCCGAGCGTAACGAGGGTCTCGTTTTTCCGCAGCACCTCCTCGGACTGGAATACCCGGGCATAGAGCCGGGCATTTTGGAGCGCCACCGCCGCGAAGCTGGCGAGGGCGGATAACAGCCGCTTCTCGTCATCGGTGAAGCGGTGAGGCTTGTCATGAAAAACGGAGAGCACCCCCGTGGGATTGCCCTCCAGCACCAGCGGCACCGCCAGCGCCACGCGCAGGGTGGGGTCGCGGGGCAAATCGGCGGCCTCGCGGAAGCCGGGGCCGTCGATATGCTGAAACTCGGTCGCCCGGCCCGCGCGAATGGCGGCCAGGAGGAGCGAGGCGTCGGCCGGCACGGTCTGCTGGTGCAGGGTGAGGCTGGCGGTGGCCGTGTCGCCGGGGGCCGCCCAGGCATGAAGCCGCAATTCATTCCGCGCCGGGTCGTAGTCGTGCAGCAGGCAGATCCGGGCATTGAACAGCGCCCGCCCGCTTTGCGCGAGAGTGGACAGCAGCTCCTCGGGTTCAAGCTGCGCGACGAGCGCGTGGCCCAATTCCACCAGGGTGGTGAGCTGCTTGGAATGGGCGCGGAGTCGCTCGTATTGCCACAGGCGGTTCAGCACCACGCCGGCCTCGGCGGCATAGCGGGCCAGCCGCCCGAGGTCGGCGGCGCTGAACGCCCCAACCCGGTCGGAGTCCAGGTTGACCGCGCCGATCGTATGGCCGTCCACCAGGAGCGGCGCGGCCATTTCGCAACCGACCCCGGCGCGGGCCGCAATATATCTCGGCTCGGCGGTTACATCCGAGACCAGCCAGGGCTTGCCATGCAGGGTAACCCAGCCGGTGACACCTTGGCCGGGTTTCAGGGCGAACTCCCCGATTTCCGGCGGCAGGCCCTGCTGCTGGCAAATTTCCAACAGGCCGGTATTGGGGTTGAGCAGGGCCAGTGAACCGCTGTCCGCGGGCAAGGCGGCGAGGATGGTGGCGAGGATGCGGCCCTGCGCGGAGGCCGCGTCGGGGGCACTGGTCGCCAGCGACGCGAGCGCGTAGAGGACCGCCAGGTCCTTTGGGTCATCGGAACTCATCTCGGGGAGATGAACAGGATTGGACTGGATTGGGGAGAGAAAATCAGCCCGGAGCCGCCGCGGGTGGCACCGCCGGAGTGATGATCGCCCGCAGGGCCTCGCGCAACGCGGAGAGTTTGGCGGGATCCACCGCGCCGGCCTCGGGTTGATCGGGTTCGATGTAGAAAGTATCGATGGCCACATTGCGCTCGGTGCTGATCCGCGCGAAGGTGGTGTCGAAGCCGTGGTCGGAAATCGTCTTCACCAAGCGGAAGAGGAGGCCGATCTGGTCATGGGCCTGCACCTCGACGATGATGCGGTTGAGCGAAAGTTCGTGATAGACCTCGACGGTCGGGGGGAAGGAGACGGGCAATTCCGCGGCGCCGGCCGTATAACGGTTGGCTTCGGCAAATTTCCTGGCCTGCGCCGTGATGTCCGGCAGCAGGTCCTTGTTGTTCATCAGCGCCTCGTCGACCGTGCGCGCGAGAGTATCCATGGCCTTCCGGTTCTGGACCACCCCGCGGCCCGGCTCGACCACATGGAAGCTGTCGATGGCGATGTGATCGGACCGGGTGGTGATGCGCGCGGAAAGGATGCTGAGGCCGGCCACGCTGAACGCCCCCGCGAGCTTGTAGAACAGGCCGGCCCGGTCCCAGGTGACCACATTCACGGTGGTGTAGCTGCGGTTGATATCGTCCTGCCATTCGATGATCGGCCGCAGGGCCGCGACGGAGTCGGCGGCGGAGATGGAGTGCAGCAGTTGGTTGACCATCCGGATGTGCTGCCTGATTTCCTCGGCTTCGGTCTGGATGAAATAGCGTTCCGGGAGGAGATTGAAATGCGCCGTGATTTCATCCGGGCTGATTCCCGGGATCGTCTGGGCGATGAGGGTCTGGCGGGTCATTTCGATGCGTTCCTGCAGGCGGGCGTCGACGGTGTCACCCAGGGTCAGACGTTCGAGGGTGGTCTCGAAGAGCCGCCGGTGGAGGGAGTTTTTATAGCCGTTCCACAGGCCGGCGGCGGTGCCGCGGGCGTCGCAATACGTGTGCACATAGAGATAGCGCAGCTGATCGGGCTTCTGCACGAGCTCGGCAAAGGTGGCGGAAGTCTGGGGGTCATCCAGGTCATGTTTCTGCCAGAAGCGTGCCATCATCAGATGATTCTTGATGATAAAATTGATGGTCTCGCGCCGGCCCGCGTCCACCCGCAGCCGGTCGAGCACGGGTTGGGCGATCGCCAGGCCCGACTCCGCATGACCTTGGATGCCCTCCGCCTTGCCGATGTCATGCAGCAGGAGGATGAGGTAGAGCAAGGCGGGGCTGGCGGTCTTGTGCAGCTCGGTGCGGTAATTCTCGGCAATGGGATCGGCGGCGGTGAAGATGGCGTCGAGCTCGCGGATGGCGCTCAGGGTGTGGATATCCGCCGTGTAGCGATGGTAGTATTCGTGCTGCACGAGGCAGGTGAGCGGGGCGAACTCCGGCAGGAATTTGCCGAGCACCCCCAGTTCGTGCATGAGGGCCAGCGGCGGATGCACCTGGCCCACTTCCTCCAGCAAAGTGCGGAAACTAAGGTTGGCCTCGGCCGAACTGATCACTTTTTTGGTGATGAGCTTGAGGGAACCGCGGATGAGCGCGGCGAGGTCCACATCCGGCCGGCAGCCCAGCTGCTGGCAGTGGCGGAAAAGGCGGATGAGGCGGACCGGGTCCAACTTGAACACGTCGGGATTTTCGGCGGCGAGCTCCCGCCCGCGGAGGATGAAGCCATCGAGGCGCTTCGTGCGGTCGGCCCGGCGGGCCAGCAGCAGGTTTTTCAATGAGCCGACAAAACCGGGGCCGGCGGCAATGGTCAGGGCCAGGCGTTGCTCGATGATCTGCGAGATGCGGTAGATCGCTTGCGCATGGCCGTAATAGTCCTGCATGAACGCCTCCACCCGGGCCAGCAGGGCCTTCTGGGGGTAGCCCAGGTTGGCGGCGAGCAGCGGCTGCGTCTCGAGGTTGAGCACATCCGTAGGATGCTTGCTCATATAATGGAGCTCATTTCGCACCCGGAGCAGGAAGTGGTAGCCGCGCTGGAAAGCGCGGAGTTCGGCGGGCTGCAGGTAGTGCTGCTGCTCCAGCTCGTCCATGCGGGTGATGCCGAGCCGCACGCGCGCCATCCAGAGTGCGTTCTGGTAATCCCGCAGGCCGCCGACGCCGCTCTTGATGTCGGGTTCCTGCATGAAAACGGTGTCACCGTGTTGCGCGCGGCGGGAGGCCTGGTCGGCGAGGCGTGCGGCGATGTAAGCCTTGGGATTATCGGTGAGGTAGTGCTGGCGGTAGGCGGCCGCGAAATTCTCGTAGAGCGGCTCGGCCCCGGCGATGAGACGCGACTCCAGCAGGGAGGTTTTCGTGCGGATATCGCGACCGGCCTCCGTGAAAACATCATTCAGGGTGCGGGAAGAGTGACCGATCTTCAGCCGCAGATCCCACAACGGGTAGAGCACGCCGTTGGTGAGATGCTCCTGGAATTTCGCCAGTCCCTTCACGTTGGAGGGGTAGAGGAACATCACGTCGATATCACTCAACGGATTGAGTTCGCCGCGGCCGTAGCCGCCGAGGGCGATGAGGCAGACGGGGGCGGGGGGCTCGCCGTGCTCTTGGCGCCAGGCGGCCAGCGCGACGGCGAACAACGGCTGGAGCAGCCGGTCCATGCGACTGGCGAGGGCGTGCGTCACCTTGGAGCCACTGTCGCCCACGCGATGGCGTTCCTGGATGCGTTCGCTCTCGGCCGTCAAGTAGGCCTTGCACGCGGCCAGCCGTTCCGGGACAGAACTTTGCTCCGTGAATTCGGGCTGCAGGCGGACAGGAATTGTGGCACGAGCGGACATGCGAGGAGCTTACATGAACAGTGCAACCCGCTGGGGAAAAGCTGGAAATGCTCCCGGGCGGCCCGAAAGTGTGGAATAAATAATCTGATTGACGGGCAATTCCGTGGTCGAATACTCCGCCTCTCTTCCGCGGGAGTAGCTCAGTTGGTAGAGCACCACCTTGCCAAGGTGGACGTCGAGAGTTCGAGTCTCTTCTCCCGCTCCATTTGCCAAAAAGCCGCCGGTTATCCGGCGGCTTTTTGTTTTTCGGCCGGGTGCTGACCCGGCTCCGGGGCGCCAGTATAGGCTTTCGCAGACGAGGTTAGGTGTTTTTGCTGGTGGCATTCCATGAGAAAGGTTCTGCGCATTTCCGGTCTCGGCCTCCTGCTGGCGCTCGTGGCCGGGCAATTTGTCCGTTCGCCGCGTAATGTCGGACTGGCCGAGGGTCTGCCGTCCATCGTCACGCTGCATCCGGTTCCGGCCGGGGTCCGGACTATCCTCCAGCGGGCCTGCTATGACTGCCACTCGAATAACACCGCGTATCCGTGGTATGCCACCGTGCAACCGGTCGGTTGGTGGCTGAACCGGCATGTGACCGGGGCGAAGGCGGAATTGAATTTCTCCGAGTTTGCGGCCTACAGCCCCAAGCGCGCCGTCCGCAAGTTGAACCACGTGGCCGACGAGGTGCGGGAGCGGAACATGCCCCTCAAATCCTACCTCTGGCTGCACGGGGAGGCGAAACTGACTGAAGCCGACATCGCGCTGGTCGCCGGATGGGCTGAAGGCCTCGCCGCTGAGATCGAGTCGCGCTGAGATTTCCTGGGCTCGACGGCCATGGCCATTTTCTCCACACCTCGTCTCTCCCACTCGCCCTCATGAAATCATTGCCCCGACTGCTTGCCCCCATCGCCCTGCTCATTGCCGGATCTGTCATCTGCGCGGCCGCCGAGGCCCCGGCCGCTGCGCCCAAACCCGAGAAGGAGGAAACCGCGCTGACCCAGAAGATGGACAAGGTGAACGAGGCCTATCGCAAACTGCGCAAGCAAGCGGGCGAGGCGACGAAGAACGTCGAGTCGCTGGCGCTGGTCGCGACCCTGCGCGAGTATGCCGCCGCCGCCGCCAAGCTCGAGCCGTTCAAGCTGACGGAGATCCCGGCCGCCGACCGTCCCCAGATGCTGGAAGGCTACCGGGCCAAGATGAAGGAATTCCTCTCGACCATCGACCAGCTCGCGGCGGCGTTCAAGGCCGGCCAAAACGAGGAGGCGGCCAAACTGGTGGAAGCACTCAAGGCCCTGCAGAAAGAGGGGCACAAGGAATACAAGTCGAAGTCGATCGACTGAAGTCTGTTCCCATCCCGCGCCGTTAACCGGATCACCCGCGGATCAGGCCGGCCCGCTTGCGGTAACAATCGGCGAGGACCTCCCGGCCCTGCCGCTGATAAATCGCGGAGATTCTTTCCAGACACTCGCGGACCTCGGGGGCATCGGCCCCCAGGGCGCTTTCGAAGATATCATGGGCCAGAAAAAAAAGCGCCTTGGCCGCAGCCAGTTGATTTTTTGCTTCAAATCCGTCGGCGAGTCCCAGCAGGCGGACACCAAAGGCGGATTCACCCTGCGGCTTTTCCTTGCGGATGACAGCCTGCGCGCGGGCGAGTAGTTCGTCACATTCCGTTTCGCGCCCAGTGGCCAGACAAGCGATGGCCCGTGAGCGCCAATAGCCGGCCACGTAACGGTGACTGGCGCCGTAGGTTTTTTCGCTGATGGCGATGCAGCGCTGCAATTTTTCCTCGGCCGCGGCATGGTTGCCTTGTTCGAGGTCGAGCCAGGCGAGGTCGCCCAGCGTGCCCGCCACGGTCTGGTTGTCCGGGCCAAAGGTTTTTTCCCGGATGGCGAGGGCTCGCTGATAACAAGCGGCGGCTTCGGGGTATTTTTCTTGGTTGGCAAAAACCTCACCGAGATTGCCGAGTGAGGGAGCGACGTTGGCGTTGTCGGACCCGTAGATTTTCTCGCGTATGGCCAGGCTGCGGCGCTGGAGTGCTTCCGCCTGCGCATATCGGCCGTGCCGGCGATGCATGTTCCCCAGATTCATGAGGATCGTCGCCACGGCCGGGTGCGCCGGGCCGTAGGAACTTTCGCTAATCGCCAGAGCTTTTTCATAAAGGGCGCCCGCTTCGTCCTGCTGGCCCCGGGAAACAAGGACGACCGCCAGACTGACCATGTTCCCGGCGATGTCGGGGTGATCCGCCGCCAGCGCCCGTTCGCGGATGGCGAGGGCATCGCGGGCAAATTTCTCGGCTTCCTCGTGCCGGCCATTGCGCTGGTAGAGCGAACCGAGGGCCGAATAAGATGAGGCAAGCACCAGCGGCGTGGTCGCCGGGTCTTGGCGGAAATATTCAATGGAACGCAGAAAGAGCGGCTCGGCTTCGCGATAGTTGGCTTGGATCAGGTAAACCCGGGCGATGCCGTCCAAGGCGTAGGCCCGGTCGCCGGGTTTGGCTTGGGGATCGCGCTCACGGATCGAAAGAACCCGTTGATAATACGGGAGCGCGTCTCCGGGCCGCCCGGTTGAGAGGTAGATGCCGCCGAGGGCGGCCGTGACCACGGCGACGTTCTTGCCGTCCGCCCCTTCATCGTGCTCATAAATCGCCAGCGCGCTGCGGAAGAGCGGCTCGGCTTCGGTGAACTTGGCCTGCTGTTGCAGCAGAGTGGCGAGGCCGTGCAGGCTTTGGGCGTAAGTCCAGTCACGCAGGCCCGCTTGTTCGGCTTCCCGGATGGAGGTGCGGTAAAGTTTTTCCGCCTCGTCAAAGCGGGCCTCCTGCCGGGCCTTCCACGCGGCGTCGTTGTAGCTGCTCCGAACCGTGGTGTTCTGGGCGCAGAGTGGGACAGCCCACAACAGGATGGCGGCGATGAATTGCGCGAGGCGATGGCAGGCGGGCATAGGCATGGGGACTCCCTTTAAGCCAGTTTGTGCGTTGCTGGTCGGATGGGCTAGCCTAATTCCTCTGGTTTCGCGCCGGGAATTTGTTATCCCGGAATAGTGCAAGCCTCCGAATTCTTCGCCCTGCCGCCCTCCCTGGCCCGTTTCGGCAAGTTTTTTCCCGCCGCGGCCACCCCGTGGGACTGGCTCAAGCAACTCGGCGCGGCGCTGGAGACCGTCGAGTCTGGCGCGCCCGGCCCGAAAATCCCGCCCGGGGTGCACCTCGAGGGCAAGGTGTGGCTGCACCCGACCGTCAAGCTCCCGCCTTACGCGGTCATCCAAGGCCCGGCCTACATCGGGGCCCACACGCAGATCAGGCCCGGCGCGTTTATTCGCGGTAACGTCATCGCCGGTGAGAACTGTGTGTTGGGCAACTCCAGTGAGTTCAAGAACTGCCTGCTGCTCGATGGGGTGCAGGCCGCGCATTTCAACTACGTGGGCGACTCGCTCCTCGGCAACGGCGCGCATCTCGGTGCGGGCGTCATCTGCTCCAACCTGCGCCTCGATCAGGGCGAGGTGATGGTGCGACTGCCCAATGAAACCATCGGCACCGGGCTGAAGAAATTCGGCGCGGTCATCGGTGACAAGGCCGAGATCGGGTGCAACGCCGTGCTCAACCCCGGTTCGCTGATCGGCCCGCGCGCCCTCGTGCTGCCCTGCACGGCCTTCAGCGGTTATGTCGCGGCCAGCACCGTGGCCCGCACCCGCCACGCCATCACGATGATGCCGCGCCGGGATTAAAGACTTGCCGGCCCCCGCCGCCCCGGGGCAACTGTAACCTTTCCATGCGAGTCCTCACCGGCATTACGCCTTCCGGCACCCTGCACATCGGCAATTATTTCGGCGCCATGCGCCCGGCCATCGAGCTGCAGGCCGGCGGCGACGCCTACTACTTCATCGCCGATTATCACTCGATGACGGCGATCACCGACGCCAAAGAGCGCCTGGCCTACACCCGCGGCATCGCCCTCGACTGGCTGGCCTGCGGGCTCGATCCGGCCCAGTCCGTCTTCTGGCGCCAGAGCGACATTCATGAGGTCTGCGAGCTCACCTGGCTGCTCGGCACCCTGACGCCGATGGGTTTGCTGGAGCGGGCGCACAGCTACAAGGACAAGACCGCCAAGGGCCTTTCGCCCAATTTCGGCCTCTTTGCCTATCCGGTGCTCATGGCCGCTGACATCCTGCTCTTCGACACCAACGTCGTGCCCGTCGGCCGCGACCAGAAGCAGCACCTTGAGATGACGCGCGACATTGCGATCAAGTTCAACCAGACCTACGGCGAGACCCTCGTCGTTCCGGAGGAACGCATCGCCGACGCGGTCGCGGGGATTCCCGGGCTCGACGGCCAGAAAATGTCCAAGAGCTACGGCAACACCATTGAGATCTTTGGCGACGAGAAGGCGCTCCGCAAAAAAATCATGGGCATCGTCATGGACTCGCGCACGCCCGCCGAGCCCAAGCCCGACGCTGACAAAAATCTCGCCGTCCAGTTGCTGCGGCTCTTCACGACGAAGGAAGTCGCCACGGACTACGAGAACCGGTTACGCGCGGGCGGCCTCGGCTACGGCGACCTCAAGAAAGCGCTGTTCGAACACTATTGGAATTTCTTTGCCCCCTATCGCGCCAAGCGCGCCGAGCTCGCGGCCAATCCCGACTACGTGGAGCAGGTCCTGCGCGACGGAGCGCTGCGCGCCCGCGCCGTGGCCGAGAAGACGATGGCCCGCGCCCGCAAGGCGTGCGGGTTACGGTAGTCACTGCGTTTTCCCGCCGTGAGCGACCACGCTGACATCGGCCGCCAGCGCCAGCGCGCGATCTACGTCGCCGGTGTGGGTGGGCAGCGGCCGGCGGTGCCGGTGGCACAGGCCGAATTGGAAAAGGTCGCGCAGGCGGCGATGTCGCCCGAGGCTTGGGCTTACATCGCGGGCGGCGCGGGCCGGGAGTCGACCATGGACGCCAACCGGGCCGCCCTCGAGTCCTGGCGGATCGTTCCGCGCGTGCTGCGGGATGTGGAAAAACGCGACACCTCCATCGAGTTGTTCGGGCAACGCCAGCCGTCGCCGCTGCTCCTGTGCCCGATTGGCGTGCTGGACATGGCGCATCGCGACGCTGACCTGGCCGTGGCGAAGGCCGCGGCGGCGATGCGGGTGCCGTATATCTTTTCCAACCAGGCCTCGGTGCCGATGGAAACCTGCGCCGCCGCGATGGGCGACGCCCCGCGCTGGTTCCAGCTCTACTGGAGCCGGTCGAACGCACTCGTCGCCAGTTTCGTCCGCCGGGCCGAGGCCTGCGGCTGTTCGGCCATTGTGCTGACGCTCGACACGACCATGCTCGGGTGGCGGCCGCGCGATCTCGATCTCGGTTCGCTGCCGTTCATGCAGGGGCAGGGCATTGCGCAATACACGAGCGACCCGGTGTTTCGGGCTGAATTGGGTAGGGCGAGTTCTCCGAACGAGCCGCGCTCAGATGACGGCTCATCGAGGACGATTCGCCCTACCTTGAACTGGCAGACCGTGGCCACGGCGCTGGCGCAGAAGGCGAACTTCCCGGGTGGGTTGCTCAAGAATTTGTCCTCCAGCGACCCGCGCGCGGCGGTGCAGCATTTCTTGACGACCTACTCGCGTCCGTCGCTCCAATGGGATGACCTGAAATTCCTGCGGCAGCACACCAAGCTGCCCCTCCTGCTCAAGGGCGTGCTTCATCCCGACGATGCCAGAAAGGCGGTCGAGCGCGGCATCGACGGTCTCATCGTTTCGAACCACGGCGGGCGGCAGATCGACGGGGAGATCGCCTCGCTCGACGCACTTCCGATGGTGGCCGAAGCCGTGAACGGCAAGGTCCCGGTGCTCTTCGACAGCGGGGTGCGCGGCGGGGCGGATGTGTTCAAGGCCCTCGCGCTCGGGGCGACGGCGGCAGGCCTCGGCCGGCCCTATGTCTATGGCCTGGCGATCGCGGGCCAGCACGGTGTGGAGGAAGTTCTCGGCAATATCCTCGCCGAGTTCGACCTCACGCTCGGACTGGCGGGCTGTGCCAGCGTGCGCGAGATCACGCGCGCAGTCTTGGCGAAAAGCTAGCGCCCGGCCCAGGCCCGGAAGTCGGCGGCGTTTTCCTGGCTCACCTGCACCTCCGCGGCCGTGCGGGGTTGCAATTGCACCGCGAGCCGGCCTTTGCCGACGGAGGTGAAACTCTTCACCGCGGAGGCGTGGGCAAGGTAGTTGCGGTTGATGCGGAAGAATTGCGCCGCCGCGAGTTCGCCGGCGAGCGAAGTGAGCGGTTCGTTCACGAGGCATTTTTCGCCGCCGCGGGTGACGAGAAAGGTGAGTTTGTTCTCCGAGAAAAAATAGGCGATGTCGGCGATGGCGACCGGTTGGAAGGCGGTGCCGCGCTGGGCGAGGATGCGCTGCCGGTGTTCCGCGTGGGCGCGGGTGGCGGCCAGCGTCGGCAGGTTGCCGGTGAAGTGCCGGCCCAGGTTGTGGTATTTTTGCACCGCCGCATCGAGGGCGGCCGGTTTCACGGGCTTGAGGAGGTAGGCGATGCTTTGCGCGGCAAAGGCTTCGAGCAGGTAGGCGTCATGGGCGGTGGTGAACACGACCGGGCAGGGCGGCGGGGCCGCCTGAAAGAGCTCGAGCGAGAGGCCGTCACCGAGCTGGATGTCGGCGAAGATCAGGTCGGGCGCCGGATGCGACTGCAGCCATTTGCGGGCGGCGGTGAGACTGTCGGCCGTGCCGGCCAGGGCGCAGGGCGGCGAGAGATTCGTGAGCAGGTGCGCGAGCCGGTCGCGCGCCGGAGCTTCGTCCTCGATGATAAATACGCGGATCATCCGGTCACGAGGGGCAGGCGCACGCGGAATTCCTCCGGATGGGCGGTGATCTCCAGCTGCCCGGGGGTGAGCAGGGCGATGCGCTCGCGGAGATTGGCCAGCCCGGTGCCGGTCCCGGTCCGCCGATGGTTTTTAGGGCGCAACGGATTGACGACCAGGAGGGAGGAGCCTTCGACGCGAACCTCGATGTTGAGCGGTTCGGCCTCGGAGAGGCGGTTGTGCTTGATGGCGTTCTCAATGAGCAGCTGCAGCGAGGCGGGTGGTAGCTGGCGGCCGTCGTCGGCCTCGAGCACCGGCAGGATTATGCGCAGGCTGTGGGGGAAGCGCAGTTCCATCAGGCGGACATAGGAGCGGAGAAAGGTCATCTCCTCGGTGAGACGCACGAGGTCGCGGTTTTTGTGGGAGAGCAGGTAGCGCGTGACATCGGCGAGGTGCGCGTTGAACTCCGCGGCGGCGGCGGGGTCACGCTCGATGAGGGCGGCGAGGGTGTTGAGGCAGTTGAAGAGGAAGTGCGGCGCGAGCTGCCCCTTCATGTTCTCCAACTCGACCGCCAGCCGCGCCCGATCAAGCCGCTCGAGCCGCCGCTGGTCGCCGTGGCGTTCACGGATGAGGAAGAGCGTCTCGTAGGCGTGCAGCAGGAAGAGGACGGTGACCGTGTTGTTGGTCGCGATGGTCCGGATGGTGCCGAGCCAGTCGTAGGCGGGGTAAGGGGAGTGGCTGTAACGAAGCCAAAGCCAGACGGCGGCCACAGTCAGCGGCACCGTGCAGGCGAAATTGGCCGCCGCGAAGATGGTGAGTTTCCAGAAGGGCTGGACCAGCCAGTCGAGGTGCGGCCGGAGCCGGAGCGCCAGCGCCCGGTTGCTCTCCCAGATGACGACGGCCGCGAACAGGAACCACCCGGTGCCCAGCCAGTAGTCGCCATCCTGCCAGGTGAGCTTGTCGAACAGCAGGGCGAAGCGCGGGATGACCAGCCCAAGCAGCAGCAGGCCCAGGGTGCGCATCCAACGGTCGTGGGTGGAAGGTCGCAGCGCGGGGGTGGGGGCCGGGCCGTCCGGGTTCGGCGTGGAAATATCCCACTTCAGGCGTTGACCGGTTGAGCTCATGCGACGACGCCGGCAATTGAGGTGGCAGCAAAACAATCCGCAATCCCAAACCCCCCGTCCCGATGATCGAAGCAATGACCTTCAACTACCTCGCCATCCTCACCGCCACCGTCAGCTCGTTCATGCTGGGCGGCCTTTGGTATTCCCCCGTCATGTTTGGCCGCGCCTGGATGAAGGAAATGGGCTTCACCGAGGAGGCGCTCAAGGCCAAAGGCGACGTCGGGCGGATCATGGGCGTGTCATTTCTGCTGGAGCTGATCATGGCGGTGAACCTGGCGGCTTTCATCGGTCCGAAAGTTTCCCTCTCGTTCGGCGCGTTTGCCGGGGCCGCGGCGGGCTTCGGCTGGGTGGCGCTGTCCTTCGGCGTGACCTACCTGTTCGAGCGGAAATCGCTCCGCCTCTTTTTCATCAACGCCGGTTACCATGGATTGGCGCTGACAATCATGGGCGCGATCCTCGGTGCCTGGCACTGAAAATTGGCGTGCGCCGCGGCCAGCTTTGCCTGTAAATCGTTTAATCCCCATGAAAACACTCATCAAGATCCTCGGCGGACTGGCGGTGCTGGTCCTGCTCCTCGTGCTCGTGGCCTTCGCGTTTCCCCGCCAATACCGGGTGGAGCGCTCGCTGGTGGTCAACGCCAAGCCGGAGGCCGTGCTGGCCCAAGTGGCCGATCTCAGCGCGTGGAAGAATTGGGGCGCGTGGCAGGAGCGCGATCCCCAGATGAAAATTTCCTATTCGTCGCCCCCGACGGGGGTCGGCGCCTGGTCCGCTTGGGAAAGCAAACAGGAGGGCAACGGCAAGATGACCATCACCGCGCAAACTTCCACCATGGTCGACTATCTCCTTGAGTTTCCCGACATGGGCCTGAGGTCCCACGGCTCGATCGAGCTGAAACCCGAAGCGGGCGGCGTGCGGGTGGTGTGGGCTGACGCAGGCGACCTTGGCCTGAACCCGATGAACCGCTGGGTCGGGTTGTTTTTGGACAAGATGATCGGCCCGGATTTCGAGCGCGGACTGGCCAACATGAAGAAACTTGCGGAGAAGTAATCCGGCTTCAGATCACGGCGTAGACCGGCCGCGGCAGCGCGGCGATCCGGTCCATGATGCGCTGGGCGGCGGTCACATAGCGCGCTTTGCCGAGCGTTGGATCGTCATAGTCTGCGGCCTGAATCGGGGTCCCGAAGACGATGGTGATGGGCGTGCCCAACCGGGGGAGCAGCCGGCCTTTGCCAAAAGCCTCGTAGGAACCATAGATGCGACAGGGCACGACGGGCACGCCGGATTTGCAGGCCATGAGGCCGACCCCCGCCTTGGGTTTTTGCAAACGGCCGTCGGGCGAGCGCGTGCCCTCAGGAAACAAGACGATCGCACGATCTTCGTGCAGAGCCGCGAGCACTTTGCGGATGGCGCCGACATCGCCGCTATCGCGGTCGACCGCGATGGATTCGATCTGGGTCAGCCACCAGCCGACAAATTTGGAATCCCAGAGGGTTTTCCGGGCGAAGAAGCGCATCTGGCGGCCGATCTGGCAACCGATCAGCGGCGGATCGAGGTGACTGGCATGGTTGCAGGCGATCAGGTAGGGGCCGCTGACCGGCACGTTATCCGTGCCCACCACCTCGCCGCGGAAGAAGGCCTGGAAGATGCCTTGGATCATATTGTGAAAGAAGCCGTAGAACGGCGTCATCTTCAGGTGATCGGTGGTGCGGGCCATGGCGGGGGAACAGCGGGTTCTTATTCAGCCCAGTTCGGCTGAAATCAAAGCGGTCATTTTTTCGGCGACCTGGTCGAGCGTGAGGGAAGTCGAGTCGATGTCGATGGCGCCGGCCGGGCAGGTGAGGGGCGAAGCCTTGCGGGAGGAATCAAGGCGGTCCCGCTCGGCGATGGAATCCTGCCCGCCCTCCTTGGCGCGGCGTTTGGCGCGCTCGGTGGGATCGGCGTGCAGGAAGAAGCGGAATGGGGCCGCCGGGAAGATGACCGAGCCGATGTCGCGGCCCTCCATCACCAGGCCGCGGAAGCCGTGCGCCTTGGCCACTTCCACCTGCCCGCGCTGGTAGCCGAGCAAGGTGTGCCGCACCTCGGGAATGGCGGCGTAGTGCGAGACGTGGTCGTTCACTTTCTGCCCGCGGATCTCGCTGCTGGCCGGCTCGCCGCCAATGAGCATTTGGGCCGAGCGGCCGTTGAGCCGGGTTTCAAAGTGCAGGTCGCCGAGGGCGGTCTGGAGCGCCGGCAGGTCGGTGTGCGCCACGCCGCGGCGGAGGAGCTCGTAGGTGATGTGCCGGTAGTAGGAGCCGGTGTCGACGTGCAGCAGGTTGAAACGGTCGGCGAGAATCTTGGAGGACGACGACTTGCCGGAGGCGGCGCCGCCGTCGATCGCGATGATGATGAAGTGCGGAGGCGCCATGAGTTGGCTAATGTGAGCCAGCACGGAGGGCGGCCAGCAAGTCAAAGAATGCCGGGAACGTCTTCGCGCAGCAGCCCGGATCCTTGATGGTCAGCCAGGGCCGGCCGTTTTTGAGCAAGTCGTAACAACCGAGGATGCCGAAGCTCATGGCGAAACGGTGGTCGTGGTAGGTCTCGATCTCGACGCCGGGGCGGAGTGGGCGGGGGTGAATTTCCAGCGCGTCTTCCGTCTCGATCACGTGCTGGCCGAGTTTTTTCAGCTCGCGCGCCATGCCGGCGACGCGGTCGGTCTCTTGCTTGCGCGTGTGGGCGATGCCGGAGATCTTGGTCGGGCCGTCGAGCAGCGGGGCGATCGCGGCGAGAGTGAGGAAGGTGTCGGAGAAATCGTTGAAGCCGGCGCTGGCTCCCTGATTGGACGAACCGCGGCTCACGTTGCCGTCGGCAGACTGGATCAGCCTCCGCTTCGCCAACAACCGGTAGAATTCGGCGTCGCCCTGCAAAGCGCCACCGGCAAGGTTGAGGCCGTTGACCGTGACGCTTCCGCCGGTGACAACAGCCAGCCCGGCAAAATAGCTCGCGGCGGTGGCGTCGCCCTCGATGGCGTAGTCCGCCGGCTGGGCGGCGAATTGCCGCACCATCCGCTCCGTCATTTCCACGAAGGGCCGCGAAACCGTTCCGCCCTTGAGTTTAACTGCCAGCGGCGTGCGGGCGTGTGGTGCCACCAGCAACAAGGCGGAAAGCAACTGGCTGCTTTCGGCAGCGTCGAGCTCGACGCGGCCGCCCCGCAATCCCGCGGTTTTCAGTGTGAAGGGAAAGCTCGGGGCGCTGGCTTTGGCCCCTTGCGTCTCCAGCGCCTCGAGCAGCGCCCCGATGGGCCGGCGGCGCATGGCCTCGTCGCCGTCAAAGTGATAGGTGCCGTCGGATCGCAGGCAGACCAAGGCCGTGAGGAAGCGCGCCGCCGTGCCGGCGTTCCCCACATCAAGCTTCGCTTCGCGCACGGGAATCTCCCCGTTGCGACCTTCGATCCGAATGGTCAGGGCCGTCTCGTCCGCTTCGATTTTGAAGCCGAGCTGCCGCAGCGCCGCGACCATGATGCGCGTGTCGCGGCTGAAGAGTGCGCCGTGCAGCGTAACAGTCTTCGGGCTGAGCGCCGCGAGGAGGAGCGCGCGGTTGGTGAGGCTCTTGGAGCCGGGCAACGTGACGCTGCCCCTCACCGGTTGGGTGAAGGGCTGAATCGGGAGGGTGTCGGGATAGGTAGACATCTACGAAAGGATGAGGTGGAGCGCGGCCTCTGGACGCGCTTTCCCAACTGTGAGCCAGACAAACCCGTCCGGAGGCCGGGTTCCACCTTGGAATACCGCCTTCACAGGTTGGGCCGGAACTGGTCGCGATAGGCCCGGCCGCGCTCGAGGATGGCCTGCACTTCAAACCAGTCGCGGTTGTCGAGGGCGCGTTCGAGGCCGTGCAGTTCCTCCTGGTAGCCGCGCACGGAACGGAGCACTTCGTCGCGGTTCTGTTCGAGGATGGTTTTCCAGAGTTTGGAGTCGCTGCCGGCCAGGCGGGTGGTATCCCGCAGGCCGCCGCCCGCGTAGTTCCGCCAACGGCTGTCGCGTTTGGCCAGGCTGGCGCAGAGGGTGGAGGCGAGCACCTGCGGCAGATGGCTGATATGCGCCACGATCTCGTCGTGGGCGTCGGGCTCAAGCGTGGCGACGTCGGCCTCC
>JANNDM010000007.1:0-5453 GCA_031387725.1 Verrucomicrobiota bacterium | reverse complement strand
CACCGGCGCCACGACCGTCAGTGCCGGCACCCTGGCCTATGGAGCCAGCAACGTGATCAGCACCGGGGCGGTGACCGTGGATGGGGGCACCGCCGTGCTTGCTTTGGGCAGCAATCAATCCGACTCCGTGGGCACGGTGACCGTCGCCAACGGCGGCAGTATCACCGGCACGGGCACCTCCACCCTCACCAGCACCGGCTCCTTCGAGATGCAAAGCGGGTCGGTCACCGCCATCCTCGGGGGCAACGTGGCGCTCAATAAAACCACCACCGGCACCGTCACGCTCTCCGGGGCCAATACCTACACGGGCGCCACCAACATCGGCATCGCCAACGGCGCCAACGCCGGCACGCTCACCCTGGGCGCCAACAACGTCCTGCCCGGCACCACCGTCAACATTTTCGGCGGCACCCTGGATCTAAACACCCGCACCGATACGGTCGGCGCCCTCAATCTCGGCGGCGGGGCCAGCGGCAGCACGGCGAGCATCACCGGCACCACCGGCACACTCACCCTCGGGGGCAACATCACCTACAGCGCCACCAACAATCCCAACGGTGCCGCCATTTCGGCCAATCTTTCCCTCGGCGGGGCGGACCGCACGATCACCGTGGGCAATTCCACGGGCGCAACGACAGACCTGACCCTCGGCGCCGGTGATTTCTCCGACACCATCACGCTGGGCACCAATACGCTCATCGTCGACGGCGCGGGTAACACCCTGATCAATGCCTTCGTCGGGGCCTCCGGCAACTCCGGCGGCTTCACCAAGAACGGCACCGGCACCGTCACGTTTTTTGGCGACCGCAACTTCTACACGGGCACCACCACCGTCAACGACGGCACCTTGGTCCTCGATACCTCGAATTCTTTCAGCGACGAAACCATCCGCGGCAACCTTGTCATCGGCGACGGCACCGGTGCCGCCGACAGCGCCACGGTTATTTATGGCTCCGGTCTGGCGAACAACAAAATCGCCAACACTTCCGCCGTCACCATCAATTCCGACGGCGTGCTGAACCTGAATTCCAAGGACGACACCATCGGCTCCTTCACCCTCAGCGGCGGTCATATCACGACCGGCACCGGGGTGCTCACCCTCAACGGCAATATCACGACGACGGCCAATGCCGCCGCCCGCACCGCCGTGATCGATGGCGTGCTCGACCTGGGTAGTTCCACCCGCACTTTCACGGTCGCCAACGATACGCCGACCAGCGACCTCACGGTCAACGCCATGCTCAATCAAGGTTCCTTTATCAAGGCAGGCCTGGGCACGATGACGATCACCAGCGACAACACCATCGGCTACGGTGGCACCACGACCGTGAGTGCCGGGGTGCTGAACATCCAAAACTCCGGCGCCCTCGGCCAGACTGGCGCGAGCGATGTCCTGAAGGGCACGACCGTGGCCACCGGGGCCGCTTTGCAGCTCCAAGGCGTCGGCCTCACCATCGGCACCGAAGCGCTCTCCCTCAGCGGCACTGGCGTGTCCGCCGATGGCGCGCTTCGGAATGTCAGCGGCGATAATTCCTGGGCCGGGGCCATCTCGCTCGCGGCCGCCTCGCGGATCAACTCCGACTCCGGCACCCTCACGGTCGGCGGCACCATCACGGCCACCAACCAGGACCTCACCGTCGGCGGGGCCGGGCACACCACCCTCAACGGCAGCATCGGCACCGGCACCGGCACGCTGACCAAGGACGGCAACGGCACGCTCACGCTCTCCGGCAACAACACCTTCAGCGGCGCGACCACCATCAACGCCGGCATCGTCAATCTCCGGCACGACTCGGCGCTGGGCTCGACCGGCGCCGGGACGACCGTCGTCTCGGGCGCCACCCTGCAACTGCAGAACAACATCACCGTCGGCACCGAAGCCCTGGCCCTGACCGGTGCCGGGGTGGGCAGCGCCGGGGCGTTGCAGAATGTCAGCGGCGCCAACACCTACGGCGGTGCCATCACCGTGGGCGCCGGCGGCACGCGGATCAATTCCGACGCCGGCACCCTCACCCTGACCGGCAATATCACCCTCGGCGCCAATACGCTCACAGTGGGCGGCGCGGGGAATACGACCCAGAGCGCCATCATCTCCGGCACCGGCGGCCTGATCAAGGACGGAGCCGGCATCCTCCTTCTCTCCGGGACCAACAGCTACAGCGGCGCCACCACGATCAGCGCCGGCACCTTGCGCCTCAATGCCAGCGAACGCATCAACAACCTCTCCGCCGTCAGCGTGGCAGGCGGGGCCACCTTTGATGTCAACGGCAACACCGAGACCATCGGTTCGCTGGCGGGCACCGGCAGCGTGACGCTGGGCAGCGGCATGCTCACCACGGGCGGGAACGACGCCAACACGACCTTTTCCGGCACGCTCACCGGCACCGGCGCCAGCAGCCTGACCAAGGCCGGCACCGGCACGATGACCATCGGCAGCAATATTGGGTTCGGCGGCGACCTGAACCTCAGCGCCGGCACGCTCCAGTTTGACGTCACCAACGCCTTCACCGGCACAACGACGATCAGCGCCGGCACGCTCCGGTTGTCCAGCTCGACCCTCACCCTGAACACCCTCAACATCACGGGCAACACCACGATCGATTTCGCCGGCACAGCGAGCACCCTCAGCGTGACGACGCTCAACATCAGCAACGGGGTGGTGGTGACGATCCAGAACTGGCAGAACGCGGTCGACTTTTTCTACGCCCAGGACTGGACCGGAGCCGTGTTTGATACGACCGGCAGCACGCCGATGAACCAGGTCGTCTTTAACGGTTTTGTCGGCAACAATACCAAGTGGCAAAGCTACGACCACCAGATCACCCCCGTGCCGGAGCCCGCCACCTACGGCGCCATCCTGATGGGGCTCGGCCTGACGGTCTTTGGCTTGCGCCGCTGGCGGCAACGCCGCGGGGTTCGCGCCTGAGCGATCTTGCCGCAACAAATTCCCGGCGCATGGTTCCCAGAGCCATGCGCCTTTTATTTTTCATCCTGCTCCTGCCAATCGGGGCGATTACCCCAGCCGCCGCCGAAGCGGCTCCCACGCCCGATCCGCTCGCCGGCGCGCCCAGCCCTTTGGCGGAGGCCATCCGCGAATTCGGTCGCGACGCCAACCGCTGGGCCTACACCCAGCACATGGTCATCACCAACGGCAAGGGCCGAACTCAGGAGGAGACCTTGGTGCGTTTCGATCCTTCGCAACCCGACGATATGCAATGGACGCTGCTCCAACGCGACGGCCAGCCGGCGACCGAGGCACAGGTGAAGAAACACCGGAAGAGCATGACCAAGCGCACCAAGGAGCGCGTGACCCTCGGCCGGTTGCTTGAGCTGCCCCGGGCGGTGGTCGCCGCCGAGACGCCCACCCAAATCACCTATGAGGTGCCGTTGCGGAAAGGGGACAACCAGCGGTTGCCGCCGGAAAAATTCCAGGTCTTCGTCCAGGTGGACCGGACGAAGCCGGCCCTCGCGTTTATTGAGGTGAAACTGCGCAGTGCCTGGCGGGTGGCGGGCGTCGTCAAGGTGAAGTCGGGCGAGGTGCGGATGGAGTTTGCCGAGGTGCGGCCGGAATTTGCCCCGGCCATCACCCGCCTCGTCGCGGAAGGCAGCGGCTCGCTGCTGCTGGTGCCGCTGGCCAGCCGGACCGAAGCCCGCCGCACGGACTTCAAGCGGGTGACCCCCTACAACGAGCGCCTGAAGGTGAAGCTCGGCCCCCTGGAAATGTTGGATTTCTAACCGTCGGAGAGGCTGGTATGCCGGCGCTCCTTGATGAGGAAAAATCCGACGATGACGGTCAAGGCAGCGATGCTGATCGGGTAGGCGAGCCCGGAATAGATGTTGCCGGTTTTCTCCACGAGCGAGGTCGCGATGTAGGGGGTGAGGCCGCCAAAGATACCGTTGCCGATGTGGTAGGGCAGCGACATCGACGTGTAGCGGATGCGCGTGGGGAACAGCTCCACCAGGAACGCGGCGATCGGCCCGTAGACCATGGTGACGAACAGCACCTGGAGGAAAACCAGCGCGACCAGCATCGGCTGGTTCAAAGGCGCGGCAAAATGCATCATCCCGTGGTAAATGGGGACGTAGAAGACCGCCGCACCGAGGCAGCCGGCGAGGATGATGGGCTTGCGCCCGATGCGGTCGGAGAGGCTGCCCCAAAACACAAAGAAAGGCGTGGCCAGCAACAGCGCGTAGACGACGGTGAGATTGGCGGTCACAAACTCGACCTGGGCGATGCGTTGCAGGAAAAACAGAGCATAGAACTGGCCCGTATACCACACGACGCCCTGTCCGGCCACGGCGCCGAAGAGCGCGATCAGGACGAGGCGGCGGTTTTCGGGGTGAACAAAACTCTCGGTCAGAGGATTCTTAGAGAGTTTGCCGGCGGACTTGGCCTGGGCGAACAGCGGCGATTCGTCCATCCGCACGCGGATGTAGTAGGAGATGAGCACGAGGAAAATCGAGAGCAGGAATGGGATGCGCCAGCCCCAGGACTCAAAGGTCTCCTTGCCGAGTTGCTGGCGGCAAAGCAGGATGACCCCGAGCGAGATAAACAGACCGAGCGTGGCGGTGGTTTGGATGAAACTGGTGTAGAACCCGCGGCGGTGATCGGGCGCGTGCTCGGCAACATAGGTGGCGGCGCCGCCGTATTCGCCGCCGAGGGCCAGGCCCTGCACGAGCCGCAGCGCCGTCAGGGCGAGCGGGGCGAAGACCCCGATCTCCGCGTAGCCCGGCAGCAGGCCGATGAGAAACGTCGAGACCCCCATCAGCACGAGGGTGACCAGAAAGGTGTATTTTCTCCCCACCAGATCACCCAGCCGCCCGAAAACCAGCGCGCCGAAAGGCCGCACCACAAAACCGGAGGCAAAAATGGCGAGGGTTTTCAGAAAACCCGCCGTGGGATTGTCGCCCGGAAAGAAATGCGCCGAGAGAATCGTCGCCAGGCTGCCGAAAAGGTAGAAATCATACCATTCGATGAGGGTGCCGGCCGAGGAGGCGCCGATGACGGTCCAGATGCCCTTGGGGGCGCGCGATTGGCTCATAGGAAAGAGCCCGGAGCGTGGGTCAGCCCGCGCCGGTGGGCAATGCCGCAGTTGCGTCCAGGTGCTTGCCTGGTGACAAGATTCGGATCAGCCAGGACGAGCCCAGCGGATGACTACTCCTCGTCGGGCGGCGTGAAGCCGCGGCGGAGGGTGTTTTCGGCGATGAGGCGCGGGAAGAGGAAATTCTCCAGATACTCGCGCCCGCCGGCCTTGGTGCCGCCACCGGACATCTTGAAGCCGCCGAAGGGATGCCGTTGCACGATGGCACCCGTGCAGCCGCGGTTGAGGTAGAGATTGCCCACCAGGAACTCCTGCTGCGCGCGCTCCAGCGCCTTGGGGCTGCGGGAGAAGAAGCCGCCGGTGAGGGCGTAGTCGTTGTCGTTCGCCATGGCGAAGGCCTCGTCGAGATCC
>JANNDM010000066.1:0-38018 GCA_031387725.1 Verrucomicrobiota bacterium | reverse complement strand
ATCGACCCCGAGACCGCCCGTAAGCTGACCAAGGATATCTTGGACAAGCACCACGACCTTTTCCGCAAGCTGGCCCAGTAATGCGCGGGTTGACACCCCGCCCATTGGCATATGACTGATCCAGTTTTCATTTCCCGTGAGGTCGTAATGGACATCCACCATGCTTCGCTTGAGCGCCATGGCGGCATCGACGGTCTGCGCGAACCCGGGCTACTGGACTCCGCGCTGATGCAGCCGGAGGCGGCCTACTACTATGGGCAAGGTGACTTGGCGGCCATCGCGGCAGCCTATGCGTTTCACCTTGCGCAAAATCAGCCATTTCTCGATGGCAACAAGCGCACGGCGCTGGGATCTGCCCTGCTCTTCCTGAAAGCCAACGGCGTTGACGTGGAAAAATACGACGATGCCCAGCTCTACGACGCCATGATCGCCATCGCCGAAAAGCGCCTCGACAAGGCCGGGCTGGCTGCGGTGTTCCGTGCGCATCTGTCATCATGAGTCTATGCCACCTCCTCTCCGCCGCTACTCATTGATTCACCCTCCCAAAGTAGCCACGAGCGTGAGCGGGTGTACTAATCCCTTGATTTCGCACTCCTAAAGTTGCCACGAGCGTGAGCGAGTGGACAAATCACATCTGCCACGGTTGTCTCCCGGATCATATCGCGGTCCGGTTGCTGTTCACTGGACGCTGACGCTTGAGGATCGGGCCGGCGGATGGCTGTCCCCGGCATTCCACGCGCACTTTCGCGAAATACTGCTGCACACCTGCGCTCGCTACCAACTGGCGTGCCCTGTCTATGTGCTGATGCCGGATCACAAGCATTTGCTCTGGCTGGGGCTCAACGCCGAATCAGATCAACGCTTGGCCGTCGAGTTCACCCGCCAGCACCTGCGCCTGGCGCTGCTCCCGGCCCATTGGCAACACCAACCCCATGACCGGGTTCTGCGTGACCGCGAAACTATGCCCGAAGCATTCCTGATCGTGGTGAACTACATTCTGGAGAATCCGGTGCGCGCCGGATTAGCCTCCCGCTGGCAGGACTATCCGTTCCTTGGAGCCGGCGTCGCCGGTTACCCCGATCTCGACGTGCGACGCGAGGACTATTGGGAATTATTTTGGCGAATCCATCATCGCCTGATTCAATCCCCCTGAATCCACTCGCTCACGCTCGTGGCTACTTTCCAAACAGCCGGCACCTCACTTCATGAAACTCCTCCGCCACCTTTCCCCCGCAGGTCCAGCTTACGCCGCGCTCCAACCCGACGGCTCGGCCCGCGCCGTCGAGGGCGATATCCTCGGGAGCTGGCGCGTGACCGACAGAGCCATCACACCCGGCAAGACCCTCGCGCCCATCGCGCCCGCCCTGATCATCTGCATCGGCCTCAACTACGCCAAGCACGCGGCCGAGGGTGGCAAGCCGCCGCCGGAGCGCCCGATGTGGTTCATGAAACTCCCCGGAGCCGTGGTGCCCTCCGGCGATCCCATCCGCCTGCCCGCCAAGCAAACCAGCGCCAAGGTGGATTACGAAGCCGAGCTGGCCATCGTGCTCGGCCGCGAGTGTCGCAACGCCACCCGCGCCAACGCCCTCGACTTTGTGCTCGGCTACACCTGCGCCAACGATGTCAGCGCCCGCGACTGGCAGCGAGACTGGGGCGGCGGCCAGTGGAACCACGCGAAAGGTTTCGACACCTTCTGCCCGCTCGGCCCCGTGCTGGTGACCAAGGACGAGGTCCCGAACCCCAACGCGCTGCGCATCCGCTCACTCCTCAACGGCACGGTCATGCAAGACTCGAACACCGCCGACATGATCTTCGACGTGCCGGCGATCATCGAGTTTCTCAGTGCCGACAAGACCCTGCCCGCCGGCACGCTCATCCTCACCGGCACGCCCGAGGGCGTCGGCTTCGCCCGCAACCCGCCCGTGTGGCTCAAGGCCGGTGACACCATCGCGGTTGAAATCGAGGGCATCGGCACTTTGAGCAATCCTGTAACGAACTGATATATTGCCCGCGGATTACACGGATGAACTCGGATAAATATTCCGACCATCCGCGTCTATCCGCGAAATCCGCGGAGAAATGAAAAAGACCAACCTCACCAAACTGAAGTGGGAGCACTGGAAATCCCCCAAGGGCAAGTTTGAGCAGGCCGGCAAGAACATCTCCTGTGCGCTCGGTGATGTGCGCCGCGGCTGGCCCAAGCGCGGTCATCCCTTCAACCTTGAGCTGGTGAAAGTGCCGCCCGGCAAGGCGGCGTGCCCTTTCCACAGTCACTCAGCCCAATGGGAGCTTTTTGTCATCATCAGCGGCACGGGCACGGTCCGCGCGGACAAGAAGCGTTTCAAGGTGAAGGCGGGCGACGCGTTCATGCACCCGCCCGGCGAGGCGCACCAGATCAGCAACGCCGGCCGGCGCGACCTGGTGTTCTACCTGATCGCCGACAACCCGCCGGTGGATTCCTGTTACTACCCCGATTCGAAAAAATGGAGCGGTATCGGACCGCGGCGCTATTTCCGCCCCACCGAGCTCGACTACTTCGACGGCGAGGAATGATCTGCCGCGACGAATGTCGCAGGACAGACACCGGGCGGCCAGCAGGCCGAAACAGGGCACATAATTCATTCACCGCGAATCACGCAGATAAAACGGATAGAGGCCAAGTCATCCGCGTCTATCCGCGCTATCCGCGGAGAAACAGAAAGCCGGGCGCAGGGCCCGGCTCGGAAAACAAGTGGGATTGAATTGCCCTCAGCGGGCGACCACCAGCTTGCGGGTCCGCGCGGGTTTGGCCGCAGCGGGCCAGTTGGCGAGCCGGCGGTTAAAGAACGCCATACGCTCCTCGGAGGTCATATCGCGCACCAGACGGCTGGTTTCGCGCCGCCACCGGCGTGAGGCGGCTACGGCGTCAAAGGTCTTTTTCTTGGTGGCCATGGATGAGAAAGGTTGGCGCTACAATGCGCACGGGCGGGTAGCCTTGCAAGAGGTTTACCGCATTGAAGCCGGATTCCCGCCGGGCGTTGGCCAGGTGCTTGAAATTCCAGCTCACCAGGAAATCAAGCCGCGCCACCGTGCAGACCGCCACATGATAGGCGTCGTCCTCATAGTCGGGAGGAACGACTTTTTGAGCTAAATAGGCTGTTCCAAGCTCGTCCGCCTCTTGACTCAAGGGCAGCAGCGCCGCATCCGCAAAGGTGGTGCGCATCAGCTCACGCACCCGGAGTGGAGCGCCCGCGATCTCCTGTTCGACTACCACCGAAGAGCAGAAGGATAAACCGGCCCGCCTCCTTCAATCGCCACAGGGCGCGGGTGTCGGCCATGAATGCGGCGTCGAAGTAACCGCCGATCACCGAGGTATCGAGATAGAGTGAAGGCGCGTGCATCGGCGGATTCTTGCCGTTTCCGCCTCCGCCGGTCGAGCCTCCAGTTGGACGTATAGATCGCCGTAGGACCGAGATGTCTTACCACGACGGCGAGGAGTGCTTACCCAATCCATTCACCGCGGAATTCGCGGATAAAGCGGATCGATCATCCGCTGCCATCGGATTTTTCACACGAAGGAAGCAAAGATAGCCAAGAATACACCAGTCTGTGTGACTGACTGACTTGGCGGCCTTTGCGATCTTGGTGTAAAGCATTGAACCGAAGTGTTGTTGGCATCAGATCAACGAATATCCGCGTCCATCCGTGCTATCCGCGGAGAATGATCTGCCGCAACGGAGATTGCAGGACAGACCCCGGGTGGCCAGCAGGCCGAAACAGGGCACCCAATTCATTCACCGCGAATTTCGCGGAAAAAAACGGATGGAGACGCACAGCCATCCGCGGAAATCCGCGCTATCCGCGGAGAGAAAAAAAGCCGGGCACTGGGCCCGGCTCGGAAAACGATGCTGGAGAATTTCTCAGGCCGCCACGCGCCGACGGCGATGGAACATCACACCCACCAGCGCCACCGCACCAAAGATCGCGGCGTAGGTCGAAGGTTCGGGAACGGCTTGGATTTGAAATTCATTGATAGTCGAATAGCCGACATTGCCGTTGCCCAGGTTGGGAACCGCATAAACGATGCTGTTGTTGTTGAATTGGAGCGACGCAGAGTAGGTCTCTCCCGCTGTCAGTGTGTTGGCCGCGACTAGAAACGAAGTGTTGCCCGCCGTATTCCAAAAGCCAAACGCGACTTCGACGTCTGATCCATTGCGGATAGACAGCCTGTAGCTGTCATCCACCGTATCGTAACTGGAAAACGCCGCGAAATTGATCGTGTAATTCAGAGTCGGATCGATCTGTAGCGCTCCTCCCGACCATGTTCCGGTGGTAATCTGGGGCAGCTCAGGAAACCCACCTGCCGGCAGCGAAGGAAGGCTGGGGCTTTGCAGGCCTGCGCTGGTATTAATATTCATACCGAAGGTCCCCGTGCCGAAGGCCACATTTAATGCCGCCAGATTCGGATAGCCACTGCTTTGAAAACTAGCCCCATTCGTGTCTCCATTAATCGGGAGGGCTTGCGGGCTGGTCACACTGCCGGTAAAGGTGAAATTATAAGTGCCGGAAAAAGCTGTGCCGAAGACGTAGGACTGCAGCGAATAGGGATTCGCGGAGCTATCGACTGGGGGGCTGGAAGTGGTTTGCGTGACATCATAATATCTGCCCACGCCGAAACCGTTGACACTCTGAGCCGAAAGATTGGCGGCAACCGCCAACGAAGCTAACAACATAACAACGCGCGTCGTTTTCATAGGCCGGGAGAAAAGCAAGTCGCTGGCAGGAACACGATGCCAAATTCAGCCATTTTCCACTCCGCCAAATGGCTCTAGCGCCTGGCTGGAATCGTAGAATTCCACCAGCCATCCGCGTTTATCCGTGCCATCCGCGGAGATAGACAAACAAAAAGCCGGGAGCTGGGCCCGGCTTGGAAAACGACGAGGGAAGTTTTCAGGCCACGCGCCGGCGGCGCGCGATCACCACACCCGCCAGCGCCACCGCCCCGAAGATCTCGGCGTAGGTTGAGGGCTCGGGGATGGCCTGAATGGTGAACGTTGTGACCGCGTTATAGATACCTGCATATTGAGCAGGCACAAACGCCAATGGTCCTGTTGCGACAGTCTGTAGACCCGGTATGCCACCGACAACATTATCGAAATTGAGCTGCACGTTGTAGTTATTGCCAGCCAACATGGACGATGCGGGAATGATAAAAGTATGGCTCGCCACGGAGAAGGCCTCCGTGCCGTTATTATAACTGGTGCCATTGACATCAATGCTCATATGATCGGCCGCGCCAGTGATTGTGATGGTCAGAGCCTGAGCCACATTCCAAGTCAGAATCCCCCCCGAAATGGTGCCCCCGCTGAGATTGGTGGCGAGCGGGGCAGAAGGAAATAAGTCACCCGTGATGGAAATTGGAGAAATTGTCTGAGTGAGTGCCGTCAGACTGTAATTGCCATCTCCATAGGCAGCATTCAGCAAGGCTTGGCTGGTGTATGTGTTTTTAACGTCCCATTTGTCTCCGCCTGCATTGTAGGTCATTGTTGTCGAGCCCGAGCCAGAGGGTTTGGTGAGAATCGGTGTTGCAATGCCTGATAAGTTTGTGCCCTCAACATGCGCTTCGAAAAGCCATGGGTTTGCCGCGTCAACAGTTGTTGCGTTATTTGTCTGCACGTATTCGTGGGCTTTGACGACAATAAGGAAATCCACGGTCTGAGCGAAAAGGGACGACTGACCGATCATCCCGAAAAGAAGAACGATTAAGACGCGCGTCGTTTTCATAGGCCGGGAGAAAAGCAAGTCGCTGGCATGAACGCGACCCTAAATTCAGCGGTTCTCCACCCGGCCAACCAGTCCCAGCGCCTCGCCGGCCCTGTAATACCAGCGCCTTTCTGCCTCAGGACTATTCACCAAACCCCAAGCGGAGTTTTTACCATCACACGAATGACACTGATTATGGGTTTGAATCCGTGCCTGTCTGCGAAATCCGTGGTTAAAGCCTGAAAGCTTGGGGCGATTGGGATAAAATCCCACCGGGCAATGCGGGCGTTTCGGCGTGGAACTCAGGCGCTTTGGCAGGTGCGGCGGGAATAGCGATACAGCGCGGCAATGGCGCCCGTGAAGAGCACAAGCCCGATGATGATGCCGGGTTTTTCGAAGCTGTTGCCGACGACGGCGAGCGGTGTCTCCTTGCCCGTGCCGGCGACAATGCCGGCGAAGGCCACGCCGAACAAACTCTCGCCGACGATCAACCCCGTGGCGGCCAGCACCCCCATGCGCTTGGCGAATTCGGGGCTCTTCTGCCTATCGGCCCACTTGTCGTAGTAATGGCTGATCACGGCGCCGACGGGAATCAGCAGCGTCAGCGCCATCGGCAGGTAGATGCCCATGCCGACGCAGAGCGGCGGCATCCGCATTTTCCCCGTTTTGCGCAGCACCTCGTCGAGGATGATCGTGCCGACACCGAGCAGCGCGCCCCAGCCGATGAGGTTCCAGGCGATGTCGCCGCCGAGCACGCCCTTGGCCAGCGCGGAGATGAGCGCGGCCTGCGGCGCCGCGAGCGCGTGCTCCCCCGCGCCGGGCGCGCCGGCGAAGCCGAAGGCCTTGTTCAACAGGTCGAGCACGGGCGGGATCACCAGCGAGCCGAAGATCACGCCATAGATCAGCGCCAGCTGCTGCCGCCATGGCGTGGCGCCGACGAGCTGGCCGGTCTTGAGGTCCTGCAGGTTGTCGTTCGAAATCGTCGCGATGGAGAACACGATGGCCGTCGTGAAGAGCGCGTAGGCCACCAACGCCTTCGTCTGCTCGGGATTGCCGCCGTGCCCGTAGACCATCACCAGCAACAGCGAGGCGCCGATCACGGCGAGGATGCCCACGCCCGACACCGGGCTGTTCGAGGCCCCGATGAGGCCCGCCATGTAGCCACAGACGCAGGCGATGACGGCACCAATGACGACCACATAAACCAGCGAACCAAGGATGGTCGGCCCGATTCCCGACTCGATGGCCGTGCCTGAGGCGAAATACCACAGCAGGCCGGCGATCGGCACCAGCATCGCCAGGATTGTGCCGCCGACCACGCCGATCGGCAGGTCGCGCTCGGTCAGCGGCATCTCGGTGCCGGCCGAGCGGGCCTGCGAAGCGGCCATCGCGGCGCGGATGCCCTTGATGATCGGCCCGATGATGCGAAACAGGCTCCACAGCGCCGCGACACCGATCACGCCGGCGCCGATAAAGCGCACCTCGCTGCGAAAAGTGGTGTTGACGAGGCCGGCGACATTGTCGCCCACGCCGTGCATCGCGGTGAGCCAGGGCACCAGGCCCGCCCAGGCGATGAGCATGCCGACCAGCATGGCGAGGCCGACCGACAGGCCGACCAGATGACCGACGCCGATCAGCGCCAGCGAAAGGCTCGTCGAGACCGCGGTGGCGCCGGAACCGATCTTGAAGGCATGCGCCACATCGGCCGCGGCCAGGCGCATCGCCGCCAGCAACGCGTAACCGGCGGACGTGACCGAGCCGACGATGATCATCCGCAGGCCCTTGGCGTTCTCCGCCGAGCCCGCCACGGAACCGAAGCCGACCTTCAGCACCTCGGCGGCGGCGACACCCTCCGGGTAAGGCAGGTCGGAACCCGTCACCAGCGCCCGGCGCAGCGGCACGGAAAACATCACGCCCAGGATGCCGCCCATCGCGCAGACCGCGGCCGTCGTCCAATAAGGGAAACCCTGCCACCACCCGACCATGATGAGGCCGGGGAGCACGAAGATGATCGCCGACAGCGTGCCCGCGGCAGAGGCGATCGTCTGGACGATATTGTTTTCCAGAATGTTGGAATTTCCGAGCAGGCGCAACAGCGCCATCGAGATGACGGCCGCCGGGATCGAGGTGGCGAAGGTCAGGCCAACCTTCAGCCCCAGATACACGTTGGCGGCGGTGAACAGCAGCGTGATGACGGCGCCGAGGATGACACCCCGGATCGTGATTTCGCGGATAGCCTGATCTTTTTGCATGGCTCACCTTGGGCGCGGGTGCAGCGGGCGGCAAGCCTCGGGATGCGGTCAACGGGTGGTCGCCGATTTCCACATCGGCGACTTGGCGTCGGTCTGGAAACCGACGCCCACCCCCATCACCTCTTCCTCGGCAGCTTCCGCGCCGCCAGCTGCCGCTTGATGAGCCAGTAGAGCATCTCCAGGCGCGGCACGGGCACGCCGACGGACTTGGCGCGGCGCACGGGTTCGCCCCAGATTTCCTCCAGTTCGATCGCGCGGCCCTCGCGAAAATCAATCAGGCTCGACGGCTCGTATTGGCCGAGCGCCGCCGTGCGCTCGAACTGCAGGTCCATGAACGAGCGCGGAATGGCGTGGCCGAACTTGGCGGCGGCCTCGAGGATCTCCTCCATCAGGCGCCGCGCCAGCAGGCGCAGGCCCTCGTCGGCCATCAGGACATCGGTGGTCACGCCGCCCGCCGCGATGGCCAGGCCGTTGAACGGCACATTCCAGACGAGCTTCTTCCAGCGCATCTCCTCGAGGTTGTCCTGCGCCTCGCACTTCACGCCGGCGGTCTCGAAAATTTTGGCGAGCTCGCGGGTGCGCGCCTGCGCCGGGCGGCCAAACTCGCCCAGCAGGATCAGTCCGGGGAAGGAACACTGCACGACGCCCGGTGCGGTGCGCGTGACGCCGACAAAACAGATCGCCCCGAGCACGCGATCAGCGCCCACGACCTCGGCGACGGGTTCCTCGACGCCGAGCCCGTTTTGCAAGGTGAGCACCAGGGTGCTCGGTCCCAGCAAGGGCGGCAGCAGCTTGGCCAGGGCGCCGTTGGCCGTGGCCTTGACGCTGACGATGACCAGGTCGCACGGGCCGATGTCATTGGTCGTGGCGTGGACCTGCACTTTTTTCAGGTGAAATCGCTCCGTCGGGGTCTTGACGCGGAGGCCCCGGGCCATGATGGCCGCCCGGCCGCTGCGCACGAGGAAATGGACATCGCCGCCGGCCTTGGCCAGGCGCACACCATAATAACAGCCGAGCGCGCCGGCGCCGACGATCGCGATGCGGGGGTTTTGCGGAAGATTCACGCTCACAACGCCTCAGTCGTCACAAAGTTGGGTGGAAAATACAACCCCGCAGTCACGCCGGCGCTCCCACCTGCCATCAGTCAGCACGGCTTTCATTCACACTCGCCCTCCGTCGCGCCCGCTCCCGCAGTTTTCGTATTCCCTTAGCCCACTCTCTCCCCCCGTGACCGGTAGCATCACCCTCCAGTCATCGCTCCGCGCCCCTGGTGATTCGCTTTATTATGTCTAAAGTTTAAGCAAAGCCCATCGCTTAGGGCATAAACTCCAATCTCTTACGTGAATTCCACCCCGGGCGAAATTCGCGGAGCTCGCCCGGGTGGCCACACTTCCACCATTGGCGTCTCAAACCGCACACGGTCGCTCACGACTCCCTCACGCCTTGTTCACAAAACCCGGAGCCGCTGCGGTTCGAGCAGGAATCCACGTCGGCTGACAAGTTATTCACAGCCCGTTTCGGCGCTCACAACGGCATGCAATCGGTGAGCCGCACTTCATCCACCCAGTAGGAGATCGCGAGGAGACATTGGCCGGGTGTGACCTCGCGCAATTGCTCCATGGTGTGCCGGTCGACCACGGAAATATAGATTACGCGCAGCCGCCGCTTGGTCGCGATCAGGTGCGTGGCCTCCGCCACCAGCCGGTCGGCGCTTTTCACCCCCGCGTCCACCATTTCCTTCACGCGGCGCAGCGTCGCATTGACCGCCAGCGCTTCCTCCCGCTGCGATGGGGTCAGGTAACTGTTGCGCGCACTCAACACCAGGCCGTCGGCATCGCGCACCGTTGGCCCCGTGAGAATCTCGACCGGCATCAGCAAATCCGCCACGGCCTTGCGGGCCACGGCGACTTGCTGGGCGTCCCGCTCCCCCATCACGACCGTGTCCGGGCGCACGATGTTGCACAGCTTGAGCCAGCAGGTGAGCAGGCCCCGGAAGAGTGCCGGGCGCGAGACGCCGCACAGGTGCTTGCTGATGACTTCCTCCTGCAGATGCGTCGAAAATCCGCGCGGATACATCTCCTCGACGGGCGGGGCGAAGAGCACGTCCGCCATTTCCTTTTCGCACAGCAGGGCATCCGCCGACGGGTTGCGCGGATACTTGGTGAAATCCTCACTTGGGCCGAATTGGAGCGGGTTGACAAAGGCGGACACCACCACGGCGGCCCCGGACTCCCGCGCCAAGCGGATGAGACTGGCATGCCCGGCATGCAAGGCTCCCGCCGTCGGCACCAGCGCAATGCGCCGGCCGCTTTGCCGCAGTGCCGCCGCGGCGGTCTGCATGGCGATGACTTTGTCGATTTTCTGCATGGCCGGAACGGCTTGAACTATCCAGAAGCGATTCGCTTTATCAAGCCTCGCATTCGCTCGGCCAGTAGTGAGTAGCCAGTAGCGAGTAGTGAGCATGACAAATAACCCCTGTTGTATGAACGTCGCCTTGTTCTGCGGATGATTCACTGCGCTGTAACATTCTTGCTCGCCTCCTACCCGCTACTCACTACCCGCTACTCGCTACTTTTCACGCCATGATCCGCGTTAACGACCATTACTCGAAACTGAAGGCCTCCTATCTTTTCGCCGACATCGCCAAGCGCGTGAACGCCTACGTCGCGGCGAACCCGCACAAGCCCGTCATCCGCCTCGGCATTGGCGACGTTACCGAGCCGCTGCCACCCGTGTGTATCGCGGCGCTCCACGCCGCCACCGACGAGCTGGCGCACCGCGCCACCTTCAAGGGCTACGGTCCCGGCGAAGGCTACGCGTTCCTGCGCGAAGCCATCGCGCAGCACGACTACGGCGTCCTCGGCGCCCAGATCGATCCCGCCGAGGTGTTCATCAGCGACGGCTCGAAGTGCGACATCGCCAACATCCAGGAAATCTTCGCGGCCGACACCCGGCTCGCCATCCCCGACCCGGTTTACCCGGTCTACGTGGACACCAACGTCATGGCCGGCCGCACCGGCGCCAGCGTGGACGGCCGCTACGCCGGCATCACCTACCTCGATTCCACCGCCGCCAACGGTTATGTGCCCGCGCCACCGGTGGTGAGCCCATCGCATCCACCCGCCGAATTAATCTATCTCTGCTTCCCCAACAACCCGACCGGCGCCGTCGCCACCCGGGCCCAGCTCGCCGCGTGGGTCGCCTACGCGCAGCAGCACCGCGCGATCATCCTCTACGACGCCGCCTACGAGTCCTACGTCCGCACGCCGGGCATCCCCCGCTCCATCTACGAGCTCGAGGGCGCGCGCGACGTCGCCATCGAGTTCCGCAGTTACTCCAAGCTCGCGGGCTTCACCGGCCTGCGTTGCGCTTACACCGTCGTGCCGCAAAACCTCATGGCGCGCGACGCCGCCGGGAAGGATCATTCCGTCCATGCGCTCTGGAATCGCCGCCACACGACGAAATTCAACGGCGTCGCCTACCCCGTGCAGAAGGCCGCCCTCTCCGTCTACACCCCCGAGGGACAGAAGCAGACCCGCGCGCTCACCGATTTCTATCTCGGCAACGCCAAGCTCATCCGCGCGGCGGTGACCAGGTTGGGGATGAGCTGTATCGGCGGCGACGACGCGCCCTATATCTGGGTCAACACCGGCCGCGATTCCTGGGAGTTCTTCGATCTGCTGCTGAATCAGGCCCAGGTGGTCTGCACGCCCGGCGCCGGTTTCGGTAAATGTGGCGAGGGCCACGTGCGCATCAGCGCCTTCAACTCCCGCGAGAACGTCGAGACCGCCTTGGCCCGAATCGCCGCCGCGCTGCAGTGAGCGCAGCCCAGGTGGCACCGCCCGGTCGGTTCAGCCCCGTGCCGTCCGGGCTGATATCAACTATTAGTTGACATCAGCCGAACCCACGGCGGTGGAGTATCGCCCACCCCGTTTTCGCCGCGCCCCAGACTTGGCGGGGGGCAAAATTCCCGGCCACAATTCCGGGTCGGCCGCGCCGGTTGATGTCAACTATTAGTTGACATCAGCCCTCCGTCCGGCAGGGCAGCGGGGCCTCGCGCCACTGGGCAGGTCGTGCACCCAGCGGTTCCGCACCTCGCCGGCTTAAATCCAGTCCTTGCGCCGCCGCCGCTCCCCCCCGTGCCGATGTCAACTATTAGTTGACATCAGCTGAACCTACCGCGGCGGGGATCGCGCGCGCCCCTGCTTACGCCGCATCGCTCAGCGGTTCAGCATCGCCGTCACGCGGGAGCGGTTCGAGACGCCGAGCTTCTTGAAGATACCGGCGAGCTGGGTCTTGATCGTGAGCTTGCTGCGGCGCAACTCGCGCGCGATCTCCTCGGTAGTGAGGCCGTCGCGGACGCGCAGCGCCACCTCGCGTTCGCGGAAAGTCAGGCGGGAGAGCAGGCTGAGCGCGCCGGGGGGAATCGGCCGCTCGCGGTCGCCGCGAGGGCGGCGGTAGTCGAGTTGGAGAAAGCAGGCGGGCGGTCCGGTGCGGCCGGCCCGGCGTTGCAGCCGGATGACGGCGTGCAGGCCGCGTTCGGGCTCGTTGATGATGGCGGGCTCCGGGGCCGGACCGGTGGGGTTGTCCGCCGCCAGCAGGGTCTGACAGGCGGACCAAAGCACGGACGGCACGGAAAATTCCGCGCGCTTGAGCGGCAGGGCGTCGCGCCGCAGCGGCGTGCGATTCCAGACGGTGCAGACCACCTCGGCCTCGCGGTTGAACCAAAGCGGTGTGCCGTGGGCTGACAGCACCAGCAGGCCCACCGGCAGGTCGTCGAGGACCACCTGCGCCAGTTCCAACAGGTCGCGGAGCTTGGATTCGACCGGCGTCATGCGGGATGGTGATGACCTGAGGGGAATAAGCCGATCGATCGGGGGACGGGCTTCACGCCCCGACCGTGAATGCGGCTTGGTTACCGTCGGGGCATAAAGCCCCTCCCCCAGATGATTTAGCCCCCTTCATGACTGAATGAAACAATGCTGCGCTCATTTGGCGACCGTCGCGGCCACGACGTCGCCAAGTTCGTTGACCGCGTCCCGGATCAAGCCGATGAGCGTGCCGTAGTCCTGGCCGTCCCAGGTGCGCGGGCCGGCGGCAAAGGCGCCGCGTTTCACGGTTCCGTCGGCCGCCGTGCTGGCGTAGGTCGCCGCCAGCTGCACGCTGTTGCCCTCGGCGCGAACGAGTTCGCAGCGCGCGATCTGCACCGTGATGGTGTGGCCGGCGCCGGCGGATCCCACCCGGGCGCGGAGCAATTGCGTAATGGCGTCGTCCAGCGACTCGGCCCAGCGCACGTCTTCGTTGTAAATGACCTCGTTGGGCGCGATGCGCACCGCCAGGGCGCGGCCCCGCAAGTGACCGGCGAGTTGCACCGGGCGCACCGTGGCGCCGTCGGCGGCCGTCGCGGCCGGAACGCTGAGCGTGAAATACCGCACCGTGTCGGCCTGCGGCGAGGGGAGGTTGCAGGCGGAAAGCAAAAGGATCCCTGCTACGCTCCCCAAAGCGGAGCTACGCAGGGCTCGTCCTGCGGCCTGGCCGCAGGCGAGGAGGAGGGGACGTGGGGTGATAATCTTCATGGTTGGCCGGGTTTCTTTTTGCCGACGATGAGCGAGCTGGGGTTGCGGGTGAGGGCGTCGGACAGCCGCTCGAGCGCCGCCGCCGCGTCGGACAACTGGCGCAGTGCCGCCGTGACCTCTTCGCCGACGTTGCCCTGCGCGGCGACGAAGCGTTGCGTGGTGGCGGCGGTGGATTCGAGCGCCTTGAGCGCCACCTGCGCGTCCGCGAGGGTCTTCTTCAATTCATCGCTGATCGGGCCGACGTTGCCGTCGATGCGGGCCAGGACGACGCGGAGATCGGTGAGCGCGGCGTTCAGGTTGAGAAAGGTTTGCCGGGCCTCCGGAGAGTTGACGAAGGTGGCGACCGCATCGGCGGCCGCGCCCACCTTCTCCCCCAGCGCCTTCACATCGAACGCGGACACTTTTTCGTTGGTGGAGGCCAGCAGTGTCTTCACCTGCTTCGAAAGCCCGGCGAAATCCACCTGCTTGAGGTTGGCCACGATCTCAACGATGCTTTGCTGCACCTCGGAGATGGGCGAGGGGATGGCAGGAACGGCCGGCAGGGATTCGCTCATGAAGCGCGGGTTGGCGGGATACTTGCGGATGTCCTCGAAATCCAGCTCCACGAACAGCAGGCCGGTGATGCCGGTGAGGTTGAGGCGCGCGCGCAGGCCGCGGTCGATAAGCTCCTGCAGGCTGGCCGGGTTGGTCAGGTCGATCTGCTTGCCGGTGCTGTCGGTGAGAATGTTGCGGTTCACCTCGCAGATCACCTGCACGAGCGCCTCCTTGCTCGAGGCATCGTAGCGCACGTTGATGGCCGCCACGCGGCCCACGCGCACCCCGTTGAGCTTGACCGGCGCCCCCGGGTCGAGGCCGCTGACCGACTCGCTGAAATAGATCAGGAAGCGGGCGGGCTTGACGAAGATGTTGGAGCCGCCGAAGGAGAGGAAGCCCACGACGAACAGCGTCAAGGCCCCCAGGATGAACATGCCGACGGTGGCGGGACTGAGTTTGGTTTTCACGACGCAGCCCCCAGTTGTTGCCCAACCGGCTCTCCGCGTCTATTCAAAAAATTCCGCACCCGGGCGTCCGGGCTGGTGTCGCGCAGCTGCTTGGGCTCGCCTTCGGCGATGACCCCCCGGGCCAGGGGGTCGATCATCACCACCCGGTCGGCGATGTCGAAGATGCTGGCGAGCTCGTGCGAGATGATGACGATGGTCGTGCCCAGGGTGTCACGGATCTGCCGGATCAGTTCGTCAAGCTTGAGCGAAGTGATCGGGTCCAGCCCGGCCGAGGGCTCGTCGAAGAACACGATGGCGGGATCGAGGGCCAGCGCGCGGGCGAGGCCGGCGCGCCTTTTCATGCCGCCGCTCAACTCGGCCGGGTAGTAATCCTGGTAGCCGGCCAGGCCGACCTGCGCGAGCTTGAGGGCCACGATCCCGGCGCGCTCCGCGCGGTTGAGTCCCGTGTAGAGTTCGAGCGGCAGGGCGACGTTCTCGGCCAGCGTCATGGAGCTCCACAACGCGCCGTTCTGGTAGAGCACGCCAAAGGTGCGCAGCAGCTCCTGGCGCCCGGCGTGATCCGCATGGGTGAAATCGCGCCCGAAATACTTCACCCCGCCCTGCCCCGGCTGCTTCAGGCCGATCAGGTGGCGCAACAGCGTGCTTTTGCCGCAGCCGTTGCCCCCAATGACGAAAAATATCTCTCCCGGTGTCACGGTGAACGACACATCGGTCAACACCACGCGTTCGCCGTAACGGCATTCAAGGTTGGTGACCTCGATGGCGAACGGGTTGCCGGAAGGGGAGCCGTGGGAGTTCATGCCAGGCAGATCACCAGCCGAGGATGTTGAAGATCACGGCGAAAATCGAGTCCGAGACGATGATCAGCAGGGTGCTCGTCACCACGGCCGCGGTGGCCGCCTGGCCGGCGCCGGCCGCACTGCGCTCCGCCTGGAGGCCGCGCCAGCAGGCGGCCAGGCCGATGAGCAGGCCGAAGCTGGCCGCCTTGATCACTCCGGTGCTGATGTCGGACAGGTCCACGATCGTCTGCATTTCCGCCCAGTAGAGCGTGGGCGGGATGTTCAACGGCGGCGCGGCGGCGATCGCCATGCCGCCGAGGACGCCGAGCGCGTCCGAATAGAGCGCCAGAAAGGGCATCATGCAGAACAGCGCCACAATCCGCGGCATGACCAGAAAATCGATCGGGGAGACGCCCACCGTGCTGAGCGCGTCGATCTCCTCGTTGGCGTTCATGCTGCCGAGCGTGGCCGCGTAGGCCGCCCCCGTCCGGCCGGCGAGCACGATGGCGGCCATCATCGGCCCCATCTCCCGCACCACGGCCAGACCCACCATGTCCGCAATCCAGATGTCACCGCCGTATTGCCGCACCACGATCGCGCCCGTGTAGGCGAGCGTGACGCCGACCAGAAAACTGATGAGACCCACGATGGGCAGCGCCATCGCGCCGCATTGCTGCATCTCGGAAAAACAATCGCGCCAGCGAAACTGCGCATGGCCGCGGAAAAACCGTCCGATACTGTAGGCGCATTCGCCGACGAGGTTGGCCAGGTCCTTGATTTCCACCCAGAGATTGACCGTGGCCGCGCCCAGGGCGGTGACCAGATTGGGCAACCCCGGGGGATTGTCCGGCCGCGCCGGCTTATGGGCGAGCAGACGGGCGAGCCTGTCCGCCCCGGCCGGCAGGCCCTCGAGGGCAAGGGTTATCCCCTGCGACTCACTCCAGCTCCGCGCCTCGTGCAGGAAAAGCGCCAGAGAACTGTCCCAGCTGCCCAGCCCGCTTCCGGTCAGGCGAATGTGCTTCGGCTCCTGGCCGGCCATGGTTTCCTGCCAGTCCGGGCGTTTTTCGGTGATCCGCCAGTCGCCCCCCACCCGCACCATCAGCGTGTCGCCTTCCAGCGAGGCGTCGGCGCGGGCTTGGGCTCCAGGTTCACTCATGGATCTATTCTCAACCCCCTCTTCAACCGGCACGAGAATTATCTGTTCCCCTATTTTTCGTGTCTTTGCCGGGTTTCGTGGTTTCGCTCGCGGCTCCATGCGCTTCCGCACCGTCCTTTTTGATCTCGATGGCACGCTGATCGACCATTTTACCGCCATCCACCGGTGCCATGTCTACGCCCTGCGGCGGCTCGGCCTGCGCGAACCGACTCTGGCCGAGGTGCGCGCGGCAGTCGGCGGCGGCCTTGACGAGGCCATCGCGCGGCTCGCCGGCCCGGAACACCTGGCCGCTGTGTTGCCCCACTTCATCGAACACTGGAATGCCACCAACCTCGACGATGTCACCCTGCTGCCCGGTGCCCGCGAGCTGCTGGCCGGACTGCACGCCGCGGGCGTGTGCTGCGCCGTGCTGACCAACAAGCGCGGCCCGGCCGCCCGCCAGGTCTGCGCCCACCTCGGACTCGATCCGCTGCTCGCCGGCGTCTTCGGGGCCAACGACACGCCCTGGATCAAACCCGACGCGCGGTTTGTGCAGCACGTGCTGATCTCCCTCAACGGCGAGGCCACCGCCACCGCTCTCGTCGGCGACTCACCCTACGACCTGGCCACCGCGCAAAACGCCGGGCTCGTCTTCTACGGCGTCGCCACCGGCACGCATACGGCGGAGGAACTCCGCACCGCCGGCGCCACGGCGATTTTTTCCGGTCTGGCCGGCGTCGGCTCCGCCCTGGCCAACTAGGGGCGTCTTGCCCGGTCCACTTCCAGCCGCAGGGCGTGCAACGAAACGTAGATATCCTTCAGGAAAGCAACCAGGGCGGCGATGAGCAACAGGACGCTGGCCGCGAACAGCGTCAGCAGCACCACGCCAAAGTCACGGCCCAGCAGCGCGCCGCCAAAAATGGTCACCACCAGCAGGCAGGCCACCAGCATGCTCAAGCCGAGGAAGGTGACGGCGCGCCGGATCAGTTGCGCCCGCTGCCACATGATTTTCAGTTGCTCATCGAGGTGCCGCCGGTCCTCGCCGGTCGCCACGAGCACCTGACCGGCCAGGATGCGGGTGCGGTCCACGATCCGCCCCATGCGGCCGGTGATGGTGAGCATCAGCGCCCCCATGCCGGAAATCAGGATCACCGGCGTGATCGCCAGTTGGATCACCGGCAGCAGCGAGCTGGTGGATAACCATGCCATGCCCCCACCCTACGCCACGCGGCCGGCAGTGCAACCTTGCTCGCTCACCCGGCCGTCGTGCAGACCAGCGCCAGCGCAATCGCCCCGGGCACGGCCTGCACCCACAGGATTTTCCGGTTGGCCGTCGCCGCCCCGACGATACCCGCAATGATCACGCACGAGAGGAAAAACACCTTGATGGTATGTCCATCCGCGCCGGCCATCAATCCCCAGACCAGCCCGGCGGCGAGGAATCCATTGTAGAGTCCCTGGTTCGCGGCGAGCGACTTGGTCAGCTCCGCCTTCTCCGGTGTGAGTTGGAAAACGCGCCGACCATATGGCTTCGTCCAGAGAAACATTTCGAGCACGAGAAAGTAGAGGTGCAGCAACGCGACGAGCGCGGTCAGGATGTTGGCGGCGAGGTTCATGGCGATGGGATGGTTTCGAGCATACGGCTGGCTATTTCTTTCACAAATTTGGCGGCCACCATCGCGGTGACCCCGGACGGATCCCGCGCTGGGTTCAGCTCCACCACGTCAGCACCAACGAACGGCGCCGGCAAGTGCTGGATCAGGCCCACCACCTCGCGGGTCGTGAGCCCACCCGGCTCCCAGTGCGACACGCCGGGGGCAAACGCCGGGTCAAGCCCGTCAAGATCGAGCGAGAGATAGACCGGTCCCGTGAACACCGGCCGCGCTCCGGCCGCCCAGGCGCGCATGTCCACGATCTCGACCCCGAAACGGTCCGCCTGCGCGCGCTGGTGGGCGTTGAGAGTGCGGATGCCGACCTGAACCAACCGATCGCACAGTCCTTCTTCCATGATGCGGGCAAATTGGCACGCGTGTGAAAACCGGTCCCCCTCAAACTGGTCGTAAAGGTCGGCATGAGCGTCGACCTGCAGGACGGTCAACTGCGGGTGCCGTGCCCGCATCGCCCGCAGGACCGGATAAGTCACGGAGTGGTCGCCGCCCAGCAGGACCGGCCGACCGCCCCGGGCCAGCAGCGCCTCCACCCCCTGTTCGATCGCCGCCTGCGCGGTCACCGCATCCTCACCGAGCGCAAGGTCGCCGGCATCACCCAGCAGCCCGGGAGTCAGCACGTCGATCAGCGCCTCGCTCCAGGAATTTGACGAGATGCACTGCAGCGCAGCCCGGATGGCCGCAGGCGCTTCTCTTGATCCGCGCAGGTAGGATGAACTGGCATCGTAAGGCAGGCCAAGCAGCGTGGGTTGGGCGGCGGACACCGGGTGAAGCTGTGGCCGGGGCCCGCTCGTGGCAAGCCGCCGCCATCACGCCGGCCTGCCCTCAGTCGCCATGGCGGAGGAGGGTCGGCGCGCGACGAGCAGCGTGGCCGTCATGTCCTGCACCACCCTGCCATTCTGGTTGTGGGTGCGGCAGCGAAGTTTGATCAGGCCGCGCTCGGGCCGGGCCGGCGCGGGGCGCAACTCCATGATCTCCGTCCCCACCCGCAACCGGTCGCCCGGCAGCACCGGGCGCGGCCAGCGGAGATTTTCCATCCCCTGCCCGATCACGCCGCCGTCCAGCGCCATCTCACCCAGCACCATCAGCCGCATGCTCACGGCGGCCGTGTGCCAGCCGCTGGCCACCAGCTGGCCAAACAGTGTTCCCTTCGCTGCCACGGGATCGGTGTGAAACGCCTGCGGGTCGAATTTTTTCCCGAACCCGATGATCTCCTCGGCCGTCATCTCGTATTCGGCCGTGTTGAATTTGTCGCCGACCTTGAGGTCCTCGAAATAACGCATGGTCGAGGGATAATTCGTGCGGAGCAGAAGTCCACCCACCTGTGCGGCGGGCGGACTGAAGTCTTGGACCCTGGTGAAGGCCGAGGCCGCCGCAGTCAGGTCCCCGACGGCTTGGCTGGCGCGGCAGGCTGTTGACGCAACGCCGCAATCTCGGAACGCCCACCTAGGGCAGGTCGAGCGCCGGCTTCACTTCGCCCCGGTGGCAGGTCGTGCAGTTCACCGCCGGCTGCTTGCTGTCGAGGTTCGCGATTTTCGGTAGCAGCTCCTTGTTGATGGTCTTGGACAGCCGCGACATTTCACGCGCGATTTCCTTCTGGGGTTTGTCCGACTTGTCCCATTCGCCGGCGGTGTGGCAATGGGTGCAGCTCACGCCCAGCGACTGGCTGTAGGCAAAGTTCATGATCGCCAGCACCCGGCCGGCCGGCACGCCTTTGAGCGTCTTGATGTCCTTGAACACCTTCTCGGCGGGCTCCTTTTCGTGGCCGGCGATCTGTGTGCGGATTTCTTTGATAAACTTGTCACGTTCAGCGCTCAGCTCTTCGGCCGACGGTTTGGGGGCGGCGGGCTTGATCTCGGGAGCGGTAGTGGATGTCGCGGGCCCAGTTTGAGCATAACCGACCACGGCAAATAAAGCGGACACGCAGAGCGCCGCGACGATGGATTGGATTCGGGGCATGCCGGGAGATTGGCCGGGGCTCGCGAGCACGCAAGCCTACCTCGGCCAAGCGCCGGATTTGCACGGCGGCTTCCCCGACCCGCACGGCAAACCGGCCCACTCCGCACTTCCTTTTCGCCGCGCCCTGCATATCCGTTGGGGCGTGGCTGCTCCCGCTCCCCTCTCCCTGACCGGCGTCCTCGAGCGCATCATCTTCTTCAACGAGGAGAACCACTACACCATCGCGGAACTGAAACCGGAAAACGGCGACGGCACCGTGACCATCACCGGCCCGCTGCCCGGCGTGCAATGCGGCGAGACGCTCCAGTTGACCGGCGAATGGACCAAGCACGCGCAGCACGGCGCGCAGTTCAAGATCGCCACGCACAAGTCGGAGCTGCCCTCTTCCGTCTACGGTATCCGCAAATACCTCGGCAGCGGTCTCGTGCCGGGCATCGGCAAGGTTTACGCGAACAAGATCGTGGATAAGTTCGGCACCGACACTTTCCGCGTGCTGAGCGAGGAGTCGGGCAAGCTCCGCAAGGTCGAGGGCATCGGCAAGGTCCGCGCCACCGCCATCAAGACCGCCTGGGAGGAACAGAAGACCCTCCGCGAGGTGCACATCTTCCTCCAGACCTACGGCGTCACCACCTCACAGTGCGTGAAGCTCGTCAACAAATACGGCTCCGAGGCGCGGCGCGTCATCACCGACGAACCCTACCGCGTCGCGCGCGAGATCGACGGAATCGGCTTCAAGACCGCCGACCGCATCGCCATCAACCTCGGCTACGCCAACGACGCCCCGCCCCGCCTTGACGCCGGCCTCATCTACGCCCTCGAGACCCTGCAGGAGGAAGGCCACACCGCCTACCCCGAACCCGAGCTGCGCGATTTCACATCACAGTTGCTGGAGACCAACTCCGAGTTGGTCTCCGCGCGGATTGCCGCGTTGTTGAAAGAGAAGAGCATTGTCCGGCAGGACAACGGTTTCATCCAGCTCCCGCAGAACGACCGCGCCGAGCAGAAGATCGCCGAGGTCGTGAAGCGCCTCAACGCCGTGCCCTCCGGCCTGCCGGCCATCAAGGTCGAGCCCGCCATCATGTGGGCGCAGGAGAAGGCCGGCTTCGAGTTCCATGCCCTCCAGCGCGCCGCACTCAGCCACGCCCTCTCGCACAAGTTCAGCATCCTCACTGGTGGGCCGGGCACGGGCAAGACGACCATCCTCCGCGCGCTCGTCGAGATCCTGAAGGCCAAGAAGGCCCGCGTGCATCTCGCCGCGCCCACCGGCCGCGCGGCCCAGCGCCTCGCCGAGACGACCGGCGGCTACGCCTCAACCATCCACCGCCTGCTCAAGTTCGAGGGCACGAAGATGGGTTTCACCGTCAATGAATCAGCGCCGCTCGCCACCGACTTCCTTATCGTGGACGAAGCCTCGATGCTCGACTCCCGCCTCGCCGCCGCGTTGCTGTCGGCCGTGCCGTCGCGCGCGCACCTCGTGCTCGTCGGCGACACCGACCAGCTGCCGAGCGTCGGCGCCGGCAACGTGCTCAAGGACCTGATCGCCACGGAGAAGATTCCCGTGACGCGCCTCGCCGTCGTCTACCGGCAGAAGGACCAGAGTCTCATCGTCAGCGTGGCCCACGCCATCAACGGCGGCGAGAGTTCCCCGCCGCCCGTCGTCAGCGAGGTCGCCAAGGCCCAGGCGTGGAGCGATCTCAACTTCATCGCCGCCTCCTCGCCCGAGGACTGCCTCGCGAAAATCACCGAGCTCTGCACGAAGTTCATCCCGCATCACTTCAAGTGGCTCGACCCGGTCAACGACGTGCAGGTGCTCGCCCCGATGCACAAGGGTGTCGCCGGCGTCGGCAACCTCAACGCCGCGCTCCAATCCGCGCTCAACGGCCGCCGCCAAGGCCTCAAGACCCTCAACGGCGAGTTCCGCCCGGGCGACAAGCTCATCCAGCTGCGCAACAACTACGACAAGGACCTCTTCAATGGCGACATCGGCCAGGTGCTCGCGATCGACGGCGTGAAAGGCACGCTCACGGCCGACTTCGACGGCGCGAAGCACACCTTCGAACGCGGCGAGTTCGGCGACCTCGCGCTCGCCTATGCCATCAGCATCCACAAGTCTCAGGGCAGCGAGTATCCCGTCGTCATCGTGCCGCTGCTCAAGGCGCACTTCGTGATGCTGCAGCGCAACCTCATCTACACCGCCATCACGCGCGGCCGGAAGAAGGTCTTCATCGTCGGCGAGCCCGCGGCCTACGGCATGGCCGTGCGCAACGCCGAATCGAAGCTCCGCTGCACGCATCTGCGGGAAAAGATTCTCCACGCGACGACCGCTTAAAAAAGCGGCGCGTTGTTTTTCGGGTCGTTCAGCATGGCTTCAAACACCGGGTCACCGCGCAACGGGAGCGTGAGCAAGGAATACCGCAGACGGTAGACATTCACTTCCAATTTAGCCATGAGTGGCGATCGCAGGATTTCCGTCAATCCGGCGACCGCCTCCGCTTTTTCACCCGCCCAAGCCCGGTTGATTGCGTTTAAAAAGCGGGCCACTTTCTCCTGATCGGGGGGCATTTGCCGCAAGATCTCGCGCGCCTGCGTCAGCTTCGCCCGGCCGGCTTCCTGGTCGCCCAATATGGCCAGCGCAAGGCCAAGATCGTTCAAGGCTCCCGGTGCAGCAGGATTTACGGCGAGCTCCGTTAACGCCGAATCGCGATTTTTTTCCATCAGCGGGCGGGCGGAGGCAAAATCTTTCTTCGACAGATAGGCCTCCGCGACCAGCATCCGGGCCTCCCGCTCGGAATAATCCCTGAACACGGCGTCGCCCCCGCTCGCCCGCCAAAGCCGGATCATCCCATCGGCATCGCCCAGCTCGATCATGACTTCGAGACGGGTGTAATGGACAAAGGGATCCTCCTTTTCGAACTCCGCCGGGAACTTGGCCAGCAGCGCCCCAAGTTCACGGGTAGAACCCATGCGCCGGAACGGCGTGCGGGCTAGGCGCAGCGCCGCATCGTTATCCTCCGGATTCAAGCGCACAAGGATCCGCTCGATTTCTTCCCCCTCGGCAAAATGGCGGAGTGATCGTAACGTGTCCGCTTGCCTGGCGAGCAATTCCACATTGAATGGATCGAGCAACCGCGCCTTAGCATATCCCGCCAACGCATCCGCCCAACGCTGTTCAGAGTGAGCGGCGAGCGCCAAGGCCAAATAGGCTTCCGTCCGGTTGGGAAAGAGTTCGATGATCCTCTGCAGGTAGTGATTGACCAAAGCGCGATCCCCGGTAGCGGCCCCCAATCCTGCCCCTGCTTCCAAAACATTATAGTCATTCGGATCGGATTTTTCCGCCCGTGTCAGCGCCTCGCGCATGCTGGCCAGCCGGACCGGGGATTTATTTTCGCGCCAGTAGGCGCGGCCATGGATTTTGCTGATCGCCGCCCAAGCCTTGGCGTAGTTCGGATCGATTTCGACCGCGCGGCTTAAAAGGGGCAGGGCCTGGTCGAGTGTTACTTTCTCCACTCCCCTGCGCATGAGCGTCAGGGCCTGCTGATAAAGCTCATAGGCCTCCACGCTCTGCGTCGGCCGCTCTTCCAACCGGGCATTCTCCCGCGGAGTCAGCACCGCCTGAAGTGCCAGGGCAATTTCATGCGAAAGCTCAGTCTGGATGACAAAGACGTCCGTCAGATCCCGGTCGTAGGTCTTGGCCCACACGTGCTCGTCGGTGGCGGCGCGGATGAGCTGACCCGTGACGCGCACCTTGTTGCCGGAACGCCGCACGCTCCCCTCCAGGAGGTAGGCCACACCGAGTTCATCGGCGATCTGGTGGATGGACTTTTTTGAGTCCCGATACTGCATCATGGAAGTCCGCGAAATGACCCTGAGCGCCCCGACGTTGGTCAGGTTGGTCAGGATGTCCTCATGCACCCCATCGGCAAAATACCCGCTGTCCTTGTCATCGCTCATGTTCGTGAACGGGAGGACGGCGATGGATTTGACCACGACCGCAGCCACTGCCGTCGGATGCTGTATGGGTGGGACTGCCGCCGGTCTGTCGCTCCCTCTCGGCCAGTAGGACCAGGCCGCCATGATCGCCGCAGCCGCCGCCACGATGCTCCACGGCCATTTCTTCGTGGGTCGCGCCGTGCCCGGAACCGCCGCCTGGGCGGGCCCGATCGGCGACTGGCGCTGGGCCTCCAGCAAAGCTCGGACCCGGTCGATAAACGAGGTGTCAGGCACGCCCCGCGGCAAGCGCATCCATTGCGTGCGCTGGAAGGATTCCGGCACCAAGGCGCCGTCCTCCGGCGTGTGGTCGATCGCAATGGGGAGAAGAAACGCGGTGCCTTCGGCCATCAGGTGCGTGCGCTCCTCGGCGAGTTTCCACTCGAGCCGGAAATAGGCTTCCCGCCGCGCCTGCGTCTGCGCCGAAATGATCGGGATGAACAGCGAGCATCCCTTGACCTGTCGGCGGATTTTCTGATCCCACGCATCGCCGCCCTCCAAGCCGGCCTCATCGAACCATACCTCGACTTCAAACGCGCTCAACGCGTCGGCGATGCGCCGGGCTGCCGCCAGATCCTCGCGGGCGTAGCTGATAAATACCGACTGGCCGGGCGCACTCATGTTTCACCTGAACGTTGGCCACTCGCCATGCCGGGGCAAGGCGTGAATAGTTGCGCCCGGGTGCGCAACGCCGAGTCGAAATTGCGGTGCACGCATCTGCGGGAGAAAATCCTGGCGGTCTCGGCGTAGTTTATTGGAAGTAATAGCAGTCCCGTTCGAGGAGCTTCGTCTGCCACCGCGAGGCCGCTTGGGCCTTCCGGCCTACGGTTCGTCGCTTTTGTCTTGTTGCAGGAGGGGTCCGGACCACTAGGTTGGGCGCCCTTCCCCCCATGCTTATGATGAAACGTCCCCTCGCGTTCCTTGCGCTCCTCGTTTCGACCGCCGCGCTGTCCGCAGCGCCCGCGTCGGTCGAGGGCTTCAGCTACATCAAGTCCCTCGGCGGTTTCGATGAATACCGCCTCGAAACCAACGGCCTCCAGGTCCTCCTCCTGCCCGACCACTCCGCCCCGGTCATCACCTTCATGGTGACCTACCGCGTCGGTTCCCGCAACGAGGTCACCGGCACCACCGGCGCCACCCACCTGCTCGAGCACCTGATGTTCAAGGGCTCGGCCAACTTCAACAAGGAGAAGGGCAACAAGGTCGACCAGATCCTCGACCCGATCGGCGCCACCAACAACGCCACCACTTCCGTCGACCGCACCAACTATTACGAGACCTTCGGCAGCGAGCATCTGCCCACCGTCGTCGCGATGGAGGCCGACCGCATGCGCGGCCTGCTCCTCCGCGAAGACGACCGCCGCCCCGAGATGACCGTCGTGCGCAACGAGTTTGAGCGCGGTCAGAACAACCCCATCCAGGCCCTCTTCCTCGAGCTCGGCTCCTACGCCTACATCGCCCACCCCTACCACCACTCCACCATCGGCTGGCGCTCCGACATCGAGAAGGTCTCCATCGAGAAGCTCCGCGAGTTCTACGACACCTTCTACTGGCCGGACAACGCCACCGTCACCGTCATCGGCGACTTCGACTCCGCCCACGCCCTCGGCCTGATCAAGCAATTCTACGGCGCCATCCCCAAGGCCCCGAAGCCCATCCCGCAGCTCTACACCGAGGAGCCCGCGCAGAGCGGCCCGCGCCGCTTCGTCATCAAGCGCGCCGGCCAGCTCGGGGCCGTCGCCATCGGCCACAAGATCCCGGCCGGCACCCACCCCGACTTCCCCGCCATCCAGGTCCTCGCCTCCATCCTCGGCAGCGGCAAGAACAGCCGCCTCTACAAGACCATCACCGACCAGAGCCTCTCCACCGGCGTGTTCACCTTCGCCCGCTTCACGCATGACCCGATGCTGCACTACACCTTCGTGCCGCTCGCCCCGGGCGTGACCCACGAGCAGGTTGAGAAAATCGCCCTCGCCGACATCGAGAAGGTCAAGAAGGACGGCGTCACCGACGCCGAGGTGCAAAGCGCCATCAACCAGCTCGTGGCCGACTCCGCCTTCCAGCGCGACGGCACCTTCGCCATCGCGGCCCAGATCAACGAATGCATCGCCGTCGGTGACTGGACACTCTACGAGACCCTCGACCAGGCCACCGCCAAGGTCACGGCGGCCGACGTCAAGCGCGTCGCCAACCTCTACTTCAACGAGGACCAGAGCACGACCGGCTGGTTCATCGCCCTCGCCCCCGAGGCGCCGAAACCAGCCGCCAAATAAGCCGTCAACTCCTTTTCTCCATGAAAACTTTCTCCCGTCTGTTGCTTCTCACCCTCACGCTGGCCTCGGCGACCGCCGCACTCGCCCAAATCGCCCCCAAGGTCACCCGCACCCGCATCGCCGGCATGGATGTCCTTCTCTATCCGACCGGCGTGAAAAACGTCGTCAACCTCAAGGGCTCCCTGCCCGCGGGCGATGTCTTCTCCGCCGGCACTAACCCCGCCGTCGCCACCCTTACGGGCATGCTGCTCGACCAGGGCACGATCAAGCAGGACAAGTTCGCCATCGCGGCCCAGCTCGACGCCGTCGGCGCGACGCTGGATTTCAACATTGGCAACGAACTCCTCGAGTTCAGCGCCAAGTGCCTGAAGAAGGACGTGCCGCTCGTGCTCTCGCTCCTCGCCGAACAGCTGCGTTCGCCGGCCCTCTCCGCCGAGGAATTCGACAAGGCGAAAAAGCAGTTCACCGGCACTCTTCAACGCGCGCTGGAAAGCACCGACAACCAGGCGGCCGAGGCCGCCGGCCTCGCCCTCTATCCCGCCGGCCATCCCAACCGGGGCACACCCCACGCCGAGATGCTCGCCGCCATCGAGCGCGCGACGCTGGCCGAGGTGAAGGCCTTCCATCAGGCGCACTACGGGCCGGCACACCTGACCGTCACCGCCGTGGGCGATCTCGATCTGCCCCAGATCCAAGCCGAGCTCACCAAGGGTTTCGCCGGCTGGACCGGTGGGGTCGCCCTGCCCGCCGCCTTGCCGGCCTCTCCGGGCGACACGGCCAGGGAGCAAGTTGTATTCATGGCCGAGAAAACCAGTGTCAGCGTGATTTTTGCCCAGACCTCCCGCCTGCGTTACGGCCAGTCCGACTACCAGGCTTTGCGTGTCGGCACCGCCATCCTCGGCAGCGGCTTCACCGGCCGCCTCATGGGCAACGTCCGTGACAAGGAAGGTCTCACCTATGGCATCGGCGCCCGGCTGGCCAACGACACCTTCGCCGACGGCGACTTCCGCATCGCCGGCACCTTCGCCCCCAACCTCCTCGACAAGGGCATCGCCTCGACCCTGCGCCAGCTCAACCTCTGGCATGACCAGGGCGTGACCGACAAGGAAGTGACCGACCGCAAGACCAACCTCATCGGCAGCTTCAAGGTCAACCTCGCCACCACCGACGGCATGGCCAACCAGCTCCTCGCCACGGTCAACCGCGGCCTGCCCCTCTCGTGGCTCGACACCTACGCGACGGAGATCGCCGCCCTGACCCCGGCGCAGATCAACGGCGCCATCAAGCAGCACCTCGATCCCGCCAAGATGATCCTCATCAAGGCCGGCTCGGTGCCCGGTGCCCTGCCCGCTTCGAAATAAATATCCCCGAGGCAGTTGTGGGAGCGACCTCTTGTCGGGCCATAGCGCTCGGGCGAGGGCTGATGGTCGCGACAGTCGCGTGCAAGCACGCTCCCACCGGCTCCATCCAAACCGGAGCTCTTGGGGTATTGGACCCAAAGTTAATAAAGTTGGAGCCCGGCCTTCCTCCGTCGCCAAGGCTATGGCGGACCAGCCGGACGGGTTGTTGAAAGCGCGGCGGGGACGCTGCGCTCCACCCCACTCCCCGCCCGCCCGACCGCCGAAATCGCCGCCATACCCTGATCACCCACCCCGATAATTTGTAATCTAATAGATTACAAATTATCCCGGGCGAAGCCGGCTTCAGGTGGAGTGCGCTGACCCCAGCGCGCCACATTCAACACGTTGAGTTCCACGCGTTCCACCTCACGCCCACCTGACTTGGTTCGACGCAGCTCCACATGGTGAGCGAAGTCGGCCTGGTGTTTTTCAACTGGAGGAGCGGCTTTACGCCGCGATTAATTCTGGTCGCGGGATAATCCCGCTCCTACAACAGAACCATGCCAACTATCCTATACACGGTGCGAACGAATTGTCCGAACGTGCAGACCCGCGGCCGTTTTCTCGCCTGGCTCTCGCCCAACCACCTCATCGAGGTCATGAAGGGCGGCGCCACCGGCGCCCGCATTGTCCTGCCGGACCGCGCGAATGACACGGCGCCCGTGGTGGTCGAGACCCAATACGTCTTCCCCTCCCGCAAAACCTTCGACAACTACATCCGCGACCATGCCCCCGCGCTCCGGGCCGACGGCTTGAAGCACTTCCCGCCCGAGAGCGGCATCACCTTCGAGCGCCAAGTCGCCGAAATCGCCGCGGAACTCTGATCCGCCCACCCCGGAATATTTGTAATCTATTAGATTACAAATTATCCCGGACGGCGGTTTGCTTCCCGAGGCTGATGAGGTGCCGCCCGCCTCGGATATCTGTAACGTATTGTATTACAAATTATTCCGGGCGGCGGCGGGCTTCGTCTCGCCGGAGCGCTGCGGTGCGAAGCGTAGGCGGGTCATTTCAACTGGTCGTCGGCGAGGCCGACTTGGCGCAACAGCTGGGGCCAGCGCGGGTCGGAATACAGCGAGTCCAAATACCCGCTGTTTTTCAGCCAGGACATGCTCGGATCGCGCGAGGCCCGGGCTTTTTCCAGGGCGGCAAAGGCACGGTCTTTCTCCCCAAGGCCCCCATAGATCCACGCCATGGACTGCTGCAGGTCGGTCAGGTCGCCCCGGGTCCGGGAAATTTCCACCAGCCGGGCGAGCTGTTCGCGAGCCCGCGCGCCTTGACCGCGGGCGAGGGCAAGGAGGCCAGTGGCCGTGGTCCGCTCGACCTCGTCGCTTTCGAGGGCAATCTCGGTCTCGGCTTCGGCGTAGCGCCCCTGTCTGATGAGGCTCCAGGAAAAAATGCTGTGATAACTCGTGCCCCTCGGCGCCAGCTGCAAGGCCCGGCGCGCCGCCCGCTCCGCCTCGGGCCAATTGCCGTTCAGAAAAAACATGATGCTCAGGTCGATCTGGGTGCCGGCGTTGAGCGGGTCGAGTTGAGCCGCCTGCCACCCCAGCCGATAAGCCTCCTCCGTCTGGCCAATGTTGAAGAGGAGCACCGCCGCGCCCGCCAAGGCGTCGGGTTGATTGGGCTGCAGTTGGAGGGCGCGACGGAACGCCCGCTCCGCGCCCCGCCAGTCCCATTCAGCCGTGCGCAAAATCCAACCTAACGCCAGCAGCACATCGGGCGAATCCGGCTCGAGGGCCTGCGCCCGGTCGATGGCGGCCCGGGCGGCCTGCCACGCCTGCAGCGTCGGGGTGCCACCCCAACGGCCGAGCCGCGTATGCGCGCTCGCCAGTTGCACCCACGCGGCCGTGAACTTCGGCTCCAACGCGACCGCCTGTTCGAAATGCGTCACTGCTTTTCGCAAGTCGGTCATGCTCGCCTTGGCGACCGCCGCCCGGCCGGTGAGATATTCCTGGTAGGCCTCCACGTCGATGGTCGGACGGGCCGCCACCATGCCCATCTTGAGCTCGAGATTCTTCGCGATCAGCCCCGCGATCTCGTCCTGCACGGCGAAGATATCCTTCAGGTCGCGGGTGAAGGTGTCGCTCCACACGTGGAAGCCATCGGCCGCCTTGATCAGCTGCGCCGTGATGCGGACCTTGTCGCCGGACTTGCGCACGCTGCCCTCGACCACGTAGGCCACGCCAAGCTGTTTCGCGATTTCCGGGATGGGCACCTCTTTGCCCTTGAAATAAAATGCCGAGGTCCGCGCCGAGACTTTCAGCCCGGGGATCTTCGCCAGCACGTTGAGCAGCTCCTCGCTGATGCCGTCCGAGAAATACTCGTTGGTCTTGTCGTCAGAGAGGTTGGCAAAGGCCAGCACGGCCACCGACTTGGCGTCGGGTGGAGTGGAAAGTGAAGGTGAAAGTGAGGAAGGAGTGGCGGCGGTTTCCCTTTTCGGCTCGGCGAGCAGGGCGTTGATCTCCGCGTCGTCGCGCCAGGGCTTCAGCCGCGGATCGAGCTTAAACAGGCTGCGGAGCATGCGCCGGCAGTTGGCGTCGCCGCTGGAATCGCGCAGTAGGGAGAGCGCGTCGGGGCGGAGGTCGAGCAGCAGGCAGCTGATGATGGGATTGGTCCAGCCGGCGCGGGTGATGTTGGACAGCCACGGCCGGGACAACGTTTGCAGGAGCATGCGCTGGATGGCACGTGCCTCCTCCATCCGGCCGAGCCCGATCAGCACCCACAGCCTGGCGCGTTGCGGGCGCAGGTCAGACGGGTTTTTCTCCACCTCGGCGGCGACCGTGGCCAAGGCGGCCTCAAACTGCGCCCGGGCCAGATCGTTTCGCCCCTCCAGCCGGGCGAGATTGCCGATCAGCAGGGATTTCGGAACGGTCAGGTCAAAATCGGTCAGCCACTCGTCCGTCAGCTCGTTGAGTGCGCGAAGCGCCGCCCGGGTCTCGCCGCTGAACAGGGCATGCACATAGCGCGCGTTGACCACGCGGGTGTTGTTGCGCTGCCGATCAGGCACGCGGTCGATCCATTGCTTCATCGCCTCCAGATCGCCGTGGGCCAGGACCGCGAGCCAGGCCTTCCAGATCATCGCAAAGGCGACGGGAGTCTCGGCGGCCAGCGAACGGTCGAACCACTTTTCCATCTCGACGAGGTCGTTCGAATCCTTGAAGCGCCGGGCGATATCGTAGGCCACGAGGGGGTCGCGGGGAAATTGCGCCGCCATGCGCTCGCCATAGGCGTCGGTCTCGGCAGCGGGCCGCGTCAGAAAGAGGATGTAGTGCAACGCGCGATGAAACCGGGCCTCCTCCGGCCGCAGGGCGATGGCCTTGCGGATCAATTCCTCCGCGCGGGCCAGTTGGGCGCCGTTGAAGAGGAGATAGCGGCTGAGTGTCGCCAAGGCGTAGCCGTTGTCCGGGGCGAGTTGCACGGCGCGCTCGGCCAGGCGCTGCGCCTGCGCCCGCCGCGCGGCGGAGTTGTCGAAGCCGCGCACGAGAAATTCCAAGGCCACTTCGGCGGCCACGGTGGCCGTCTCCGGGTCGTTGGGCTGCTGGGCCAGCACCGGCTTGAGGAGGTCCTCCGCCAGCCGGAAATCCTCCGGGATGGCGTCCATCGTGTAGAGCAGTTGGCGGGTGCGCCGGAGCTCGGGATCGCGGGGAAAAGCGTCGGCTTGAACCGCCGAGATCGCCGGTGCGGGTGGGATCGCCGGTGCGGACGGTGCCGGCGTTTTGCGCCCGAGGAAAACAAAGGCCGTGATTCCGAGCGCCACAAGCCCCAGCGCGACCCACGGCCAGGCGGGCCTTTTTGTCGGAGCGGCTTGAGGCCGCGATTCCTCCAAACCATCGCGGCGCAAAGCCGCTCCCACGGGACTGCCGGCCGAATTCTTCACCACGCCCGTGCGGTGTGACCAGACCTTGAGGAAGCGTTGCAAGACCTCGGGCGACACGTTGCCGCCGGGCAGCCGCGTCCACTGCACCACGCGGAAGCGATCCGGCACGAGCGCGGCGGGCTCCTTGGTGTCGTCGATGACGACGGGCAGGATGAACGCCACGCCGCTGGCGATGCCGCGCGCCCGCTCGGCGGCGAGGTCCCACTCGATGCGGAAGTAGCCTTCCTCGCGCGCCTGGGTGTTCGCGGATATCACGGCGATAAACAACACGCACTCCTTGATCTGCCGGCGGATCTTGGCGTCCCACTCGTCGCCGTGCTCCAGCCCGCCCTCGGCGTCAAACCACACCTCGACGCCGGCCGCGCGCAGGGCGTCCGCGATGCGCTTCGCCGCTTCGGCGTCCTGCGAGGCGTAACTCAAGAAGACGGCTTTGGTGGAGTCGCTCATTTCTTCGCCTCTGGTTCCTTCAGCAGCGCGTCGAAGCGCCGGTCTTTGCGCAGGACATCGAAGCGGGGGTCGAGGCGGAGGCGCACGACGAAGGCGGCGGGCCAGTGGGCCAGGAGTTCGTCGAGGCGGCCGAGCCGGGCATAGACGAGCGCCAGGTCGATGCCCAGCGGCACACCGGGCCCGAGCTTCACGCCGGCGAGCTGCTCGTAGGTGCGCAAGGCCTCGGGGGCTTCCTTGTCCCCGAGGCAGGCGAGCAGATACGCGCGGTCATAGTGGCGGCGCGGGTTGTTCGACGCGGCGGCCAGCCGCCGGTCGGCCACCAGCAGGGCCGCCCGCCATTCGATCTTCGCCGCCGCCTCCCGGCCATCGAGTTCGTAGGCGAAGCCGACCAGCAGGCCCTTGGGGCCGTCAAACTGGAAGTCCTCATAGGCGTCGCGGGGAAAGGCGCTCCAGGTCTTGAGCGCCGCCTCGGCGTTGCGCTGGTAATACGACAGCAGCCCGGTGATGAAGTTGGCGCGGTCCTCGAGCAGCACGGCCGTCGGGATCAGCCGCGAGGTCGCCTCCGCCGCCGGCAGGTCGCCGCGCGTGTAGATTTCCATCAGGGTCTTGAAGACGAGGGCCGAGCTGAACGGCTTTTGCGCCAGCGAACGCTGGATCGTGGCATAGGCCTCCTCCTGCCGGTTGCGCTGCAAGAGGTAGCGGGCGTTGTTGTAAAGCGCGAGCGGGTCGCCCCCGGGTAGCGCGGCCGAGCGCTCGTTGAGGGCGAGGGTTTCCTCCAGATCACCACGCCCGAGCACGGTGACGGCCAGGAAGCGCAGCGCGACCTGGTTGTCCGGCTGGTCCTGCAACACCTCGCGCAGGAGTTTTTCCGTCTCCGCCCGGTTGATGTTGAACGTGCTCCACGCGCCCGCCTGCGCCAGCCGCGCCTCGACCGATTTCGGGGCGAGCCGGATCGCGCGCTCCCCGGCCACCCGGGTCTGCTCGCGCCGCGCCGGACTGGCATCCCAACCGCGATAGACATAGGCGGCGTTGACGTGCGAACTGACCGCCCAGACCTCGCCGTCACCGGAATCGAGTTTAAGCGCGCGCTGGCACATATCCTCCGCCAGCGCCAGATCCTCGCGCGTGACGTCGAGCCCATACAGCAGCGCCAGCGCCTTGTCCGCGAGTTCGCGCGCGGGCGAGGTGGCGGCCGGGGATTTGCCGGCGGCAGCCGCCGGCTCCGCGCAGAGCTTTTGGAACCGCGGATCATCACGAATCTTGTCCCATTTGGGATCGAGCCGCAGCAGCGCGGGCGTCAGCGGCCAGCCGACGTTTTGCTCCACGGGCGCCACCACGCAAAATTTCTCCAGCAAGGGCAACGCGTCATCCGCGCGCCCGAGCGCCGCGTAGATGATCAAGGGCGACCAGAACCAATAGCTCGCCAGCCGGCCGCGCGCGAGTTCCTCCACGGTGCGGGCCTCGCGCAGGGCTTCGTCCGTCTGGCCCAGCAGGGCGAGCAATTCACCGCGCATCAGGTGCAGCTCCTGGTTCTGGCCCGTGTTTTTCAGGCGCGCGTTCACCACGTCGAGGGCGGTTTCCCACGCCAGTCGCGCGGCCTCCTTGCGGCCGGCCAGCGCGTGCGCGCGGCCCACCCAGTAGTTTTTCGGCCCGGCGAAAAAATTATCCTGGACGAAGTCGCCCGAAAACCGATCCAGCGTCTGCAACACCTCGGCGGGCGCCCGCTGGCAGAGTTGCACCAGCGCCGTCATCCAGATCGTGCGAGGCAGGCTGCGCGCCGCCGTTGGCATCGAGGCCAGCACCTTCGCCGCCCCGTCCACGTCCCCTTTCCACGTCAGCAGCAGGTTCGCGTGTCCCGCCAGCGAATTGGCGGAGGGCTGCGTCGCGATCGACAGCCGGATGCAGCGATCCGCCTCCTCGAAGCGCGCCCGGTGGAAAAACAGCAGGAACTCCGTGTAGCGCGAGAGGGCGGGGTTGCTGCCCGGCAGGGTCGCGATCCGCTCGGAGAGAGCCGCTGATTCGTCCACCCGGTTCGTTTGATCGTAAATCCACGCGAGGCCGCTGAGGGCCCCGATGTGATTAGGCTCACGGACGATAATTTTTTTGAATGAGGCCTCGGCGACCGCCGGCTCCTCGTTATCACGCTGCCAGCGGGCGAGCGCGAACTGCGCCTCCGAGGAATTGGGATCGAGGCTCAGGGCGCGTTCCGCGTGGCTGCGCGCCGCCGCCACGCGCGCCGGCGCGTGATCGAAACCGCGGGACCCAAACGAAAAATTGAGCAGCGAGGAAAACGCCCAAATCTCCGCATCGTTCGGATCCAGCTCGAGAGCCCTTTTGACCAGAGTCTCGGCCGCCGCGAAGTCTTCCGCCGACGAATCGTATTTGTCCAGGCTCGTCGCACGGGCACGAGCCGTGAGTTGCCGCGCCTCGGACACCACCGGGGTGGCCGGGGCGACCGCCGCCGGCTTCGGTGCGGCGCGGCGCGAATTGTTCGATAAGATCGGGCGCAGCGCGTAGATCAGGCTGATGGTGAGGCCCACGATCATGCCCAGTTTGCCGATCCAATGGGAATTTTTCCGGGAACGACGGTCATCGGCCCGGGCCGATGATTCCACCCGATCGTCCCCCCTGAGCAGCTTTGCCACGCGCGCGCCGAGCTCGGCCGGCGTTTCGTCGAGCCGGAGTCGCGTCCATTGCACGTCGCGGAACTTCTCCGGCACGCGCGCCGTGGCGTCGGTGACATCACCCACGACAATCGGGAACAGGAAAGGCGCGTCGTCCGCCATGAGGTGCGAGCGGTCCACGGCCAGCTTCCACTCGAGCCGGAAGTAACCCTCGGCGCGGGCGTTGGTGTTCGGCGTGATGACCGGCACGAAGAGCGCGCACTCCTTGATCTGCCGGCGGATGCTCTGGTCCCAGGCATCGCCGCCGCGCAACTCGCTCTGGTCGAACCACACCTCGACGCCGGCCGCGCGCAACGCATCCGCAATGCGTTTCGCGGCCTCAGAATCTTGAGACGCATACGACAGAAAAACCGCTCTGCCCGATTCGCTCATGTTAATCCATCCAACCAAGACATTTCACAGGAGGTAACGGAGACAACGGAGGTTAGGCAGCCACAGGCCGTCTCTCTGTTACCTCCTGTAAGGTTTCTGGTCGTGCCGAGTGCTTCAGTCATTGAACTTTAAAGTTCAGCGTTGGGCGTTTTCCATTTTCCTATGCCGCCCGGGCGTCGCGGCGGGCATCCGAAACCCACTTGAGCAGCTCCCGGCTGTCGCGCAACTGCTGGGCCTCAATCGTGAGACCGCCGAGCACCGTCATCGCCTCGTCGAGCAGCGCGAGGCGCGCGGTGCGGCCGGCGGCATCTTCCGTCTGGGCCCGGGAGAGCTGGTAAAGCGTGCGGGTGAACTCCAGCCGGAAGCCGGTGTCGGCGGCGCCCTTTGCCTGCTGCTCCCGGTAAAAGCTTTCAGCATCGCGCAAGGCGGCCAGCGCTTCCAGCCGTTGGCCCGCGCCGAGCTGGGCCTGACCGTAGCGCAGCTTCATCTGGGCCATGGTATACGCGTTGTCCAACGCATCCGCCCGGCGGTTCAAAAGTGGCTTTTCAATCTGTTCCCGGGTCACGGTGACCGCTTCCTCGATATGGCCCAGCCGGAGCGCCGCCTCGCTCTGCAACGTGCGGCTACGGCGCAGGGATTGGGCCCGGAACTGCACATTGCCCTCGGCCTGAAGCTTCATCCGGGCCAGCCGGTCGCCGGTTTCCACCGCCTTGGCGTGGACCTTGGCGTAATCGCCCTCGGCCACGAGGATGGCGCATTCCAGCAGATCGAGGTCCATGCCGTTGATCTCGGTCAGTTCGGCATCAACGTTACGCTCCTTGATGAATTGCTTCCGGACCCGGCGCGTCTGTTCCAGTCCCGCCCGGGCCGACCCCAAATTGCCCAGCCGGGCATTCCAGGCGGTCGTAGCCGCCCAGGCCTGATAAGCCCGGAAGCTGATGCCGGTCTTGTTGCGCGGATCGTGTTCCAGCGCGGTGGCTTCCTGCAATTTGCGCAGACCGTCGCTGATCCGACCCGCGTCAAAGTAGCAGTCGGCCATGTCGAACAGGCCCGAGCCGAGGTTGTCCCAGCCCGCCACGTCGGCGGGATTGAAGCGCGTGTAATAACGGCCGGATTCCTCCGACCGGGTGAAGTGCTCCAGCGCCTTGGCATAATCGTTTCGGTTCCGCGCGACATTGCCCTGCATGTTGGCGGAAAAATAGCGGTTCTTCATGGCGCGCAAGTCGCCGGGCCGCTGCTGCAAGACTTTCTCCGCGATGTCGCTGACAATGCCCGCGAGCCGGTCTGATTCGTCCACCTGCCCGAGCCGCATGGTCATGCGCGATTCGGTGTCGGTCACATCACCGTAGATGGAGGCGGCGGTGAGGTCGGTCAGGTTCACCGCCCCCATGTCGGCGAGGATTTTGCGCGACTCCTCGCAGTGGGCCACGGCATCCTTCGCCTCCGACTCGGCGTGGGCGAGGTATTGCAGCAGGTCGCCGAGCGCGAGCTTGGCGCTGCGGGTCGCCCGGCCGGCCGACACGATCGGCCGCAGCAGGTTGACTGCCTTGGTCAACTCGGTCCGTGAATCACCCAGCGCGATGGTGGAGGTGGTGGAGAAAACAGCCAGAGCCAGCGCGGTCGCCGTCTCGTCGCTGGTGTCGCCGGCCGCGCGCATGTCCTCGAAGATTTTTTTGGCCTGCTGGGAAAGCGGTTCGGCCTCGATGACCTTGCCGGAATCGAAGAGCGCGGTCGCCTTGCGCACCAGGGCCATGCCGCGATACAGCCGGGTCTGCGGCGTCATCAGCTCGGGCGGCAGGCCGTCGTAGTAGGCCACGGCCTTGTCGGCCAGCGTGCCGACGATCTCGACGCGGCCGGTGGGTTTCAATTCCTCGTAGAAATCCTCGAGCAGGAATCCGACGAGTTTCTCGGCCTCGCCCCGGGCGCGCTCGGTGAGCGCCCGTGCCGCCTGGGCCTCGGCGTCGGCCGCACGGGCCCGGCGCATATTGACCCAGCCGAAGACCGCGCTGCCCACGGCCGCGAGCATGAGGACGCTCGCGAGCACGGCGACAAACCGGGCGCGGGACAAGGCACGGCGGGTGGCCGCCTCCCGATCGCGTTGCGCGGCCAGCTGGCGTTTTGACTCCGCGAGCGCCTCGCGCTCGCGGCGCGCGCCCCGGCTCGCCATGATGACACTGCACAGCACGTCATGGGTGATCTCGACGCGGCGTTGGTCGAGGCGGTCCTCGACCCGCAGCAGCCGGCGGTCCACCAGCAGGGCGAGTGCCCCGGTCGCGGCGCCGGCGGCGACAAAGCCCTTGCTCACCCGCTCCTCGGCCACGCTCTCGCGGAAGCCGGAATCGGTCAGCATCACGTCCTCGATGAAAATCCGCACACCCAGTGGCTGGTCCTTCAGGGCGCGCTGGTAGAATTCGGAGAGGATGTTGTCGCGCGAACCGGCGAGTAGGCTCGCCGAAATCTCCGCTTCGCCCTTGGCCAGACGTGTGTTGTTCAGCTCGCGGCAGATCAGGCTGAGCAGCGAAGGCTCGACCTCGGCGCGGGCCAGGTCCGCCCCACCGGCGACGAAGCGCACGACGGCCTCGGCCACCGCCTCGCCCACAAGGTGCGGCGCGGGCGCGCGCACGGCGGCGACGGCCTGCGGCCCGGTCATGCGCGCGAGGCGCATGCGGTTCTGGGTGACGGAGGGCATCTGGCCCTTCAGGCCCTCGAGATGCGCCAGGTAGTCCTCGCGCAGCGAAATCAGGATGCGGTAGTCGGCGCGGGCGAAGTCAAACTTGGCGGCGTCAGCCTCGTCGCGGTCGATGCGGGCCTCCAGCGCGGCGGGCGGGCGGTTTTCCACGAGGTCGGCGAGGTCGCCCAGGAAT
>JANNDM010000215.1:0-1833 GCA_031387725.1 Verrucomicrobiota bacterium | reverse complement strand
GGCTGGGGCCACAGCCCGGTGGAATACGTGGTTGAGGTCGGTCAACGGGCGGGCGTCAAACAAGTGGCCTTCTCGCATCACGATCCCGGGCGGACCGATGATGCGCTCGACCAAATCGTCGAAACCGTCCGGAGCGGCCTCAAAGCGAAGGCATCTCCCCTGCATGTCTTCGCTGCGGCCGATGGCCAGGTGGTCGAACTGGAGGTCTCCAACGCCACGCCCCGGGAGGGTCCGGGCGGCAGAGGTTCCGTCACGCCCGCCGCCGCCCCAGCAGTGAAGGATTGGTCGGTGCTCATGGGCATTTCCGAGACTGGGTTGGCGCTGGTGCTGGCGGAGGCGGCGCGTGCCGAGGGCGTGCGGATCACCCATGCCTTGGATGCGGCGTCTACGGTGCGGATGGCGAAGACTGTATCGCCGGGCCTGATTCTGCTGGAGGACCAACTGGCGGGCATGGACGGCCTGAGTGTCTGCCGGGGCTTGCGCGCGGAGCCCGACCCGCTGTTGAAAGAAGTCCCCATTGTCATGGTGGCGGATCGCGAACGAACTAGTGCTTACTTGCATTGTTAATCGCCAGTATTCATAGTGCGGCGCATGGCACGCACAGCACCGCAGATTACCTGTGACTCACAGGCCCGGCAGGCCTTGGAAAGGTTGGCCAGCAGCCGGACCGAACCCAAGCAGACCGTGGAGCGAGCGCGCATCATTTTAGGTTGTTTGGCGGGCCAACGCGTGCAGGACATCGCCCATCAATGCCACACGCGCCCAAACACCGTCATCAAGTGGCGGCAGCGCTTTGTGCAAGGCGGGCTAGCGGGATTGAGCGATGCGCCACGGCCTGGAGCCAAGCCGGTTTATGGCGAGGAATTCCGCAATCGGGTGCTGGCGGTTTTGGAACAGCCGCCCCCCTCGGGGCAAGCCGCTTGGGACGGGCCGGCCGTGGCCACCAAACTCAAGGGTTCCGTGCATGCCGTTTGGCGAGTATTGCGCAAAGAGGGGATTTGTTTGCAACGGCAACGCTCGTGGTGTGTCAGCACGGACAAGGAGTTTGCCGCCAAGGCCGCCGACATTGTGGGGTTGTATCTCAATCCCCCGGAGAATGCCCTGGTCATCAGCGTGGATGAAAAGCCAAGCATTCAGGCCCTGGAGCGGGCCACCGGCTATGTGGAAACGGACAACGGCAAGATTGTGCGCGGGTGCAAGAGCACCTACAAGCGGCACGGCACCCTCAATCTATTTGCGGCCCTGCAAGTGGCCACAGGACTGATCCAGACCCACACCACCGTCCTGAAACGACGGGAGGAGTTCCTGCACTTCATGGATCAAATCGTCGCAGAAACGCCAGCCGACCGGCAGGTGCATGTGATTTTAGACAACTACTGCACCCACAAGAAGTGCGACGTTTGGCTGGCCGCGCATCCCCAGGTCCATTTCCACTTTACCCCGACCTCGGCCAGTTGGTTGAACCAAGTCGAAATCTGGTTTGGCATCCTGACTCGCAAAGCGCTGCGCGGAGCCAGCTTCAAGAATGTCACTGAGTTGCGCCAGGCCATCGAAGCGTTCATCGCCGCCTACAATCCCAAGGCCAAACCTTTCAAATGGCGCAAGCGCGAGGTGAAAGGATCGCAGTTGCGCAATACTATCGTAAATCTATGCAATTAAGCACTAGCTTCAATGCCGGCCGGAGCCGGACAGGGCGAGCCGGAGCGCGAGGAGCAGGACGCCGCTTCCCACCAGAAAAATCAGGGCGCGGATGAGCCAGAGCCTGCGGGCGCGAGCCTGTTGCACGGCCCGTGGTTGCGAAGGCTGGGGACCGAAGCCCACCGGGAGTGCGGA
>JANNDM010000195.1:0-5045 GCA_031387725.1 Verrucomicrobiota bacterium | reverse complement strand
TCCCCGCTGGCGGCGGACTCGCACCCGAACCGCGACCGGTCGCGAGTGAAATGCCTCGGCGCAGCGCCGGAACGAGTCTCGTCCATCCCGCCAGGTTCAACCTCCGCCGATCCGGAGTTTTTATCAACTTGCGTCCAACTCGGACTCGAACCGCGACCGGTCGCGAGTGAACTGCCTCGGCGCCTCGCCGGAACGAGTCTCGTCCATCCCGCCAGTTTCAACCTCCGTGCCCCCGGAGGTTTTCCTTTCCCCGCTGGCGGCGGACTCGCACCCGAACCGCGACCGGTCGCGAGTGAAATGCCTCGGCGCAGCGCCGGAACGAGTCTCGTCCATCCCGCCAGTTTCAACCTCCGGCTCCCCGGAGGTTTTCTTTGTTATGGCCTGCCCCCTTCCCGCCCGCTAACCAAGAGCATGCCCGAGGTTTTTCCATGAGTTTGCCCGTCATCAGTTTTATCGGCACCGGTGTCATGGGTCGGAGCATGGCCGGGCATCTGCTCAAGGCCGGTCATGCCGTGCACGTGCACAACCGCACGAAGGAGAAAGCGGCGGCGTTGCTCGCGGCCGGCGCCATCTGGCACGAGTCGGCCGGCAGTGCCGCAACCGGAGCGGATGTGGTGATCACGATGCTCGGCTACCCCGCCGATGTGGAGGCCAGTTATCTGGGCACCGACGGCATCATCGCGCGGGCCAAACCCGGCGCCCTGCTCATCGACATGACCACGTCGAGCCCGTTACTCGCCCGGCGCATCGCGGCCGCGGCGACCGAGCACGGTCTGGATGCGCTCGATGCGCCCGTTTCCGGTGGTGATATTGGGGCCAAGGAGGCGCGGCTGGTGATCATGGTCGGGGGCGAACCGGCGGCCTTCGAGCGCGCCCAGCCGGTCTTGGGCTTGCTGGGGAAAAACATTTCCCTGCTGGGCCCCGCCGGGGCCGGCCAGCATTGCAAGATGGCCAACCAGATCGCCGTGGCGGTCGGCATGGTCGCCTGGTGCGAAGCGCTGACCTACGCCCAGCGTGCCGGCCTCGATCCGGCGGCGGTGCACGCCAGCATCAGCGGCGGCGCGGCCGGCAGTTGGGCCCTGACCAATCTCGCCCCGCGCGCCCTGGTCGAAAACTATGCGCCGGGTTTCTACGTGAAACACATCCTGAAGGACCTGCGGATCGCGCTCGAAAGTGCCGCCGAAATGAAGCTCGACCTGCCCGGCCTGGCCGGGGCGAAAAAACTCTATGATCAAGTGGCCGCCCGCGGTTGGGAGGATTGCGGCACCCAAGCCCTCTACCGGCTTTATCTCACCCCATAAACCATGAAACTCTCCGGCCAACTCCGCGCCCGCGTCCTCGCCCAGGAATGGGTGGCCGGCACTTTTCTCAACCTTGGTTCGCCCGTCACGGCCGAGCTGGCCGGTCAGACCGGTTTCGACTGGGTGCTGATCGACCATGAGCACGGCCCGGGCGGTGATGAAACCATGCTGCACCAGTTGCAGGCGGTGGCTGCCACGCCGGCCGCGGCGATCGTGCGGATCGCGGCCAACGAAACCCCCCGTTTCAAGCGGGCGCTGGATCTGGGGGCACAGGGCATCATGGTGCCCTTCGTGAGCACTGTGGCCGAGGCCCAGGCGGCGGTCGCGGCCATGCGTTACCCGCCGCGCGGCCAGCGGGGGATCGCCAAAATTGTCCGCGGCGCCGGTTACGGGGCGGACTTTGAGGAATATTACCAGCAGGCTCACGAATGGCTCCTGACCATCACTCAAGTCGAAACCGCCGCCGCCGTGGCCAACAGCGACGGCATCGCCGCCGTTGACGGGGTGGACGTGCTTTTCGTGGGTCCGACCGATCTCACCTACAATCTCGGCATCCGCGACCAGTTTGACCACCCGGATTTCCTGAATGCCATCCAGCGGGTCGTGGCGGCGGCGCGAAAGCACGGCAAGGCCGCCGGCATTCTCGTCCACCACCCGGCGCTGGTCGCCAAATGCCGCGAATGGGGCTTCACTTTCGTGGCGCTCGGCTCCGATGGCGGCTTCGTGCGGGCCGGACTGCAACAGGCCCTGGCCACCCTGCGCGGCAAATAATCCGAGTGCGGGTTTAGGTTTCATTTGCTTTGGGTCCGATACCCCGGAGCTAGCTCCGGCTTGTTTGAGGTGTAGCCACGAGCGTGAGCGAGTGGAGTCTCGTCCACTCGCTCACGCTCGTGGCTACTTTGGAGATCAAGGAAGGGGTGATGCTTGGGCCTGACGGGTTTGGTCAAATGCCCCGGGAATGTTTACTTCAAACCTGCCTTGTCATCGCGAGGCGCGAAGCGTGCCGTGGCGATCCAGATGGATTGCTTCCGCCGTCGCCAAGGCTATGGCGGACAAGCCGTCGCGCCACTCAGCGCAATGACAGGTATTGATGCGAACTCTTACCCGAAGAATTTCACCGCGCTGTCCCGGTCGCGCGCGATCTGGGCGCGCAGTTCATCCATGCTGCCGAATTTCGCCTCCGGTCGCAGAAAATGCAGCCAGCGCACCGTCACTTGGTCGCCATACGTCAGCGCCGAAGGTTCCAGCAAATGCACTTCCAGCAGCGGCTGGTCGGTCGGACGCACCGTCGGACGCAAACCGTAGTTCGCCACGCCCTTTAGCGGCGGACCGGAACTGCCGCTGACCTCGACCGCATACACGCCGGAACAGGGTTTCAGTTCCGGTTCCCACGCGACATTCAGGGTCGGGAATCCAAGCGTGCGGCCGAGTTGCCGGCCGGGCAACACGGGGCCCTCGGCAAAGTAGGTGTAACCGAGCAGGGCGTTCGCCTCGGCGATGGCCCCGGCCGTCAGTAATTCCCGGATGCGCGAGCTGCTGATCGGCGCGCCGTTATGGTTGAGGCGCGGCGCACTGAATACCGCGATGCCCGCGGCACTCGCCTCCGTAACCAACAGCGCCACGTCGCCCGAGCGGCCTCGACCAAAACGCCAGTTCTCACCGACGTAGACCGCCGCCAAGTGCGGCAGGCAGGAGCGCAACAGCTTTACAAACTCACGGGCATCGGTGCCGGCGAACTCGCGCGAGAAATTCTGCTCGATGAGGAAATCAATCCCCAACCGGCCGAGCACAACGCGCTTCATCTCCGGGGGCATGAGCAGCCGGGTCGGGCTTTCCGGCCGGAACACGGCGCTCGGGTGCGGCCAAAAGGTCAGCACGCCCGCGAGCCCGCCGCTGCTCCGGGCGGAGTGCAGCGCGGACGCGATGACCGACTGGTGGCCCAGATGCACCCCGTCGAACATGCCGATCGCGACATGCAACGGGCGCGGCGGCAGGGTCGCCCGCGACAGGTCGTCGAACTGGAGCAACGCGCTCACAGCGCCACGCGGGGCGCCGCCTCGTAGACGGGGATCAGGCGCTTCCCAATTTCCGGCAGAGCCAGGGCCTCGATCTGGTCGAGGGGCAGGCATTGCGCGATGGTGAACTGGCCGCTGGCCGTGCGGCGCAGGGCCGATAGATGGGCTCCGCAGCCGAGTTTCTGCCCCAGATCGTGGGCGATGGTGCGCACATAGGTGCCCTTGGTGCAGTGCAAGTCGAAGGTCAGCTTGGGCGGCGTGAATGACAGCAGATTGAACGCCGTCACGCGGATGAACCGCGGCTCGCGCTCCACCTCCACCCCCTGGCGGGCCATCTTGTAGAGCGGCACGCCGCCAATCTTGATGGCCGAATGCATCGGGGGTGTCTGGTATTGGTCGCCGAGGAAACCCTGCATCACCTCCCGCACGCGGGCCTCGGGCAGCTCCGGCACCGGACGGGTTTCCATCACCTCGCCCTCGGCGTCCTGCGAATCGGTGACAACCCCGAGTGTGGCCTCGCCCTCGTAGACCTTGTCCACGCTCATCAGAAATTGGGAAATGCGGGTCGCCTTGCCGATCAGCATCACCAGCACCCCGGTCGCCATCGGGTCGAGCGTGCCGGCGTGACCGATCTTCTTCATCTGCAGCTTCCGCCGCAGGTGGTAAACCACGTCGTGCGACGTCAGCCCCTTGGGCTTGTCCACGAGCAACACGCCTTCCATTTCCCTGGCCGGCTGGAGGCTCATTTTGGTTTGGCGTCGGTGTCCGCGAGGCGGCGGGCGAGCGCAGCGATCAGCTTGGGATAAAACGACCCCAGCGTGTCCGGATAATTCAAACCCGCCGCGCTCGCGTGGCCGCCGCCGTTGAACTGGCTGGCGACCGTGTCGATGCGGTAGGAACCGTGGATGGCGCGCAGGCTCGCCTTGATGACACCGGCGCGCTCCTCGATGAGCACCCCGACCTCCACGCCCTCGATGGAACGCGCATAATCCACCAAGCCCTCGGTATCCTCAACCGTGGCGCCGAACTTCTCAAAAATGCCCTCGCGCAGCACCCCGATGCAGACCCGGCCGTCGCACTCCAGTTTCAGCGAACCCAGGTAGTATTCCAGCAGTTTCAATTTGCCGAAGGACTCGCGTTCGAAAAGTTCCTGGCCGGCCAGGGCCGGACTGGCTCCCCGGTCCACCAACTCGGCGCACAACCGGAAAACACGGTAGGAGGTCGAGGAGAACCGGAACTGGCCGGTGTCGGTCATAATGCCGGTGTAGAGCGCCTGCGCGGTGACGGCATCGAACACGATGTCCGCGTCGATAAACAACCCGGCCAGCACCTCGGCCGTGGCGGCCGAACCGGTATCCACAAAGTTGCGCACGGCAAAACCGACATTGGAGACGTGGTGGTCAAAGCAGGCCAGTGGCGCGGGGTAGAGCGACTTGACCTTCTCCCCCGCGCGGCCGTGGTCCGCGCAATCGGTGAAGATCGCGAGCCGGTCGCCGGGCGGCAGTTCATCCCGCTGATAAAAGGGCGTATCGCCGACCAGAAACCTGATGCGGCGCGGCACCGGGTCAGGATTCATGCAGACGGCATCGATCCCCTGGGACCGCAGCACCCGGCACAAGGCGACCTGCGAGCCGATGCAATCCCCGTCGGGTCGCTGGTGACCGATCACGACAGCCTTCTGCCCCTCGAGTTCATGCAGGAGAACGGCAAAACGACCGGCAAATTTCGT
>JANNDM010000218.1:0-9982 GCA_031387725.1 Verrucomicrobiota bacterium | reverse complement strand
CACCATCAACGGTGCCCCGAACACGACGACCAATACCTTCTTCGGTTCCACCTTTGCGGTCCGGACGACGAACACCGGCAACCTGCCGGCCAGCGCCTACGCCTTCACCACCGGCCGCTCGTCCTCATTCAACTACAACGAGTTTTCCGGGTCGTATCCTGAGATCACCCGTCGCGGCATGTTCACCGCGTGGGAAAAGGACTTCTTCGGGAAGAGCGCCAAGTTCTTCGGCGACGCCATGTTCCAGCAGGTCACCGAATACGACGAGCTGGCTCCCTACGCCACCGGCAACTTCGCCTCACCCGGCCAGAAGTCCATTGTGATCCCGGCCCGCACCGCGAGCCCGTTCCTGACCGCGGCTGAAACCGCCGCCGGCCTGGGCCGCACGGCCGTCGCCGGCGCTTTCAACCCGTTCAATCCCTTCAACCAGGACATCTCGGGCAGCTCCCGCATCCGCCTCGCCGAATTCGGCAACCGCGTTTACGAGACCAACAACACAGCGTTCGCCATGACCGGCGGCCTGCGTATCAATAACGTGGCGGACAAGTTCACCGTGACCGCGGTGGGCCGCTACAGCCTGATTGAGAACCGGCAGAATAACCGGCTGATCAACACCACCCGCATGCTGCGGTCGCTGAATGCGGCGGACCCGATCTTCAATCCGGCCAGCGCGGAATACATCGGCAGCACCGTGCCCTACAATCCGTTCGGCTACTACAAGAACACGATCCCGTCCAACAGCGCGCCGGTCAATTACGCCATCCAATACGCGCGCGACTTCAACAAGTCGAAGCTGTTTGATGGCGGCCTCAGCGCCACCACCGGTGAATTGATGAGCACGGCCGCGGGCGACGTCGGCTTTGCCTTCGGCGTCGACTACCGCCGTGAGGCCATCGATCAAAGGCCTGACTCCTCGCAGCAGGCCGGTGAAATCCTCGCCTCCACTCCGGCCTCACCGATCTCGCGCCAGCGCAAGGTTGTTTCCTACTATACGGAGTTTGAGATCCCGCTCTTCAGCGACAAACACTCGGTGGACTTCGCCCACCGGCTGTCGCTCAACGTCGCGGGCCGCTATGAGAACTTCGTCACCAGCGACGAAACGGTCTTCGTGCCCAAGGTCGGCGTCAAGTGGATGCCGGTCGATGACACCCTCGTCGTCCGCGCGAGCTGGGGCAAGGGCTTCCTCCAGCCCTCGCTTTATCAGCTCTATGCCCCCCCGGTCAATGGACTCACCAACATCAAAGACCCCTTCTCCGGCGTCAATGAAACCGAGCAGCCCGTGACCACGTCCGGCAACAGGAACCTCAAGTCCGAGTCCTCCAAGTCCTACAACGTGGGTGTCGTCTGGACCCCGAAGGGCTCGCTGGAGGGCTTCACCTTCGCCGTGGATGCCTGGCGCATCGAACGCAATGGCACTGTCTCGATAGACCACCAGGACACCATTGACCGCTCATATCGAAGCGGAACGCCGCCGGTGATTTCCACTCCGGCGAATTCGCCCGGCTTGATCCCGGGTGAAAGCGTCGTCCGCGACTTCGCGCTCACCGTCGTCCAGGTCAACGCCGTCTACCGCAACCTGGGCGAGACGGAGATCCAGGGTCTCGACTTCACCACGAGCTATTCCTGGAAGACCGCGGACGCCGGCCGCTTTGAAGCGGGTCTGAACATCGCCTACATCAACTCCTACAAGATCGACTTCATCGGCGACGGCACTCTGGTCGAATACATCGGCCAGGGCATTCCGGCTGATTCCTCCGATGACGGCTACCTGAAGTGGAAGGGCCAGGGCTGGCTCTCCTGGAGCATGAAGGGCATCAACGCCCGCCTCACCGGCACCTACACGGACGGCTTCGCCGACCTCGACCTCAACAGTGATCCCCGTCGCGTCGCTTCGACGATCTTCTACGATTTCCAAGCCAGCTACAAACTCTTCCCCTCGAAGAGCCCGAGCGATGTGAAGTGGTGGACGGACATGAAGCTGACCGCCGGCGTCAACAACTTCCTGGATACCGATCCGCCGCTGGCCCAGGACGAGGGTAATAACTCCACCAATTACCCCGGGCACCTCTACACGAACGTCGGACGTTTCGTCTACGTGCAGTTGGAAAAGAAACTGTAAGCTTCCGCTTAGCTTTAGCCATCAAGGCGGCTCCTCCGGGAGCCGCCTTTTTTTTGCCTCGTTTTTTGCGTAGCAAGAAACGAGGACATGCACCGGGCTGGGCAGCAGCCAGCAAGGGTGTAACGCCGGCCGAAGAAATCAGGACAAACCCCGGGTTCACAGCAGTGAACAACGGGGTGCACCGGGCGGCGAGCACGCCGCAACGGTGTAATACCAAAGTCCCGAGATGAATAGACAGTCATTGCGAGGAGCGGTGCGACGAAGCAATCCATCTGGATCGCCACGGCGCGCTTCGCGCACCTCGCGATGACAAAAGTCTAAAAATTTAGGGAGGTTGGTATAATACCAATTACTAATAGTTTTTGGACTATTGCCCGAGTGCCTTGGGGTAGGGCGGAGCGGCCCGCTCCGCCGCGGCGCACCGGGCCGGCGACGAGTGCGCAGCCTCGGCGGTGCGCCCTACCGGCGTTACCGCGCCAAAGTCGCAAAGCGTAGAGTAACCGGTGTAACGCCGGCCGAAGAAATCAGGACATTCGCCCCAGCGACTCGTCTCGCCGAAGCCCCGCGAAGGCGGAAGGCGGCGCGACTGATCCCGGCTGGCCAGAGCTACCCGCCACGCTGTCCCACCGGAATGGGACAAGGAATTCGGCGGCTCAATATAGCGCCTTGCCTCACCGAAAACACCTCCGGTCTCTCTGCCATTTCCCTCCACCTGCCCCGCTGCCTGCATGCCGGGTGAAAGATTGGCTCACTGGCACGACCGCCGGTGGGCATGGAAAACCTAACCCATCCTAACCATGAGCAAGAGCTCCGTAAGTGGATTGCGGGGTGCGTGTGCGTTCATCGCATGCGCCTCCGTTTGCGCGGTGGCTGGCTACGCCCAGTCGGCCGCTTCTGATCAGCCGGTAAAACTCGAGAAATTCGTCGTCACCGGATCCAACATCCCGACGACGGAAGTCGCCGGTGAGGCCCGCACCTTCCCGGTGCAGACCATCGACCGCAAGTTCATCGAGGCAAGCGGTGTCTTCAACACCACCGAGCTGCTGCAAAAGATGACGCTCTCCAACGGCGGCAGCGTGCCGCTCTCGAACAACGCCACCGGCTTCACCCCGGGCGGCACCTCCACCTCTCTCCGCGGCCTCGGGCCGGACACCACCCTCGTGCTGATCAACGGCCGGCGTGTGGCGCCCTACCCGGTCGGCACCGGCGGCACGACCGCCTTCGTTGACCTCAACACCATCCCGCTCGCTGCGATCGAGCGCATCGAGGTGCTGAAGGACGGCGCCTCCGCCACCTACGGCGCCGACGCCGTCGCCGGCGTGGTCAACATCATCCTCCGCCGCAACTTCGACGGCGCCGTGGCCACCGTGAACTATGGCAACACCACGAACCGTGACTCATCGGACTTCAGCGCCAATATCGTCTACGGCGTCAGGTCCGACACCGGCAGCCTCACCTTCGGTGCCAACTACCAGCAGCGCCAGGCGATCTTCAATCGCGACCGCGAATACTCCGCCTTCGCGCCGTTCCAAAGCACCAACGCTTCGCCGCCGAATTTTCAGGTGACCCGTGGGGCCGTTGAACTGGCGCTCGGCTTGGCTCCGGGCTCGGCCATCACCATCGATGGGGTGGCGAACACCACGACCCAAACGTTCTTCGCCACCACAGGCCCGGTGCTCGGTGGCGACACCCGGACCCCCGCTCCGGGCAACAGGAACTCCGTGAATAACGGCCTGCTGCCCGCCAGCCAATACACCTACACGACGGCCCGCGCTTCCCGGTTCAATTTTAACGAGCTCTCCGGCTCGTATCCGCAGATCAACCGCCGCGGCATGTTTGCCGCCTGGGAGCGCGATTTCTTCGGCAAGAGCGCCCAGTTCTACGGCGATGCCCTCTATCAGGACGTCACCCAGTATGATGAGCTGGCTCCCTACGCTACCGGCAACTTTGCTTCTCCCGGTCAAATAACCGTCGTCATCCCGGCCCGCACCGCCACTCCGATCCTCACTGCGGCGGAAGTCGCCGGCGGCCTTGGCCGCACGGCCGTCGCGGGTGCCTTCAACCCGTTCAATCCTTTCAACCAGGATATCTCGGGCAGTTCCCGCATCCGGCTCGCCGAATTTGGCAACCGCGTTTACGAGACCCATAACGTGGCCTTCGCCGCGACTGGCGGGCTCCGTTTCGACAACGTCGCCGACAAGTTCACTGTCGATGCCAAGGCCCGCTACAGCGTGATTGAGAACGCGTCCAACAACCGCCTGATCAATACCAACCGCATGCTCAAGGCCCTGAATGCCGCCGACCCGATCTTCAATCCGGCCAGCCCGACCTACATCGGCACCACTCAGCCCTACAACCCGTTCGGTTACTTCCGGAACCCGATCCCGTCCAACTCAATCCCGGTCAACTACGCCATCCAATACCAGCGTGATTACAACGTCTCGCGCCTGCTGGATGTCGGCATCAGCCTGACCACCGGTGAACTGATGGACCTGGCCGCCGGCAGCGTGGGCTTCGCTCTCGGTGCTGACTACCGCCGCGAATCCACCACCCAGCGGCCGGACTCCGCCCTGCAGGCCGGCGAAATTCTCGCCTCCACTGCTTCGTCGCCTATCGCCAAACAGCGCAAGGTGGTCTCCTACTTCACCGAGTTCGAGATCCCGCTCTTCAGCGACAAGCACTCGGTGGATTTCGCCCACCGGCTGTCCCTCAACGTCGCCGGCCGCTATGAGCAGTTCCTCACCAGCAACCGCAGCACCTTTGTGCCCAAGGTCGGTCTCCGCTGGGTGCCGATGGACGACAGCCTCGTCTTCCGCGCCAGCTGGGGCAAGGGCTTCCGCGAGCCCTCGCTGTATGAGCTCTTCTCTCCCCCGGTCAATTCACTCACGCCCATCAACGACCCGGTTTCGGGCGTCAACGAACCCGAGCAACCCATCACCACTGCGGGCAATCCCAGTCTGGCCCCCGAGGATTCCAAGTCCTACAATGTCGGCGTGGTCTGGAGCCCCAAGGGCAAGATGGACGGTTTCACCGTCTCGCTGGATTTCTGGCGCATTGAACGCGACGGCGTCGTGACAACCAATGCCCAGGATACCCTGACCCGCTCCCTCACCAACCAGCTGATCCCGGGGGAACGCATCATCCGCGACTTCGCGAACAACCTGGTCCAGGTCCAAACAGTGTTCCGCAACCTCGGCAAAAACGAGGTGCAGGGCGTTGACCTCGCCACCAGCTACGTGTGGAAGACGGAGACCATGGGCCGCTTCGAGGGGGGCATCAATGCCACCTACATGGATTCCTTCAAGGTCGCCAACACCCCGGGTGCCGCGCTGGCCGAGCTCATCGAGACGGAAGTCCCGGGTTCCACATCCGACGACGCATATCTGCACTGGAAGGCCCAGGCCTGGCTCGGCTGGAACTACACCGGCATCAACACCCGTCTGACCGGCACCTATTCCAGCGGCTTCAACGAACTGGATCTTAACAGCTCGCCGCGTCGTGTCGGCACCCTGACCACCTATGACCTGCAGGTGAGTTACAACTTCTTCCCGGCGAAGAATGCGGCCGATCGCCGCTGGTGGTCCGACATGAAGGTCACCGCCGGGGTTGATAACTTCCTCGACACCGATCCCCCGCATGCCGATGGCGAAGGCGGCAACTCGAACGGCTATCCTGGTTTTCTCTACACGGATGTCGGTCGCTTCGTCTACATGAGCCTCGAGAAAAAGCTCTAAGCTTCCTCTTAGCTTTAGCCATCAAGGCGGCTCCTTCCGGAGCCGCCTTTTATTTTGCCTGATTTTTCGGCTCTCAACGGCGACAGCGCACAGCGCGGTGAGTCGCCGGCCGAAGAAATCAGGACAAACACCGGGCGGCGAGCACGCCGCAACGGTGCTGCCTGAGTTTGCGCCATCAGGGCCGCCCCTGCCGTCCGTAGCCTTGGCGAAGGATGGAGCGCAGAGCGCAGCCGGGCGGCTGGCGCAGAACTCAGGACAAACACCGGGCTGGCACCAGCCAGCAACGGTGTAACGCCGGCCGAAGAACTCGGGACATTCGCCCCAGCGACTCGTCTCGCCGAAGCCCCGCGAACGCGGAAGGCTGCGCGACTTCTCCCGGGCTGGCCAGAAAAGGAAGCTACAGGCCCCCTCAGTTGCCCTTCGCCGCGCCCGGCCGCATGCTCTTGGCAAATGCTTCCGGGTCCATCAATTGCATCTGTTCGTCTTTCGCCACCTTGCCCGCCGCGATGTCCGACTTTCTCACGCGCTTGGGAATGTTGCTCCCGGTCACCGTGATGGTCACGTATTCATCTTCCTCCGCTTTCTGCGCGACCGTTTTATCCGTGGTCGTGCAGCCCGTTGTGGCGACCACCAACGAGACCAACAGCAGGCAGCACAAGTAAAGGGGGGATTTTTTCATGCGGCGAAACTGGATGATTTCTTCTCCGAATCAAATGAAATGCGTGGAATATCACGCACTGTGCGCTCCACATAATCCGCCGGTTCCCGGGTCTGGCGGTGTGGTTCTGGGGCAAACAAACTCAGGCCTTTGCCTTTCGCGGCTACTTCCGCTCAAACATTTTCTTGAGCTCATCCGCCGCCTTCTTGGCCGTCGCCTTGAGCTTGTCCACCGACAGGTCTCCAGAGCCCAGTGCAGCGGCCGAGCCCGCGACGATGCCGCCCAGCACCTTGTTTACCAACGCACCGGTGAGCTGGCCGGCAGTGATGCCGCCTTCCGCCACCCCGAGGTCGTCGAGGCTGATGGACGGCAATGTGACCACGAGGGCTTTCCCGCCCGTCCCCACCGTGGCCTTGCCGTTGGTGAGGCGGAATTTCTTCACGATGAACTTGCGCGACTTGCCCTCCTTGCCGCCGCCTTCGCTCCCGGTGAATTTCTCGATGTTCCTCAGCAGTTCCTTGATGTTGCTCGAGACAAACGTGGTCTCATAGGTGAACTCCGGCTGGTCGATGACGATCTCGTTGATGACAATCAGATCGCCGAAGACCGACATCGGCGCGACGTCCACCCGCACTTTGCCGAGATATAGCGCCCGGCTGTCGCTCCAGCCCGCAGGATTCCCCACCATCAGACCCGTCAGTTCACCCGCACCCGACAGGGGTGAAAGTTTCGCCGCAACCAGCTCGACCTTGGTCTGCGTGACCTTCGGTCCGTAGGTGTTGACCCCGTCCACCACGAGGGAATCGAGCCGGCTGGCCAGGAAGAGATAGGCCGCGACCCCCAGCGCTAGGCACAAGCTGAAGAGCACTAAAAGTATTTTCATCATGGTTACTAAGTAGCCCGTCAGCCTGCTTGGTTCCATCGCCCGGGCAAGCCCGGGAACAACCACCGGGAGGGCACTACAGAACACACGTAAGTAGAAGCAATCCGCTCACCGGAGCTAATCGAGAAAACGGAGTGCCCCGAATCCAACCCTCGGTTCACTCTGTTTCCTCCTGCAAGAATTCCTTCCGTGTATTCTGTCTGTTCTGTGGTTCATCCTTATTGATCCGTGATTATCCGCGCCATCCGTGGTTAAAATGCATTGGTCTGCTCGTTTCGGCTTCTGCCTGTCAGCCGACATGCCAACCGTAGGCCCGGCGAAGGCTGAAGCCCGGCGACGACTGATCACTTCGCGACGCAACGGCCGCAATCACGCTTGCCAGCTATCCCGCTTCGTCCTCTGTATTCGGCCAACCGGTCAACCCCTCCTCGCCTTTCCGCAAGCGGGATGGACGAGCCCTTCGTAGCTCAGCTTTGCTGAGCGAAGCAGGGTCCCCCATCACTCTCACTTTCCCTTTCACTCCCAAAAAATGGCGTCCAACTATACCGAAGCCAGCATCAAGACCCTCAGTTCGCTCGAGCATATCCGCCTCCGCCCGGGCATGTATATCGGCCGCCTCGGCAACGGCGCCCACGCCGAGGACGGCATCTACGTCCTCCTCAAGGAGACCATCGATAACTCCATCGACGAATTCATGATGGGCGGCGGCCGCAAGATCGAGGTCGAGCTCACCGATCGCAGCGTCAAGGTCCGCGATTACGGCCGCGGCATCCCGCTGGGCAAGCTCATCGACTGCGTCTCCATCATCAACACCGGCGCGAAATACGATTCGGAAACATTTCAGAAGGCCGTCGGTCTCAACGGTGTCGGCCAGAAGGCCGTCAACGCCCTCGCCCTGAATTACCGCGCCCAGGCCATTCGCGAGGGCGAGACCAAGGCCGTCGAGTTCGAGCGGGGCAAGCTGAAGTCCCAGTCCCGTGTCACCAAGACCGACGAGCGCAACGGCACGCTGATTGAGTTTACGCCCGACGAAAAACTCTTCGGCTCCGACTTCCGCTTCCGCACCGAGTTCATCGAGGACATGCTCTGGAACTACGCCTTCCTCAACCGCGGCCTCACCCTCACGCTCAACGGCCAGCCCTTCAAGTCGGAGCACGGCCTCAAGGACCTCCTCACCAAGGAGCTCAGCGGCGAGCCGCTCTACCCCATTATCCACCTCGAGGGCGATGACATCGAGATCGCCCTCACCCACGGCCGGCACTACGGCGAGGAATACTGGTCCTTCGTCAACGGCCAGCACACCACCATGGGCGGCACCCACCTCGCCGCCTTCCGCGAGGCCCTCGTCGAGACCCTCCGCAATCATTTCAAGAAGGACTTCGACGCCGCCGACGTCCGCCAGTCCATTGACGCCGCCATCGTCGTCCGCGTGCAGGAACCCGTCTTCGAGTCGCAGACCAAGACCAAGCTCGGCTCCGCCGACGTCGGCCCCAAGGGCCCATCGATCAAGGAATTTGTCGGCAAGTTCCTGCAGCAGGCCCTCGACACCTGGCTGCACAAGAACCGTGAGACCGCCGAGATCATCCGCCAGAAGATCGAGGAGAACGAGCATGAGCGCAAGGAGCTCGCCGGCATCCGCAACATCGCCCGCGAGCGCGCCAAGAAGGCCTCCCTCCACAACAAGAAGCTCCGCGACTGCCGCCTCCACCTCGGCGACCGCAACGAGCGCGCCGAGGAGAGCACCCTCTTCATCGTCGAGGGCGACTCCGCCGCCGGCTCGCTCACCGCCACGCGCGATGTCCAGACGCAGGCCGTCTTCGCCCTCAAGGGCAAGCCGCTCAACACCTACGGCCTCACCAAGAAGGTCATCTACGAGAACGAGGAGTTCCACCTCCTCCAGGCCGCGCTCAACATCGAGGACGGCCTCGACGGCCTCCGCTACAACCGGATCGTCATCGCCACCGACGCCGACGTGGACGGCATGCACATCCGCCTCCTGCTGCTCTCGTTCTTCCTCCAGTTCTTCCCCGACGTCATCCGCAACAACCATCTCTTCATCCTGCAGACGCCCCTCTTCCGCGTCCGCAACAAGAAGATCACGCGCTACTGCTACTCCGAGGCGGAGAAGCAGGCCGCCGTCACCGAGTGCGGCGCCACCCACGAGATCACGCGCTTCAAGGGCCTCGGCGAGATCTCCGCCGGCGAGTTCAAGGACTTCATCGGGGAGAGCATCCGCCTCGACCCGGTCAACCTGCACCACCTCTACAGCTCCGACGAACTCCTGAGCTTCTTCATGGGCAAGAACACCCCGGAAAGACAGGACTTCATCATCGGCAACCTGCGGGTCGAGAAAGACTTGGTGGAAACGTGAAGTTGACTTTAAGTTGAAGTTGAACATCAACTTCAACTCATGAGAACCATTTCCGCCGTCGACCTGCGTAACAACCTGGAGGGCATCGTTAAATCGCTCAAAAAGGGCGAGCATATGGAACTGACCTACCGGGGAGAAAGGATCGCCGAAATGGTTCCGGCCAAGCAGGTCCAGAAGATGACTCCGCTTGAGGCTTTGCGCCGCGCCCAAGAGATCA
>JANNDM010000155.1:0-9951 GCA_031387725.1 Verrucomicrobiota bacterium | reverse complement strand
CCGGATGGAAGCCGCGCTCTTCGCCCCGCCGGCCAAGGACGTGCCCCGGCCCGACCTCAACCAGTTCACCAGCTCGCTCAACTACCTGACCGAGCAGAAAGCCAAGCTCGTCACCGAACGCGCGTCCCTCGACGAGCAACGCGAAGAATTACAGATCAAGATCACCACCGTGCAGAACCAGCTCAACGAACTGCGCGGCGCCGGCGGGCGCGGCTTCAAGACCGTCACCGTCCGTGTCTCGGCCCCGCAGGCCGGCTCGCTCGACGTGGCACTGTCCTACACCGTCCCCGGCGCCAGCTGGTCGCCGAGCTACGACGCCCGCGTGCTCAGCAGCGAACGCGCCGTGGCCCTCGGCTACTTCGGCATCGTCCACCAGAGCACCGGCGAGGACTGGAAGGATGTCGCCCTCACGCTCTCCACCGCCCGGCCCGGCCTCGGCGGCGCCGCGCCGGTGCTGACGGTGTGGAATGTCGATGTGTTCAATCCCATGCGGGTCCGCCAGGCCGGGGGGTATGATGAAGGCCGCATGGATAAGTTTAAGTCCGCCCGTGAAAACGCCCCGGCCGCAGCCGGAATGGTCAACATGCAGGCGCTGACGACCAATGCCGAAGCCGTGGAGCTGAAGGACGCCGAGATGGCCAGCGCCACCATCGAGGCGGGTGCGACGAGCGCCTCGTTTAAGATCGCCGTGAGTTCCTCGGTGCCGAGTGACAATTCGCCGCAGAAGGTGCCGATCACCACGGCCAAGTTCGCCACCAATCCCGAATACCTCACCGTGCCGAAGCGCCTCGCGACGGCCTACCTGACCGCGAAGGTCTACAACAACTCCGAATTCCCGCTGCTCGCCGGCGCCATGAACGTGTTCCTCGACGGCACCTTTGTCGCCACTAGCGCGGTCCGCACCGTGATGTCGGGCGAGAAATTCGACCTGGCGCTCGGCGCCGACGAGGGCATCAGCGTGAAGCACAAGCGCGTGAACAAGTTCACCGAGGACACCGGCCTGACCAACTCCGGCAAGCGCATCACCTACGAATACCTCATCACGATCCAGAACAACAAACGCACCGCCGAGCGCGTGATCGTGGCCGACCAGGTGCCCGTTTCCCGCAACGAGAAGGTGGTCGTCAAGCAGCTCTCGCCCGACGCGAAGGATGTGAAGCCCACCGACGAGGGCACGCTCAAGTGGACGCTCGACCTCAAGCCCGGCGAGAAGCGCGAGATCACGGTGAAGTTCGCCATCGAATATGACAACGGCGTGAACGTGACCGGCCTCGAGTGAAACGGCGCATGGCCTACGCCGGCACGAGCCGCCCCGCGACGGGCGGCTCGATTGTTTTTCGCCCCCTCGCCCGGCCCGGATCAGTGGTATTTGTCCGGGCCGAAGCTAGCGCCGGTCCAGACGCAGCGGCAGCATCCACTCCAGCACGTCACCGATGCGCGAAGCCCAGGCGTGCTCGGTGTGCTCGGCCCCGGATTCCTCCCGGCAAACGAGGTCGTCGCCCTCGCGCCAGCCCTTGCTGACGAGGATGTCGCGAAACAGCCGGATTGCCTCCCAGCCGGGTTCGTTGGTGCCCATGTCGAGCCAGAGGCGCACCCCGGACTTCTTGCGGAGTCTCGCAAAATCCCGGAACACGACGCGGTTGTCCCACCACAGCGAGGGCGACAGCGCGGCCACGTGGCCGAACACCCGCGGATGCCACAGGGCGAAATACAGCGACACCAATCCGCCCATCGATGATCCGACCACGGCCGTGTCGCGCGGGCCGGGCCGGGTCAGATAGTGCGCGTCGATAAACGGTTTCACTTCCTGCACGAGGAACTTCGCGTAGCGTTTCGCGTCGCCGGTGCTGGTGCACTTCTCGCCGTCCCACCCGGAAAACTCGGCCGGCGTCGGCGCGTATTCGTTCATCCGGTTGAAGCCGGTGTTGTAGACGCCGACCATGATTGGGGCGACGATGCGGTGGGCGCGGATCAGCTCGGTCGCCCGGTCGCCGGCGTGCCAGGCGTTGCCGAGGAATGCCGTCAGCGGGTCGAAGATGTTCTGCCCGTCCTGGAAATAGACGACGGGATGCCGGCGGCCCCGGATCAGGCCGTAACCCGGCGGCAGCCAGACCACGATATCGCGACTTTTCCGTAGTCCATGCGAGCGGAAGCGGCGGTGCAGGCGGAGCGGGGAATGGGGCTTGGGCGGGCGCGGCATAGGGCGGTGACCCGCCATGCCAGCAACGGAGCCGGTTGATGCCAAGCGGTTTTATCCATTGGGCTCCAAAACGAACCGAATTTCTCGTCGCGGCCGCGCGTTTCCGCTCCACTTTTCCACCACACCGCTTCAGTTTCCCGCCATGAAAAAGATCGGCATCCTTCACGGCAAAGAACGCAGCTTCCCGCAGGCAGTCGTCGAACGCATCAATGCGATGAAAGAACCCGGCATCACCGCCGAGGAAGTCCTCATCAACCAGGTCCGGCAAGGCGAAGCCACGCCCTACGCCGTCATCCTCGACCGCATCTCGCAGGATGTCCCCTTCTACCGCGCCTACCTGAAGAACGCCGCGCTCAACGGCACCTCCGTCGTCAACAACCCGTTCTGGTGGTCGGCCGATGAAAAGTTTTTCAACAACTGCCTGGCGACCAAGCTCGGCGTCGCCGTGCCCAAGACCGTCATTCTCCCGTCGAAGGTGCTGCCCGCCGACTGTTCCTCGGAGTCGTTCGCCAACCTCGCCTACCCGCTCGACTGGGACGGAATTTTTGCGCACATCGGCTGGCCCGCTTATTTCAAGCCCCACTCCGGCGGGGGCTGGAAAAACGTCTACAAGGTCCGCAACCGGGAGGAGTTCTTCAAGGCCTACGACGAGACCGGCCAGCTCGTCATGTTGCTGCAATCGGAAGTCGTATTCGATGACTACTACCGCTGCTACTGCATCGGCGGCACCGATGTCCTCATCATGCCTTACGAGCCGCGCAACCCGCACCACCTGCGCTATGTCGTGGACCGCCCGCCCGGCTCGCCCGAGCTGCTGGCGCGCATCGAGCGCGATGTGCTCACGCTCAACCACGCCCTCGGTTACGAATTCAACACCGTGGAGTTTGGCGTGAGTGGCGGCGTGCCCTACGCGATCGACTTCTGCAACCCCGCGCCCGACGCCGACCGCAAGTCCGTCGGTGAGGAGAATTTCGCCTGGGTCGTCGAGGCCGCCGCCAAGATGCTCGTGCGCAAGGCCAAGGCGCACAACCCGGCGCAGAACAACACCGTCTGGGGCAACTACGTCCAGGGCGCCGTCAAGACCGGCGCGCCCGCGACCAGGAAGAAATGAGCGCCGCAAGCTTGCCTGCCGGTAGGGCGACTCGTTCCGACGAGCCGTTGCTAGGCGGCTCATCCGGAGGATTCGCCCTCCCCGCCGCCTGCTCTTCGTCCCCTGTCCTCTGATTTATGGCCACACGCAAAAAGCACCGGTTCACCCTCGGCATCGAGGAGGAGTTCCAGATCGTCGACCCCGTCTCCCGCGAGCTGAAGTCGCATATCGAGGAGATCATCGAGGGCGGCAAGGTCATCCTGAAGGAGCGGGTCCGCCCCGAGCTGCACCAGTCGGTCGTCGAGGTCGGCACCGACATCTGTGAGGATATCGCCGCCGCGCGCCAATCCGTCACCGGTCTGCGCCGTGACCTCGCCGGCCTGGCCATGAAATCCAATCTGCGCATCGCCGCTGCCGGCACCCACCCGTTTTCCCACTGGATCGACCAGAAGATTTCCGCCGGCGAGCGCTATCAGGGCGTGTTGAACGACATGCAGCAGATCGCGCGCGCCAACCTCATCTTCGGCCTGCACGTCCATGTCGGCATGCCCGACCGCGAGACCGCCATCCAGCTGCAGAACACCGCGCGTTATTTTCTGCCGCACATCTTCGCGCTTTCCACCAACTCGCCGTTCTGGGTCGGCCGCAACACCGGCTACGCCTCCTACCGCCTGCAGGTCTTCCAGCGCTTCCCCCGCACCGGCATTCCCGACCTCTTCGACTCGGTCGAGGAGTTCGACGGCTACGTCAACCTGCTCATCAAGACCGGCTGCATCGACAACGCCAAAAAGATCTGGTGGGACATCCGCCTCCACCCGCTTTTCCACACACTCGAGTTCCGCGTGTGCGACATCCCGATGCGCGTCGACGAGACCATCTGCCTCGCCGCCATCATGCAGGCCGTGATCGTCAAGCTCTACAAGCTGCACCGTAAAAACCTCGGCTTCCGCACTTACCGCGCCCGCCTCATCAACGAGAACCGCTGGCGCGCCTCCCGCTATGGCATCAACGGCAAGATGATCGACTTCGGCAAATCCGAGGAAGTCCCCACCCGCGACCTGATCAACGAACTCCTCGAATTCATTGACGACGTCGTGGACGAGCTCGGCTCCCGCGCCGAGGTGAATTATGTCCAGCAGATTCTGACGAAAGGCACCGGGGCCGACCGACAGGTTGAAGTTTACAACCGCACGAAAGATCTCAAAGCCGTGGTCGATTATATCATCTCCGAAACCCACCACGGCCTTGAGCTCTGACCTCTGCAAACCACAAAGTAGCGGGCATCGAGTAGCGAGTAGCGGGCATACCGAACGACGAACCGTGAGGGCCTTTTCTACTCACTACCCACTGCTCACTACCCGCCACTAATCCGATGCCCCACGCCACCTCGCTGCCCACCACTTTTGATCCCACTTTGACCGCCGGCGCGCACAACGCCATCCACGTCTGCCTGAAACTCCAGCGCGACGAACGCCTGACGCTCATCACCGACCAGGCCAGCGCCGAGATCGCCGCCGCCCTCGTCGCCGAGATCGAAAGGACCGGAGCGGCCTACAACGTCCTCGTGCTTGAGGAATACGGCGCCCGCCCCCACCGCGACATGCCCGCCGCCGTGCTCGACGACCTCGCCCAGTCCCAGGTCAGCATTTACGCCTGCATCACGCAGCCCGGCGAGCTCCGCACCCGCATGCAGATGATGGACGTCATCAACCCGCGTCACATCCGCCACGGGCACATGGTGAACATCAACAAGCAGATCATGGTCGAGGGCATGCGCGCCGACTTCATCGAGGTTGACCGTCTTTCCCAGAAGCTCATCGAGAAATGCCGCCGCACCCAGCGTGTCACCTGCCAGACCGCCGCCGGCACCGACTACGTCGCCGAGCTCTCGCCCAAGCTCAACTGGGTCAAGACCGCCGGCCTCATCACCCCCGCCAAGTGGGGCAACCTGCCCGGCGGCGAGATCTTCACCTCGCCCTTCAATTCGAACGGCCGCTTCGTCGTCGACGGCGTCGTCGGCGACTACCTCTGCCAGAAATACGGCGACATCGGCGCCACGCCGCTGACGATCGACATCAAGGACAACCGGATCGTGAAGCTCGCCTGCACGAATAAGGAGCTGCTCGCGGAGTTTGACGCCTACTGCCACACGGACGAGAACTCGGACCGCGTCGGTGAGTTTGCCATCGGCACCAACCTCGCCTGCACCCGCATCATCGGCCACATCCTGCAGGACGAGAAGCTCCCCGGCATCCATATCGCCTTCGGCCATCCCTATAGCGAACATACCGGCCAGAACTGGAAGAGCACGACGCACATCGACTGCGTCGGCCGCTTTTTCGACATCTGGCTCGACGACGAACAGATCATGGCGAAAGGGAAGTTTCTGCTCTAAAGTTTCGCCGCGAGTGGGCGCTTTTTTTGGCCACTGATTTCACGGATGAATACGGATAAACTGATTCATCCCGAAATCAGTGAGGTTATCATCGGTTCGGCGATGAAGGTGTTGAACACCCTGAAGCCAGGACTGGATGAAAAGGCTTACGAAAACGCCCTCGTCATCGAGCTGCGCAAGCGCGGTCATAAGGTTGATCAGCAGAGGCACTTCGAAGTTCACCATGAAGGTGAACTCGTGGACACTCTCGTTCCCGACATGGTCGTGGACGATCTCGTGATCGCAGACCCTAAAGTCGTTGAATCCTTCAATGAAACACATTTTGCCCAAATGCAGGGCTACCTCACTATTAACCAGCTTCGTTTGGCCCTACTAATCAATTTCAAGTTCGCCGACCTGCGCTGGAAGCGAATTATCCGATGAATCCGTTCGTATCCGTCTCATCTGTGGTTAAATAAAACCTGCGTCCACCCATGATCCCCGCCATCCGCCAGCGTTACAACGCAGCGTTCACCGAACAGCGCTATGCGGCGTTCACGACCGAGCTAAATCAGGCAATGTATTGGCCGGTGGACTTCCGCGTCGCCGAGTCGCCGCTGTTCCTTGACGAGACCACGACGCGCACGCTGATCCGCGCCGCCGATGACATCGTCGGCCAGTTGGCCAAGCCGGAATTCCGCGCCCATGCCAAGACCGCCATACCCCAGGGCCTCGAGGTTCCCCGGGAAACCGAGTGGCCCCACTTCCTCGCGGTGGACTTCGCGCTGTGTCACGATGCCGTCGGGAAAATCCTGCCGCAGCTGATCGAGCTGCAGGGTTTCCCGACGGTCGCCTGCTGGCAGGCGTTGCTGGCCCGCACCTACCAAAAACATTTCCCCGAGATTCCGGATAACTATACGCCTTATTTTTCAAGGGGTGGAGCCCGGCCACTGGACAGGCTTTCAGGATCTCCGCACCCGAACCAACCTGCCCGGAGGTCAGGTTCCACCTTCAAAGAACAGGAAGATCAGTATCTCTCCGACTACCGCAGTGCCATTCTCGGCGACTGTCTGCCGGAGAACACCGTGCTGCTGGAGATCACGCCCGGCGAACAGAAGACGCGGATCGATTTCGCCTGCACGCACGCCTTCCTCGGCATCAAGCCCCTCTGCGTCACCAAGGTCATCAAGCGCGGCCGGCAGTTGTTCTATTTTAGCGGCGGCCGCGAGGTGCGCATCGAGCGCATCTTCAACCGCGTGATCTTCGACGAGCTGCTGCGCAAAAATCCACCGATGAAGTTCAGCTTTTTCGACGACCTCGACGTGCAATGGGCCGGCCACCCCAACTGGTATTTCCGCATCAGCAAGCACACCCTGCCCTATCTCAGGAGCCCCTACGTGCCCGACTGCCGCTTTCTTTCCGACTTTATTGTGGGCGGGGCTTTACGCCCCGACTCCCTTCCCGCCGACCTCGGGAACTATGTCTGCAAGCCGCTTTACTCCTTCGCCGGGCTCGGGGTGGACATCGCGCCCACCCGCGAGAAGATCGCCGCCATCGAGAAACCCGCCGAATGGCTCCTGCAGCGCAAGGTTGCCTACGCGCCGGTCCTGGCCACGCCCGACGGCCCGGCCAAGGCGGAGATCCGGCTCATCTTCGCCGGCGACGGCACCGGGATGCCGAAACTCATCAACCAGCTTGTGCGCCTGACCAAGGGCGCGATGCACGGCGTGGATTTCAACAAGGGCCGCACCTGGGTCGGCGCCAGCTGCGCCTTCCACCCGCCGGTGTGAAGTAAAGTCCTCTGGATCTGCTTGGTTATTGTGGGAGCGACCTTGGTCGCGACAGTCGCGTGCAAGCACGCTCCCACACTTTCGATCCAACCCGCGCTCAGAACGCCCAGCCGAACCCGGCGCCGATGCCGTTGCCGGCCTCACTGAAGGAGAAGTTCAAGCGGATGCTCCAGCGGTCGGCGATCCAATAGTTGGTGCGGAGCACCCCAAAGAAGTCCCCATCGTCGCCATATTCGGTCGCGTCCGCATAGCCGACGAGCGGCGCGATCGAAAACTTGTCCGTAAGCTGGAGCTCCACCCCGGTGGCGAGGGCGTAGGTGAACGAACTGTCCCGCGCTGCGCCGTATTTCCACCAATTGTAGCCAACCGTGGCCTCCACGAAGGGCCGGCCCCAACCCGCATTGGTGTGCCAGCGCACGCCGGTGTCGAAATCGCTCGAGTCGGCCCGCGCGCCCGCCACGCGCTGCGAGCGCGTGAAGCCCGTCGTCGCGATCAAGTCGAAGTCGGGGTGGAAGGTTTTGTTCAACCGGAAGCCGACGCCGCTGTAGTCGAGCGTGTCGCCATTGGAATACAGGAAGGTCGGGCTGATGTAGTCGGTGCCATTGAGGCCGCGGCCGGTAGTGACGGAGGTGGAACCTTGGGCAAACGCGGCCGGGGCCGACGCACCCAGCGCCAGCGCAATCGCGGAGATCAGGAGTTTTGTTTTCATGGTGGGATAGGTTAAGCCGTCAGACCGGCAGCCGGTGCCCCAGGTTCCTGCCAGATTGCCAAGACCATGCAATCCCGATGCGGCCAGCGCGCAGTCTACCATGGCCTCCCGCCTATTCCCTGCGGTGGCTGAACGACCTCCTTGCCATCGGGCGCATCACGGCTAGCTTGCCGTTCCATGAATATTACCCGCCTCCTTACCCTCCTCACCACCATGTCCCTCTTCTCCGTCTTCGCCTCGGCCGAACCCCTCAAGGTCGGCGATGCTGCCCCCGCCGTCACCGCCGTCACCGATGCGGGCGAGAAAATATCCTTCGCCGATGTTTATAAAAAGCAGCCTTACACGCTGGTCTATTTCTACCCGAAGGCCGACACCCCGGGTTGCACCAAACAAGGCTGCTCGCTCCGCGACGGCTACGAGGCGCTGACCAGGCAAGGGGTCGCCGTCATCGGCGTGAGCCACGACGACGTGGCGGCGCAAAAAGCTTTCAAGGAAAAATACCGCCTGCCCTTCACCCTGATCGCGGACATGGACAAGACGGTCATCAATGCCTTCGGCGTGCCGGTGAAGAGCGTCCCGTTGATGGGCGAATTCGCCTCGCGCTCGGCCTACCTGATCAAGGACGGCAAGATCGTCTACACCGACTACAAGGGCACGACTGACAAGCAGGCCGAGGCCATCCTCGCCGAGCTGGCCAAGCCCGGCGCCTGAGCCGGGATGTGTTTTGTGTGGGAGGGGCTTCGTGCCCCGACAGGATCAGTCGCGACGTTTTTTGTCATCGCGAGTCTGGCATAGCCGGGCGTGGCGATCCCTCTGGCTGGATTGCTTCGTTGCTTCGTTCCTCGCAATGACCTGCTACAGCTCGTCGTCGCGCACCCTCCTTCGCCAAGGCTACGGCGGGCAGGCCGGCGACGTTCGCTAAAGTTCGCTATCGTCTACTCTGGCCAGCACCTCGGCGCGCGGATCGCGGCGGGCGCGTTCGATCCAGTCGGCGAACAAGCGCATCTGCCCGAGCCATGCCGGCGGCAGCGGCGCGGCCACCAAATCGATGATGCGGCTCGCCCCGGTCTCGTCGATGACGACGTTGCGGTCGTGCGTGTCCGCCACGAGCCACGGCACGCCGTCGAGGAAAGCCAGGCGAGGGTGATCGCGGTCGGAGCGGAGAAAGCGCGACGGAATCGGAATCAACCGCGCCGGATCGAGGCCGGAGACGTCCGTATTCTCCGGCAGCATCCGGCCAAAAGTCTGTTTCGCCACGGGGATGCCCTCGCGGGTGAGACCGACAAGTTCCGTTGGGATGCCAAACTCATGGATGAGCCGTAGCTTCTCGAACAGCAGGCGGTAACTGCCCGGCACCGCGGTGGCCTCGAGCAGATCGTTCTCGCCGCGCCGGAAGGCGAAGGTCGCGCCGACATCGCCGCCCTCGCGGAAGAGGAAGAACTTGTAGACCGAGTGCGCCGCGTTCACGAAGGCCAGCGCCTCCACGCCGCCCCCGATGCGGGTCAGTTGCGCGGTGTTGGCCTCAAAGGGGTCATCCACTTCAGCGCTGAAACCAAAGTCCTCCAGGCTCACCAGCGGCAGCGTGGCCCGGAAATTCCGGATGGCGTGGCCCAGCGCGGCCCACTCGCCGCCGGTCATCTCCAGCAAGCCTACTTCGTCTTCTTCGGCGAGGACGAGAGTGCGGTCTTTATCTGTTGCGATAGCGCATTGGGCTGCCGCTTGGCCCAGCTGATCGAGCGCCCGAAGTCGTTGCCGGTGACCGTCCAGAACAGCGGCCCATCCTTCCCG
>JANNDM010000129.1:0-2262 GCA_031387725.1 Verrucomicrobiota bacterium | reverse complement strand
CCAAGGCTACGGCCGGCAGGCGATAATCCCCCCATGAACATCCATCCCCTCATCGTCACCGTCTCCGCCCCGCGCGACACGGTCTTTAATTTCCTGTCCGACATCGAGAACCTGCCCAAGTGGGCCGGCGCGTGGTGCGAGTGCCTCGCGCTCCAGCGCGGCCGCTGGTGGGCGCTGACCAGCGAGGGGGAGCAGGTGATGGACATGGAGACGAGCGCCGGCACCGGGGTGATTGATCTCCGCGCCGGGGTCTCGGCCGAAAAATTACGCCTGCTGCCGATCCGCGTCGTCGCACTGTCCACCCGCCGCACCCTCATCAGCATCCTGTTGATCGAGGGTCCCGACGAGCCGGACGACGCCTTTGCGCGGCGGCGCGAACGACTGCAAGCCGCCGCCGATGGTTTGTTGAAGCGCTTTGGCGGCGGTGAAATTCACTCGGCGCCGCAACTCGCCGAGCTGGGTTTGAATTAGCCCGGCGCCGATTTCTCTGCGAGGAGGCTGTTCAGGTCGAGTCGCGCCGAGGTCATGGCGAGGCCGCCCTTGGCGTCGCGCGGCCACTCGGCCTCAGGTCGGTCCCGGTAGAGCTCCACGCCGTTGCCGTCGGGGTCGCGCAGGTAGAGTGCCTCGCTCACGCCGTGGTCCGAGGCGCCGTCGAGCGGGATTTCGGCGGCGATGAGCTGGCGCAGGGCGGCGGCCAGGGCGGCGCGGGTCGGGTAGAGGATGGCGGTGTGAAACAAGCCGGTGTGGCCCGGCGGCGGCGGCGTGCCGCCAAGGCTTTCCCAGGTGTTGAGGCCGATGTGGTGGTGGTAGCCGCCGGCCGAGATGAACGCCGCCTGCTCGCCGTAACGCTGCATCAGCTGGAAGCCGAGCACGCCGACGTAGAAATCGAGGGCGCGCGGGAGGTCGGCGACCTTCAGGTGGACATGGCCGATGCGGGTGCCGGGGGCGATGGGCGGATTCTGGGCGGGCATGGTGGGGACCTTTTCACAGGATTGCCCAAAACTCAAATTTGTGAATTGTCCGCCCCACACCCATGCAAAAATTTCTCCGACTCGAATTCATCGCCCAGAGCCCGGACCTCGGCCTGCTCGTGCTCCGGCTTTGGCTGGGCGCCTCGATGCTGGGGCTGCACGGCTGGGGCAAACTGATGAACCTCTTCGCCGGCAAGACCTCCTTCTCCGATCCGCTGGGCATCGGCGAGATCCCCAGCTTCCTCCTCGCCATCCTGGCCGAGGTGGGGTGTTCGGTGCTGCTGGTGCTTGGTCTCGGCACGCGGCTGGCCGCACTGGCGCTGGCCTTCACCATGGGCGTGGCGTTTTTCGTCGTGCATGGCGCGAAGATCAGCGGCCTGGGCAACGGCGAGCTGGCCTGGATTTATCTCGTCGGCTACGTGGTGCTGTTCGTCGCCGGTGCGGGCAAGTTCAGCCTGGACAAAAAATGACGGTCACTCGGCCCGCAGCGCGTCCACGGGATTGACGCGGGTCGCGCGGCGGGCGGGCAGCAGGCAGGCGATGAGGCCGACGAGCGCCAGGCCGGCCACGCCGGCCGAGACGACGAGCGGGTCAAGCGCGGTCACACCGGTCAGCAGCGAGCTCAGCAGTTTGCTGGAGGCAATGGTCAGGCCGAGGCCGACGACGAGGCCGAGGCCGACCGCGATGCCCCCCGAGCGCAGCATCCAGCGCAGGATCATGCCGGCGTCGGCGCCGAGCGCCATGCGGATGCCGATTTCCGGTGTGCGTTGGGTGACGGTGTAGCTCATGACCCCGAAAATGCCGAGGGCGGCGAGCAACACGGCGGTGGCGGCAAAAACGGCGGTGAGCATCAAGGTGACGCGGCGCGGGGCGTTCTGCCGGTTGATCTGGTCCTCGAGCGTAGCAGGTGGGTCGAGCGCGAGATCGGCGTCGATCTTGTGCGTGGCCTCGGTCAAGGCGCGGCTGAGCGGGGCGTTGTCGCCCACGAACTGCACCAGCGCCGACAGGCGCGGGCGGGGTTGTTGGGCGAAAGGAAAGAACGCCATCGGTTGCGCCGTGCTCTCAAAGCCGCGCGGGCGCACATCGGCCACGACGCCGACGATGCTGGCAGTCGGCACCCCATGCCCGCCGCCACCGGGGCCGTTGGGCAGTGAAACCGGAGAGCCGAGGGTGAATCCGGTCGGATGGAATGTTTTCAGGAAGGTTTCGTTGACGATGGCCACCGCGGGAGCGTCGGCGTTGTCCTGCGCGGTGAAGAAACGCCCCTGCTTCAGGGCGATGCCGGCGGCGG
>JANNDM010000055.1:0-2310 GCA_031387725.1 Verrucomicrobiota bacterium | reverse complement strand
TTTTCCGGATTGAAGGTGAAGATGATGTTCCCCCGGCCTGGTCCGGGGTATCGGCTAAAGAATTCGCGCCAGCGTCGGTCGCGCTCGGCCACGAAACCCGGTGTGCCAAAAGGGTGCGCTTTCAAGACTTCGTCCACGACGATGTGATTGTGGTAGAGCTCAAAACCGGTGAGGGCGGCGAGTTCCACGGCCACCGTGTATTTGCCGGCGGCAGCGGGGCCGTGGAGGAAGACGAGGTGCACGGAGCGAGATACAAGAGGAAATCACGGAAACGCGGAAGGGCGAAAACGCTGAACTCGCAATGCTGGGTAGGTCGGGGTTTATCCCCGACAGGTGGTGTATTGTCGGGCGCAAAGCCCGACCTACATGAGCAAAACAAAAAAACGCCGCCCGGGTGGGCGGCGTTGCATGGTAGGGCGAATCCTCCGGACGAGCCGCTTATTTCCCGGGGCTCTTGCGCAGGTCGCCGAGCCGACCGGGATTCTCGCGGGGTGGGCATCGGCACGCCGGTGCTCCAGGTGCCGGGGTTGAAATCGAAGATGTCGGCGTCATTCGTCTGGGCGATATGGGTGCCTTTCGCCTTGGAACCCCCGAAGAAGTAGGCCTGGTCCCCGGGTTTGGCCGCCGCCATGTGGCCGCAGAGGCGCGGCATGGCCACGCTGCGGGAGACGATGTTCGTGGCCGGATCGTAGATCCCCCCGGCGTGCCCATAGGGATTGTTTTGCCGCAACGCGTAACCCTGGCCGCCAAACAGGTGGATTTTCCCCGCGTGCTCGATGGCCGCAGGATAACGGCAGAGGATGAGTTTATCGGTCAGCTGCTCCACCTCCTGGGTGCGCCCATTGATTCGTTCCACATCGGAGACGGCGTCGTCAGAGCTGCCCCCAAAGACATAGATCTGGTCGCCGAGGACCGCGGCCGCGGCGCCGCAGCGCGAGTGCTTGAGGTGGATTTCGCCTGCCTTCACCAAGGGGGCGTTTTCCGGCGCTTTCACCGCCCGGGCGTCACCCGCCAGCCCGGCGAAAGCCAGTGACAGCAGCCAGGCGGCAAGACGGGTCGGTCACGCGGTCGGCATGGAACGGTTCGAGCGGCAGGCGGAGGTCTTCATCAGCGCAGCAACCGGAGTGAATCCAGGAACTTGAGCGCCTCCTTGTTGTTTTCCGAGTCGAGGGGACCCAGATACATGATCTGGTAGAGCCGGTCGCCCACAAGATAGCAGCGCACCCGGGCCACGAATTTGTCGGCTTCATTCACCGCGATGTATTCCCGGCCCGCCACGTCGCCCAGTTTGTGGCCGACATTGGAGCGGGCCACGCTCTTCAGGGTGTCCACCACGCCCTTGATGATGTCGTCATAGGTTTTCTCCCGGTCCACCTTGGCTATGGAGCCGGCCGGATAGTCATTGTAGCCCAGGATATAGGCCGTCGAGTTGGCTCCGTCATGCGAGACGAGGTGCATCGTGCCCTTGCCGAAGCCCGAGTTGACCTCCTGGGTCGTTCGCTCGACCGGCTGGGGGATGTCCACGGCAAACCGGCCGGGGTCGTCCACCATGGGGTCCGCCCGCAGGGGCGAGAGCAGCAGTAATCCGAACAGGAAACTCAGTCCGCCCCGCCGCGAGTGGGTGCACATGACGGAAACCAATCACACGCTTGGAGGCTTGCCAAGCCCGGAGGCCGGCGGGGTGCTATCATCAATTGTCTCGCCATCGCGAGGTGCGCGAATCGCACCGTGGCGATCCAGCTGGATTGCTTCGTCGTCCCCCAGAGCTGGACTTCTCGCAATGACAGCTCGGAGACCGCTACACGCCTATTTCCCGAGGGACTTGCGCAGGTCGTCGAGCTGGCCGGAGGAACCGAGCAGCACGTTGCGACTGGCGATGAACTTCGCGTATTCCTCGATGAAGATTTTGCCCGGCGGACGGAAATCGAAATCGCCCGGCTTGTCGCGGAAATATTCGCGGTGCACCCGCGTCCAGACAAGGCGGCCGTCGGTGTCGATGTTGACCTTGGTCACGCCGAGCTTGGCGGCGGGGAGATATTCGTTCGGGTCGACGCCCATCGAGTCCTTGATCACGCCGCCAGCGGCGTTAATCCGATCCACCTCGTCCTTCGGCACGGAAGACGAACCGTGCATGACCAGCGGGAAACCGGGGAGTAGTTTCTGGATTCTCTCCATTACGTCGAAGTGCAGCGACTGCCTGCCCTTGAACTTGAACGCGCCGTGCGACGTGCCGATGGCGGCGGCGAGGCAGTCGCAGCCGGTGCGCGCCACGAACGTTTTCGCCTCGTCCGGGTCCGTGAGACAGGCGTT
>JANNDM010000034.1:0-14422 GCA_031387725.1 Verrucomicrobiota bacterium | reverse complement strand
CCCACGAACAGCAACAAGGCGATCGCCAGCGCACCGGCGGCGGTGTTGACGAAGAAGGTCGTGCGCACGACCTTGGTGTCCGGCAACCGGTCAAAGTTGCGGAAATTCGTGTGCCACAGCGGTGCCGCTACCGGCTCGGCGTCACTTTTTTTCGTCAGGGACAGCATTTTGGTAGGGTGGAATCAGGGAAAATAACCCGGCCCAACGTTCCTCGGGCTGGCTCAGGCTGACCCCATCGGCCAGCTTGATGTTGAGTGACTCGAGCCAGGGCAGCATGTCCATTTTCAGCTCGGGCACGCCGAGCGCTCCGGCCATGGTGCTGCTGAGCCAATTAAGGCTGGTGGGCAATTGGGTGCAAAGCACATGGCCGATGGACTGGCCGGTCTGCACTTCATAAAAACCGATGGAAGACTGCAGTTCTTTCAGCAGTTTCTTGACGAGTGCGCCGCCCATGCTGGTGAAATCAAATGTGTTCGAGTAAAACAATTTCTTGGCGGACTCCTCATCCTTCAGGCCCAGCTCCTTCTGCACCACGGGGATCATGGCGGCGATGCCACTGGGGATCGGCCGGGAGATATCCACTCCCTCGGCGCTGATGATGAAGCTCAGGGTCGACTCCTCGCCCATTTCCAAGAGTAACAAGGGGGATTTGCTTTGCTTGAACTTAAGATAATTTATCAAGCCCCCCATCAGCGCCAGTGTGCCGAGTTCCAGCCGCTCCGGGTAAACCCCCAGCTCCAACAGCTTGTCCTGAATCGTGATGATCTCCTCCGAGGGCAGACCACAGAACAACGCCTCCTTCTGGGTCGCCTTAACCATGTCGTATTCACTCCCGTCGTCGGGATTAAGGGCTTTGACCGTGTATTTTTCCGAATCGATCCGGAACTGCTGGGTGTAGATCTCGTTAAAATACGCCGGTTCCTTGACCTTCTTGGGGTCCAAGGTGTGACGCCGCACCAGCCGCTTGGCCGGATACACCCCGCAGGTCGCATGGGCATAACCACTCGAACCCTTGCCCTCCGTGGTTTTTACCCATTCTGCCAGTGTCCCGGTGTCAGTGGAGGGTAACTCTTTGAGCTCCTCAACGAGGAAAGGGGCCTCCGACTGGGAAAGCCGAGCTACCAGCGTCGTATATTCGCCGATTTCAACGCAAAAGCCTTTCGATTTTTTCGCGAGAAACATCAGAGTGCAGGAGCGGGTTGGTGTGTGTGCTTACGGTTAAAAATCAGCCTTGGCGGGTTAGGTGGCGCACCGGGGCAGGCTGAGTAAAACTCATTTGCAGGACATGCTGGATATGGGGCACTTACCCATCTGACAAGACGAAAACCACAATCATTTCGGCCTGCCACCTGTGATTCCCCAAAGTTTTACGAGTGATGAGTTTAGTATACTAATGCAAAAACCCGCCAAAACAGGCGGGTTTTGATAAAAACCGGCGAAAGAGGAGTCTACCCTGTTATTTCTGCCAAGTGCGCTTCTTATGGCGGTTCGCCTTGAGGCGCTTCCGGCGTTTATGTTTCGACATCTTGAGACGTCGTTTCTTTTTCAGATTGCCCATAGATTGATAAGGATTGGCGGCAGAACGTGCGGTCTGCCTCCCTTCCTGTAAAGCTGAATTTAGTCAGCCAGCGGCACATCCACAACCAGACCGTGGTCACTCAAGATCAGGCTGGACCTGACCGCCGCCACGGGCAACCCAGTCAGGACCGCGGCCACCCGGCGGTAGATCCTAAGCTGAACCGCATGTCTCTCTCGCACCCGGCGCACCGCATCTTCCTCTTCCCTCGCCCGGTCGGTTTTGAAATCAATGACCCAAGCCTTTACACTGCGGCCTGCTGCGTCCTTCCACACCACCACCCGGTCAAACACGCCGGTCAGCCACACTCCATCCAAGACCACCTCGAACGCGCGCTCGCGCCAAACCTCCGCCACCCCGCCCGGATGCGCGAACACCGTGGCCAGACCGGTGTTGTTCAAGCAGTTCAGCACCTCGGCCAGCGCAGCCTCCTCCGCCCCCTCGTTACTGCGCCTGGCCGCCCAAGCCGCCGATTTCCCGGCCTCCCACCACTCAACTGTCTCGAACAGTGCATGAACCTTTATGCCAAAATCCGCGGCACTGGCCCCGTCCGCCCCAAATAGCGCCATGCCTTGCGCCCCTGACTTGGCATCCGATGGCCGGCGCGAAACCAGCCGGCGCACCCGGTGCACTCCCGGCTCCTCGAGCCGCCCCAACCCCACTGCTTGCGGCTCGCTATAGACCTCCGCGGTCAGCCCGGAAAACCAGGCCGGATCGCCCTCCGCCCACGTTTCGCCGAGCGTCTGCTCCAGCAGTTTCGGGAAATTCCGCGATGCCGACCCCCCTGCCCGTTTGGTGATCAGATACATCGCGCGCTTGGCCCGCGTCATCGCCACATAGAATTTGCACAGCGCCTCGTAGGCCGCGTCCGCCTCCTTGGCCGCCACATGGGTGCTCAGCACCGCGTCGTGTTCCAGGAAAATCTTGCCCGGCAGATCGAACACCCACTCCACCGAGCGGTCCGCCGCCTTCTGCACGGCCAGCCCGTCCCGCCGCTGCGCCAGCGTCTGGCCTTCCAATTCCGGCAGGATGACCAGGTCGAAGCCCAACCCCTTTGCCTTGTGCACCGTCAAAACCCGCACCACGCCCGCGGTGTCGGTTTCGCGCACGGTGCAGTCCTCCGCCCAGGCCAGAAACTCCGCCACGTCCCGCCGCCCGCCTTCGTCGAACTCCCGCGCCGCTGCCACCAGTTGCTGCGCCCGCAACCGGCTGAACCGGTCCTCTGCCGCCAGATGCGGCTCCGCCGTGCGCAGCCACCGCTCGATCACCGCCGCAAAACCAACGGCATGCAACTCGCGCAGCAGACCTCCGGTCAGCGCATCCGGATCACCCAACCCTGCGGCCAGCGGCGTCATGGCCAGATGTTCGCGGGCCCGGGTGTCGCCCGGATGCGCCGCCACCCGCAGCAGCGCGAGCACGGCGCAGGTCAGCGGATTGTCCGTCGCCACCTGTTGGTCGCTCTCGGCCACCGCCCGCAGCTTGCCCTCGCGCCGCAGGTAGTCGGCCAGTCGCACCGCGGTGTCGTTCTTCTGCACGATCACCGCCACGCTCAGCCCGCGGCGCCCCGGCTCGACCTCCTGCAAAATCCGCAAGGTCTCGGCAAACCGCCCCGCCTCCTCGTCGGCGTGACGCAATTCCGCGTAGCCCCCGAGCTCCGGCTTCGCCGTCGTGTGCGGCCGCCACTCCTGCGTCCAGCGCGCCGCCGCCTCCGGCGGCACAAGCGCCCGCACCGCCGCCGGGTCGCCAAACACCCGGTTGATCATCGCAATCACCGCCGGCCCCGAGCGGTAGGAATTCGTCAGGTGCTCCTCGGCCAGCGCCCCGTTGTAGTGATTGAAAATCTCCCGGAACAGCCGCGGATCGCCTTCGCGCCACGCGAAGATCGCCTGCTTCACATCGCCGACATAGAACAGGCTGCGTCGCCCCTCTCCGTCCTGCACCGCCTCATCCAGCAGGTTCCGCAAAATGCTCCACTGCGCGTAACTCGTGTCCTGGAATTCGTCGAGCAACCAGTGGTCGAACTGCGCGTCGAGCCGCCAGTCAAGGAGCAGCCGCCGCTCGCCCGCGTCGTCGCCGCCGCCCAGCACCGGGGCGCCCGCCGCCGGCAACAGCAGCCGCTGCACATCGGCAAAGGTCAACCGGCCGCCGCGCCGCACCGCGTCGTGATAGACTGATTCGTAGCTCCGCAACACCGCGAAGAGACCGCGGGTCATCTCCAGGCGCCGGCCCAGCTCTGCGCCCACGATCATCCGCACCACCGCCGCCAAAGCCGCGCCCGCCTCCGGTGCGAGTGGCACCTTCTTCCGTTCCAGCACGATCTCGGCCCGGCCCACGCCCAACCCGCCCCAGACGGCGAGCGCGTTTTTGACCAGGTAGTCCACGGCCTTCGGCAACGGCGCGCCGGGTTGCCACGCGGGCAGGTCGGCAAAGAACTCCTCGAGGCGCCCCCGCTGCTGGTTGTTCAGCACGCCCCACGGCAGCGTCCGGTGCAGCGCTTTCGTGGCCGCGTCCCGATCGATCCGTGCATCAAACCATTCCGTGCCGTGCGGCCAGATGCGTCCGGGATTGCCCCACAGTTCCGCGCGCGGGGCGTCGAGGTAGGCTTCGCCATGTTCGTCGAGAAACGCTCCGAGCCGGCGCGCCAGCTGTTTCTCCTCCGCGCCAAACGTCGCGCGCTTGAACGCCTCGATGAAATCTTTTTGCGCGGCGTCGGGTTCGCCGCCGGCCGTGAACAGCCGCGCCAGCACCCGCCGGCGTTCTTGGCGCGCCGCCGGTTCTTCCAGCAGGGTGAATTCACCGCCCAACCCCAGTTCCAAAGGGAAATTCCGCACGATCCGCGCAAAAAACGAGTCGAGCGTGCCGAGACTGAGCCGCGGCATCGCCTCGATCACCGCCCGCAGCAGCCGCAGGAAATCCGCCGCCCGCAGCCGGGGTGCGCCGATCTCCGCCGCCAGTTTTTCAGCCGCGCCCGGGTCGGCCGCCGCCCGCGCCAGCTTGTGGAGGATTTCGTCGAAAAATTCGCCCGCCGCCTTGCGCGTGAAGGTCAGCGCCACGATCCGCTCGGGCGCGGCGCCGCCGGCCAGCAGCCGCACAAAGCGGTTCGTGAGCGCGTAGGTCTTGCCCGAGCCCGCCGAGGCGAGGATCATCACATGGCCGGGCGTCTTCACCTCGCACCTCCCGGTGCCCAATCCGCCGCCACACTCGCCGCCGCCCCGTGGTGCAGCAACCCGGCCCAATCCTCGTCTTCGAACGGACCCAGTTCCGCCGGCGGCCAGAAATTTCCCCCGGCTACCGCCGCTGCGACCCGCCGGGCGCAAGCCTCGGCCGCCGCCTGTAATTCCGGCGTGTAATCCTCCCACAGGCTTACGCCCGTTCCGCCCGCCGCCTTCGGCAGGTTGAAATAGCCGCAGGCCACCCCCGCCCCGAATTCCGCCGCCACGGCGTGTCGATAAAGCGGCAGTTGCAGATCCCGCCACGCGCGCTCCTTGCCCCCGACCATGACGCGCGCCCAGGCCGGCACCCGGTCAACCGCCCCGACCGGCCGGAGATGCGCCGCCACGGGTGTCACCGGCGTATCCGAAGTCTTGTAGTCCAGCACCCGCACGCGGCCATCGGCGTGCCGGTCGAGCCGGTCGATCTTGCCGCGCACCGTCAGTCCGCCGAGCGGCAGGGCAAAGCTCCACTCCACCCGCTCGATGCGCCACCCCGCCGCGCCCTCGCGAGCCTGCCACGACGCGGCCGCCCGCAGCCGCTGTCGTGCCGACTCGAACTGCACGACGAGCGGCAGGGTCAGCACCGGGCCGTAGCGCGCGCGGACGTTGCGCTCGAACTCCCCCAGCAGGGCGGCGCGCAGCCCGGCCTCGTCCGCACAGCTTCGCAGTTTCTCGTCCTCGCCCAGCGTCTGCAGCGCGGCGTGGAGCAACGTGCCGAAGTCCCGCGCGTCGAGCTCCGCTTTCGCCAGGGCCACCGGCTCCATGCGCAGCACATGCTTCAGATAAAAGCGAAACGGACACACGAGGTGGTCGCGCAGTGCCGTGACGGAAATCCTGGCCGGCGGCGGCGCGAGGCGCGGTCGCAGTGTCCACGCACGCGTCCACGGCAGGCTGGCCTGGGCCGTCTCGATGCTGCGGAACAGAAACCCGACCCGCCGGGGCAGGTCCGCGTCCGCACAGCGCAACAACAACCGCGAGGGACGCAGCGGTTCGCCGGCGGCGGACACCTTGCCCAGCAGCAGGTCGAGCCGGCCGGACTTCGCCCGCCGCGCTCCCAGCGCTGCAAGCAGGTAGGCATCGCGCGTGAAACGCGCGGCATTGGTCTGGAGTCCGAGCCGGTCGCGCAACGATTCCGGCAGGAAAGTGTTAACGGTGAGCGCAAGAGGCACAGAGCCGTCGTTGAGGCCGGCCACGACGAGGTGCGGCGCATCCTCCCACAACAACTCGAGCCAGCCGTTCAGCTCCAGCGCGCCCGCCGGCTTGTCCGCCGTATCCTTGTCTGCGGCGAAAGCATCCAAGGCGAGCTCCCAACCGTCCGCCTGCGCAAGGCCGGGATAGGCCGCCAGCGCCCGACTGGTTTCATCCATCACCAGCAGCCACGCCGCGGCCGATTCCACCAGCGGCGAATCCGCGGCGATCCGCGGCGCCGCGAAGAGCGTCCGGAGCACGCTCAGCGCGTTGGCGGGAAATACACCCCGGGTAAGCTCAACGCGCAATTCGGCCAGCGCCGCCAACGCTCCGGTCACGGCGGGAAATCCCGCCGTGTGCTCCCGCGCCGCCGCCAGGGTCGGCGGGAGATGCCCGGCGTGCAACCCATCGAGTTCCGCCAGCAGTTTCGCCGGCGAAAATCCCGCGCCCTCGCGACGGCCCAGCCAGTCGAGCACCGCGGGACACCGCAGCAGGGCCGCGGCCGGGACAAAATCAGCGGTCGCAGCGAAGTCCGCCAGCAAGGCCAGCAGGGCATACAAACCATCGCGTTTTCGCGGCCGGCCATCGGGGTTGAAGGTCGGCACCCCGGCACGAGCGAGCCCGTTTTCAAGCGGCGCGAGGATCTCAGGATCGGCCACCCCGACCGCCAGCAGTCCCTCGGGAGCGGCGTATCCTTGCGCGAGCGTCACCATCTGACCGGCTTGGGCCGCCGGATCCGGGCAGAGCCGCACGCGCTGCTCGAAATCCTGCCACTCCAGCAAACGGTTGGCCCAGACCTCGGCCCGCGGCCGGCCCCATTCATCGAACAGCGTGTCCCGCGGCTCGGCGGCCGGGCCGCACACGGCGATCTCGACCGGCATACGTTCCGCGAGACGGGCGAGCATCCCGATCACCAAGGGCAAGGGATCGGGCGTGGCGAGCACGATGATCTTTTTGATCCCCGGCGGCAGCGAAGGCGACGCCGCATAGTCGAGCTTGGCGGCCTGGGCATCGCGCAGATGCCGCGCCGCCAATTCCGCATCGTAGCTTTGCTCGAGCCGGGCGAGCTGCACCCAGCGCGCAACCTCGGGGAAATCGGTGCCGGCCCGGGCCGCGACGCCCGCCATGCGCAGACCCGCCTCGGCCAGCGTGGACTGCAAATGCAGGAACTGGCCGGCCAGCCGCCGGGCCCAGGTGAAATCGCGCGCCGGCGGGTCAACCGGAAACACCGCGCGAAATTCGCCGAGCGGCACGGCGCGCAAGACCGTGATCCACGCCAACTGGCTGGCCAGCCGGGAGGCGACGCCGGCGGTGGGCGCACCGAGGGTCGCCAACGATTCCGGCGGCACCACGCGCGGCGGAAAAACCGCCTGGTCGCGCGCATCGGCGTAGGCGGCGAGCGCTTCGCGCAGACGCCGGCCCGACTGCTTGGTGGGCACGACTACCAGCAGACCTGAGAGATCGAGTGGCCCGGCGCCGGTCCAGTCCTGCGCCAGCCAAGCCGCCGCCTGCGCCGGCAGCGGTCGGTCCCAAGCCAGGAGATGCAATCGGGGATTCATGCCACGCGGTTCCCATGAACAGGGAGTTCCGGGCGCGGCTCAACTTGTTTCAGTATACGGTCCCCGCCCACAAAAAGCCCCGCGGCGGTGAGGCGCGCGGGGCGAAAATCTACAAGGGGGACCGTTTATTTCTTCGCGAAGATCAGCTTCGCCCACTGCGACTTGTGGTTCGACGCGGAATTGCGGTGAATGACATGGCTCTTGACGGCCTTGTCGAGCGCGGAGCTGTAGGCGATGGCGGCCGCACGGGCCGCCTCGGCATCGGTGCCAGCGGCCGCCTTGGCGACGGCCTTGCTGAGGGATTTGAGGCGGGTCTTGATCGCCTGGTTGCGCGCGGCGTTGCGGAGCGATTTGCGCGCGGCTTTGATAGCGGACTTGGTATTGGCCATGGTGGTGGGAAAATTGGGAAGGGCGAAAGACCCAAAATCCCCCCGGTGAGTCAAGCGCTTTCCTCCCGGGCCGCCCGGGTGCGATGCCTTGTGAAAATGGAGCGGGGCGCGCCGCTCGTCGCAGCGCGCCCCGCGTATGGTCTAGTTCCGCAGCCGGTAAGCCGGATTCTGTCGGGCACCGCGAACGGTGCCGTGATCTTCATTTCTCTAGGCGCGCCCGAAGGCGCGGCCTCTCCGGGCTGCCGGCTTGCGCCGACGCCGCGGAATGCGACTAACCCGGGACTGTCCGACGGGCCGCCGAGTCCCCTATTTAGTCTTGCACCGGATTGGGTTTTTCGTGCCGTCCCGCTCGCGCGGGACGCGGTGGGCTCTTACCCCACCTTTTCACCCTTACCCCACAGTGGCCCGTGAGGCGGTATATTCTCTGTGACACTTTCCGTCAAAACGCCTTGAAGCGCCCTGCCCCCTCTTTCGCGGGGAATCCCGCCCTATGGTGTCCGGACTTTCCTCTCCTGGTTCAAAGAACGCGGAGCGAAGATCTGGCTCCGAAACTAGGACGCCCAATAGACCACCCGGCCGCACTGGTCGCAAGTGGCAATTTCCGAGCCGGTCCGGGCCATCACCTCGATGTGCGTCGGCACCTTCAGGTGGCAACCACCGCAGCGGCCGCCGTTTACCGTCACGCAGACGGGGTGCCCCGGCTTGAGCGCCACACGGTCGTAAATCTTTAATTGCGGGGCCGGCACCTCCGGGCGGGCGGCCGCCACCACCACCAGGGCGGCCTGCAACTCGGCCTGCAACTGGGTTTCGCGCTCGCGCAGCGCGCGGATCTTTCCCTCGTGACCGGAAATGTTCCCCTTCAGCTCGGCCTCGGCCGCGGCGAAACGCTGCTTTGCTTCATCGATGGCAAACATCACCTTCAGTTCCTCTTCCTCAAAGCCACCGATGATGCCCTCGGTGGTCTCGATCTCATGCGTGAGGGCCTTGTATTCGTCGTTCTTGCGCACCTCGAGCTGCTGCGTGCGGTATTTGGCCGCCTTACCCTCGGCGCTTTTGATCTCCACCTCGAGCAGCTTTTTCTTCGACTCGAGCCCGTGCCATTCGGCCTTCGCCGTCTCGATGGCTGCTTTTTCGGTCGCGATCCGGGTCTCGACGGCCGCGACTTCCCGGGGCGCGGCGTGCAGTTGCTGCTCCAGCGCCAGGCGCTTCGTGTCGGATTCCTGGAGCGCCAGCAGCTTGGATAAATCGAGAGCAGCCATGTCGGCGACATTGCGGTGCGGGTTAGCTCGGTCAAACGAAACTTTCCGTGGCCGCCGCGGCCGTTTTTTTTGCCGTTTTTCCAGCAAATACCGGCCCAAAAATCAGGTTGGCTGCGGACTTATTTTTTGAACCAAAAGATACTATTTTTACTCTTTGTCTGAAAACGATTTAAGCATGTGTTTTTTACGCAAAGAATAACTCAAAATATCGCGAGAAAACCCTTGTCGGCCCAAGCGTTTTCCAAGACATTTTTTCAACCCATTTTCGACCTAAATGTCCGCCTCCGAAGAAGCCTCCACTCTCGCCAAATCCAACGCCGCCGCCGCCGACTACGACGCCAATAAATTGGGTCAACTCAAGGGGCTGGAGGCCGTCCGCAAGAAGCCCGGCATGTATATCGGTGGCACCGACGAGCGCGCGTTGCACCACTGTGTTTCCGAGGTTTTGGACAACTCCGTCGACGAACATCTCGCCGGACATTGCGCCAAGATCGAGGTCGCCATCCACGTCGATGGCTCCATCAGCATCCGCGACAATGGCCGCGGCATCCCGGTCGACCTGAACAAGGACAGCGGCCTGCCCGGCGTCGAACTCGTGCTGACGACCCTCCACTCCGGCGGCAAATACGGCCAGGGCGGCTACAAATTCTCCGGCGGCACCCACGGCGTCGGCGCCAAGTGCGTCAACGCCGTGTCCGAGTGGTTTGAGGTCGAGGTCTCGCGCGGCGGCCAGGTGCACCACATGAAGTTTGAGCGCGGCCAGACCGTGAAAAAGCTCGAGGTCATCGGCAAGGCGAAGGGCACCGGCACGCTCATCACCTTCAAGCCCGACGCCGAGATTTTCCGCGACACCACGGTCTTCCAGACCGACCGCATCGGCCAACGCCTGCGCGAGCTCGCCTTCCTCAACTCCGGCCTCGAGATCACCTTCACCGACGAGCGGCCGACCACGCCCAAAGTCGAGGTCTTTCTCTACAAGAACGGCGTCGTCGAGTTCGTGAAGCAGATCAACACCGGCAAGGCCGCGCTCCACCCCGCGCCCATTCGCATCGCCAAGGAGCTCACCACCACCCTCGACGACAAGCCGGCCGAGATCCACGCCGAGATCGTCCTCCAATACAACGATTCCTACAACGACCTCGTCCTCTGCTACACCAATACCATTCATAACCCGGACGGTGGCACGCACCTCTCCGGCTTCCGCAGCGCCCTGACCCGCGCCATCAACCAGTTTTCCAAGGCGAACAATCTGCTCAAGGACAAGGATCCCCAGATCACCGGTGACGACGTCCGTGAAGGCCTCGCCGCCGTCATCTCCATCAAGCACAGCGACCCGAAATTTGAGTCGCAGACCAAGGTCAAGCTTCTCTCCCCCGAGGTCGAGAGCATCGTGGGCTCCATCGCCTACGAGGGCCTGATGTTCTATTTCGAGAGCAACACCGGCGTCGCCAAGCGGATCGTGGAAAAATCCATGACCGCCGCCCGCGCCCGCGAGGCGGCCCGCAAGGCCCGCGAGACCATCCGCAAGGGCGCCCTGCACGGCGGCGGCCTCCCCGGCAAGCTGGCCGACTGCTCCGAGAAGGACCCGGCCATCTGCGAGCTCTACATCGTCGAGGGTGACTCCGCCGGCGGCTCCGCCAAGCAGGGCCGCGACCGCCGCTACCAGGCCATCCTCCCGCTCCGCGGCAAGCTCATCAACTCCGAGAAGGCCCAGCTCGACAAGGTTCTCAACAACGAGGAAATCCGCACCCTCATCACCGCCATCGGCACCGGCATCGGCACCGGCGAGGACGAATCCGCCTTCAACGCCGACAAGGCCCGCTACCATCGCATCATCATCATGACCGACGCCGATGTGGACGGCTCGCACATCCGCACCCTCCTCCTCACCTTCCTCTACCGGCAGATGAAGGGCATCATCGAGCGGGGTTACGTCTACATCGCCCAGCCGCCGCTCTACAAGATCAAGCGCAAGAAGCGCGAGCAATACGTCGACAACGACGAACAGCTCAACCGCATCCTCCTCGAGCTCGGTTCCGAGGATATTGTGCTCGCCCGCGTGAGCGACGCGCATGTCTTCGCCCCCGCCGCCATCGACCAGATCATTGAGATGCTCGGCGCCCTGGAGAAGCTCGGGCACGGCATCACCCGCCACGGCGCCGCGCTCGCCGAATACCTCGACCAGCAGGAAAAAAACACGCACGAGTTGCCGCGCTACATTGCCCGCGTCCGCGAGGGCAACAAGGAGTCGCACGAATTCCTGGGCGACGACAAGGCCCGCGCGGCCTTTCTCAGGCAGGCCGGACTTGATGCCGAGCTCAACAGCGCCGCTCCGGGCAGCACCACGGCACCGCTGCCGGTTACCCGCCGCGTCACCATTCATGAGATCTTCGAGTCCACCGAGATGACCAAACTGCTCAAGGCCCTCGCCAAGGCCGGCCTCGACACCACCCAGTTCGCGCCGACCGAGCTGGCCCGCTACACGTTCACCGAGAACGCCGGCACCAAGACCGAGGCCAAGACCGGGCTGTTCTCCCCGCTCGAAATCGTCGCCCAGATCCGCGCCAACGGCCGCAAGGGCCTCTCCATCCAGCGCTACAAGGGTCTCGGGGAAATGAACCCGAAGCAGCTCTACGAAACCACGATGGACCCCGATCACCGCCGCCTGCTCAAGGTCAGCATCAATGATGCCGCCAAGGCCGACGCCCTCTTCACCCTCCTCATGGGCGACGAGGTCCCGCCCCGCCGCCAGTTCATCGAGGACAACGCCCTCAACGTCCAGTATCTGGACGTCTGATCCCAGCAGGGAATGAGGGCATAAGGGATCAGGAAAATCCGCCGCACCCCCGAGCCCCTTTCCTCACTCCCTCACTCCCTTTCCGCCACCCCCGTGTATACCGCGAACGAAAAACTCTCCTCGGCCAACATCACCGACATCATGCAGACGGCCTACATCGATTATTCGATGTCGGTCATCATCTCGCGCGCCCTGCCCGACGCCCGCGACGGCCTGAAGCCCGTCCAGCGCCGCATCCTCTACGCGATGCTGCGCGAGGGCCTCGTCCACAACCGGCCCTTCGACAAGTGCGCCGGCGTCGTCGGCGAGGTGCTCAAGAACTACCATCCCCACGGCGACTCCTCGGTCTACGACACGCTCGTCCGCCTCGCGCAGAACTGGGTCATGCGCTACCAGCTCATCGACCCGCAGGGCAACTTCGGCTCCGTGGACGGCGACCCGCCGGCCGCCTACCGCTACACCGAGGCCCGCCTGCGCGACATCGCCGAGGAACTTCTCAAGGACATCGAGGAGGACACCGTCGACTTCGCGCCCAACTACAAGGAGTCCACCACCGAGCCGACCGTCCTCCCCGCCGCCCTGCCGAACCTGCTGATGAACGGCTCGACCGGCATCGCCGTCGGCATGACGACCAACATCCCGCCGCATAACCTCACCGAGATCATCGACGCCGCCTGCGCCATCATCGACCGCCCCGGCATCACGGTCGACGAGCTGATCACCTACATCCCCGGCCCGGATTTCCCGACCGGCGGCTACATCAACGGCCGCGCCGGCATCAAATCCTACCTCACCACCGGCCGCGGCATCGTCCGCACCCGCGGCAAAGCCCACACCGAGGAGCTCAAGGGCGGCGGCGAGCAGATCGTCATCACCGAGATCCCTTACAACGTGAACCGCGCCACCCTCGTGCTGCGCATCGCCGAGCTCGTCCGCGAGAAGGAGATCGACGGCATCCGCGACCTCCGCGACGAGTCCGACGAGAACACCCGCATCGTCATCGAGCTCAAGCGCGGCGAGCAGTCCCAGATCGTCATCAACCAGCTTTACCAGAAGACCGCCCTCGAATCCTCCTTTGGTGTCATCCTGCTGGCCCTCGACAAGAAGCGGCCCAAGCAGATGAACATCAAGGAACTCCTGGAGTGTTACATCGACCACCGCCGCGACGTGGTCACGCGCCGCACCCAGTTCCGTCTGAACCAGGCCAAGGCCCGCGCCCACATCCTCGAAGGCTACATCATCGCCCTCGATAACCTGGATGACTTCGTGAGGATCATCCGCGCCTCGACCAACCGTGACGAGGCCAAGGTCCGCCTGATGGCGAAGTATCCGCTCTCCGAGATTCAGACCAATGCCATCCTTGAGCTCCGTCTCTACCAGCTCACCGGCCTGGAGCGCGGCAAGATTGAGGCGGAATACCTCGAGCTCATGAAGCTCATCGAGGAGCTCACGGGCATCCTTAATTCCGAGGCCAAGCTCCTCGCGCTGATCAAGTCCGAGCTGCTCGTCCTCCGCGACAAATACGCCTCGCCCCGCCGCACCGAGATCCTCGACATCGAGGGCGAGCTGCGCATGGAAGACGTCATCCCCAACGAAGGCTGCGTCATCACGGTTTCGCATCTCGGTTTCATCAAGCGCACCCCCGTCGCCTCCTATCGCGCCCAGAAGCGCGGCGGCAAGGGCGTCATCGGCGCCGAGACCTACGAGGAGGATTTCGTCGAGACCCTGTTCACCGCCTCCACGCACGACTACGTGCTCTACTTCACCAGCACGGGCCAGTGCCTGGCCAAGAAGATCTACGACATCCCCGAGGGCACCCGCACCGCCAAGGGCAAGTCCGTCTCCTCCTTCCTCCGCCTCAACGCCGGCGAGAAGATCGCCGCCATGGTCTGTGTGCAGGATTTTGCCGAGACCAACCATATCGTGATGGCCACCAAGAACGGCATTACCAAGAAGACCAACCTCGGCGACTATGCCAACGCCACCCGCGAGTCCGGCCTGCGCGGCATCAAGCTCGAGGAGGGAGACACCCTCATCGGCTGCGTCCTGACCAACGGCGAGAACGAGGTCGTCCTTGTCTCCGCCAAGGGCCAGGCCGTCCGCTTCGTCGAGGCGGATCTCCGCGACCAGGGCCGCGACACCGTCGGCGTCACCGGCATGCGCTTCAAGTATGACGGCGACTACGTCAAGGCCGTCGAGGTCTGCGACGCCCAGGCCCGCCTGCTCATCGCCCGCGAGGACGGCATCGGCAAGCGCACGCCCTTCGAGGACTACCGCCTCATCTCGCGCGGCGGCACCGGTGTCATCGCCATCGACCTCCCCGAGGACGGCTCCGTCAGCGTCGCCGGCGCGCTCAGCGTCCGCGACACCGACGAGGTGATGCTGCTCACCGCCAAGGGCCAGAGCATCCGCACCCGCGTGAAGGAGATCCGCGAGACCGGC
>JANNDM010000196.1:0-32827 GCA_031387725.1 Verrucomicrobiota bacterium | reverse complement strand
GACATCATCATCGACGGCGGCAACGCCCTCTGGACCGACACCATCCGCCGCGAAAAGGCGCTGCGGGAAAAAGGCCTGCGCTTCATCGGCTCCGGCGTCTCCGGTGGCGAGGAGGGTGCGCGTTTCGGCCCCTCCCTGATGCCCGGCGGCGAGTTCAACGCCTGGCTCGAGCTGAAGCCCATTTGGGAGGCGGTCGCGGCCAAGGTGGACGCCCAGACCGGCAAACCCCTCGTGGGCGCCACCCCCGGCAAACCCATTTCCGGCGGCGTGCCCTGCACGACCTATATCGGCGATAACGGCGCGGGCCACTACGTGAAGATGGTCCACAACGGCATCGAGTATGGCGACATGCAGATGATCTGCGAGGCCTACGCCCTGATGTCCGGCCTCCTCGGCCTCAAGCCGGCCGAGCAGGCGGAGATTTTCGCCGAGTGGAACCGCGGGGCCCTCGACAGCTTCCTGATCGAGATCACGGCCGATATTTTGCAACAGAAGGATCCGGTGACCAAGAAAAAGGCCTTCGTGGATATCGTGCTCGATACCGCCGGCCAGAAAGGCACCGGCAAATGGACCTCGACCAACGCGCTCGACATGGGTGTGCCCGCCCCGACGGTCGCCGAGGCCGTGTTCGCCCGCTGCATCTCCGCCATCAAGGATGAGCGCGTGGCGGCGTCGAAGATTTTGAAAGGCCCGGGCAAGAAATACCGTGGCTCCAAGAAGGCCCTCGTGCAGGCCATCCACGACGCGCTCTACTGCTCGAAGATCTGCTCTTATGCGCAGGGCTTCCAGTTGATGCGCACCGCCCAGCAGGAATATGGCTGGAAGCTCAACTTCGGCGAGATCGCCCAGATTTTCCGCGGCGGTTGCATCATCCGCGCCGCGTTTCTCCAGAAGATCACCGAGGCCTACGCCCGGAAGCCCGACCTCGCGAACCTGCTGCTCGACCCCTATTTCAACCAGACGGTGAAGAAGGCGCAGGCCAACTGGCGCAAGGTGGTGTCGCTCGCGGCCGAGTGCGGCGTGCCCGCCCCGACGTTCTTCTCGGCGCTCAGCTACTACGACAGCTACCGCTCGGCTCGCCTGCCCGCCAACCTGCTCCAAGCCCAGCGCGACTACTTCGGTGCCCATACCTACGAGCGGGTCGACCAGCCCCGGGGAAAATTTTATCATGTTGATTGGCCTGAACCGACCCGGCCGCAACTCGCCGTGTAATTGCCGGCTGGTTTCCGGGGAACAAGTTGAATATATCAGACCCGAGCAGCGTCTCACCGACATGAATACGAGACTCCACGGGTTGCTTATCGGCCTGCTGGTCACCACTGCCGCGCTGGCCCAGCCCCGCCGCGAACCGGAGGAACGGGGACCGGAGCACAGCCGCTACCGCGGCCCCCGGGTGATTCTGTATCAAGACGCGGAATATGGCGGCGACAGCCTCGTGATCTATGCCGGGGAGATAGTGGAAAACCTCTCCGGGCTGACTTTTCAAAACGGGGGCAAAATTAATGACCGCATCTCTTCCATCCGGGTCGAGGGCGGAGCTGAGATCTACGTTTATCCCGACGCCCGGTTCCGCGGTGACGTGATGCGCCTGACCGAGAACGTCCGTGATCTCACGGGCCGGTTGCTCCCCGGCAGCGGGTCCGCCAGCTGGAACGATCGCATCTCCTCCCTCCGGGTTGAGATGCAGCGGCGCGACGATTCGCGCGAGGAGCCCGACACCGTCATTAAACGCGCCTATCTGGATCTGCTGGCGCGTGCGCCCGACCCGAGCGGCCAGCGCACCTACCGCAGCCTGATGATCAACCAGGGCTGGACCGAACGCATGGTGCGTGACCACCTCCGGCGGAGCGACGAATTCCGCCGCGAAGGCGCGGACCGCATCATCCGCCGGGCCTATCTGGATGTGCTGGGCCGGGAACCCGACCCCACCGGCCTGAAGCACCACCGCCGCAACCTGCTGGAAAAAGACTGGACCGAGGGCGATGTGCGCGACGCGTTACGGCAGAGCGAGGAATTCCGGCAGAAACCCGGCCGCGACAAATAGAAAGGCGTCCCCTACCCCGACGCTTCACGGCGGCCGGGCGCGGGAACTTCGGGTTACGACCCGATTTTCTGCGGCGGGGCTAGGCAACCGAATCAGCCAACGGTTTCGTCAGATGAAGCATCCAGCTTTGCCTTTCTGCATACCGCGAGGAATCAACCCGGTTGGGATGGCACCGGGTGGCCTCAGAAACCTTCACCACCCGTCGGGTCAGCGATCGATAGTCAGTCGGTGAAACATTCCTGGAGCGCAAGGTCCAAGCCGCCTGCAAAGCGGCACCAAGGGCAGCGGATTCGTCAGACACCATTTTGACCACGGGCACTCCGAACACGTCGGCGAGAATCTGGCGCCACAGCGCCGATTTTGCGCCGCCGCCGGTGAGGCGGATCTCGGTCGGTTTGATGCCGAGCGCGCGCAGGCGCTGGAGACCGTAGTTGAGGTTCAACGCCACGCCCTCATAGGCGGCGCGGGCCAAATACCCGGGCATGAACGTGCGGCGTGTGAGCCCGGTGAGCGTGCCGGTGGCGTGCGGAAGGTTGGGCGTGCGTTCGCCGTCGAGGTAAGGCAGCAGCAGCAGGCCGTCGGCGCCGGCCGGGGCACGGGCGGCGGCGCGCTCCAGCTGCGCGTGTGTCCAGCCGAACAACGCGCACACCTGCTCGGTGACACCCGTGACGTTCATCGTGCAGAGCAGCGGTAGCCAGCCGCCCGTGGAGTCGCAGAAGGCGGCGATCTCGCCGCGTGGATCCACCACCGGTTTGGCGCTGTAGGCGTAGATGGTGCCGCTGGTGCCGAGCGAGCAGGTGACGACCCCGGGGGTGACGTTGCCGGTGCCGATGGCGCCCATCATGTTGTCGCCGCCGCCGGCGGAGACGAGGACCCCGGCGCGAAAACCATAACGCCGGGCAAGCGGCGGCAACAGTTCTCCAGCCGCCGCGCGCGAGGAGGTCAGCGGCGGCAGATAGTCACCAAGATCGCGGTCGATGGCGGCCAGCACGCGCGACGACCAGCGGCGGCGGCGCACATCCATGAGCGCGGTGCCGGAGGCATCGCCGTGCTCCATGAAATAATTTCCGGTCAGGTGGAAATTGAGGTAGTCGTGGGGCAGCAGGATATGCCGGAGACGGCGCCAGTTTTCCGGCTCATGTTTCTTCAACCAAAGAATCTTCGGGGCGGTGTAACCCGGCAAAAAAGGCAGGCCGGTTTCGCGAACGACGGCTTTGTCGCCGCCGAGTCTTTTCGTCAGCTCAGCACATTCGGCGGTCGTCGAGGTGTCGCACCAGAGTTTGGCGGGGCGGATGACCGCCCCGTTCCCGTCGAGCGGCACAAAGCCATGCTGCTGGCCGGAGACGCCGAGGCCGCGCACCCGGGAACGGTCTATTTTGGCCACCAGTTCCCGCAGCACGCGGTCAAGGGCGCGCGTCCAGTCCTCCGGATGCTGTTCCCGGTGGCCGGCTGGCAGGCCGGCGATGAGCCGGTGCGGTGCGCGGGCTTCGGCGATCACCTTGCCGCGATCGAGGTCGAGCGCGACGGCCTTGGTGCTCTGCGTGCCGCTGTCGATGCCGAGGAAAATACTCATGGCCGTCAGGCGAAGAGGCCGGCGAGCCGGCGCGCGCCGGGCACCCGTTTGGGGGCGGCCCGCAGGACCCAGCATTCCGCATGGGTCAGCCCCTCGCCCGGCCGAAGGGTGGCGTGCGGGCTCATGGTTTCCATTTCGACCATGAAGGAACCGGGGCCGGTGTAGACGGCCAGATTGGAGGCCAGCGGATAGTCCGCTCCGGGAAGAAACAGCGAACGCTTCGCGAACAAAACACGGCGGTCGGGGTCGTGCATCGCGATGATGCCCGGCGCAGCCCGAAAAGCGCGCTTGTTCTCCGTGCCTTGGGCCCGGAGCACGACACCGTCGGCGGTGAGGGTGAACTGCGGATCGTTGTAGGCGCCGGTGTGCGAGCCGCCCCATTTTTTGAAAAAGGTCATGCCCGCCGTGTCCCAGGCCGAGCCGTCCGCCAGCGGGATGGTGTAGGTCGTTGTGCGGTTGGGCACGGTGCAAGTCAGACCCCAGAGCCCGCCGCTCCAAAGCATGTCCGATTCGTTGCGGACGAAGTGCTCCACCTCCAGGCGGTCAGCCGCCAGCACCCGGATCGTCAGGCCGCGCACCAGCCGCGTGGCCGGATCGCGCGGTGTGGTGACGGTGAGGGCGCCGCGTTTGATCTCCACGAGACAACGGCGCAGGTCGGGAAAATAGGTTTCTTCGGACTCATCGGCGCCGGGACGGGTCAACCACAAGCGATGACCGCCGAGGAGATCCCACTGGTTGCGGCGGTATTTGCCCGGGGCCCAGAGGAGGAGGTTGGCGCCGCCGGGCTGGCTGAGGTGGGCGATGCGCGGGCCGCGTCCGGTGACGACGACCAGACGCAGGGCGCGCGTGCGCAGCTCGACCGCCGGGTCGCGCCGGTAGCGAATGCGACGGAATTCAGCCATGGAGATAGGTGTTGAGCAGGTTTTCCAGGTATTCCTGTTTGCCGGAGCGCGGCTTGGGTTCGCCGAGCTTGGTGCGGACGAGTTTCTCGAGCGACTTGAAGCTGGCCTTGCCGGTCTCGATGTCCCGGCCGTAGCCCGTGTCGTAGCTGGCGTAGCGCGCGGCGACGAAGTTCTCGAACTTGCCCTCGGCGAGGATGCGGCGAGCGAGTTTAAAGGCCAGGGCGTAGGCGTCCATGCCGCCGATGTGGGCGTGGAAGAGATCCTCGGGGTCGATCGACGGGCGGCGGAGCTTGGCGTCGAAGTTGAAGCCGCCGGTGCCGAGACCGCCGGCGCGCAGGATGGAGACCATTGCGAGCGTGAGCTCCTTGACGTTGGTGTTGAACTGGTCGGTGTCCCAGCCGAGGAGCAGGTCGCCGGTGTTGGCGTCGATCGAGCCGAGCATGTCCTGCGAGGATGCGACCTCGATCTCATGCTCAAAGGTGTGGCCGGCGAGTGTGGCATGGTTGGTCTCGATGTTGAACTTGAAGTGTTTTTCGAGACCGTAGGTGCGGAGGAAGGCGATGCCACTGGCGACATCGAAGTCGTATTGGTGTTTTGTGGGCTCCTTCGGCTTCGGCTCGATGAGGAACTGGCCCTTGAAGCCGATGCGCTTCGCGTAGTCCACGGCCAGGTGCAGGAAGGCCGCGAGGTGGTCCTGCTCGCGCTTCAGGTTGGTGTTGAGCAACGTCTCGTAACCTTCCCGGCCGCCCCAGAAGACATAGTTCTCGCCGCCGAGTTGTTTCGTGACGTCGAGAGCCTTCTTCACCTGCGCGGCGGCGTAGGCGAAGACGTGGGCATCGGGGTTGGTCGCCGCGCCGCACATATAGCGCGGGTGGGAGAAGAGGTTGGCCGTGCCCCAGAGGAGCTTTACGCCCGTGGCCTTCTGGAGCGATTTGGCATGAGCGACTACGGCGTCGAGGTTCTTGTTCGACTCTGCCAGCGTGCGGCCCTCGGGCGCGATGTCGCGGTCATGGAAGCACCAGAACGGCGCGCGGATCTTCTGGAAGAACTCGAAAGCGGCGTCCAGGCGCACCTTGGCGATGGAGACCGGGTCGGAGCCCTGCTCCCAGGGGCGGTTGATCGTGCCCGGCCCGAACGGATCGGAGCCGGTGCCGCGGAACGTGTGCCAGTAGGCGATGGAGAAGCGCAGGTGGGCGGACATGGTCCGGCCGTCGATGACCTCGTCCGGATTATAGTGACGGAAAGCCAGCGGGTTGGGCGAGCGGGTGCCCTCGTAGGCGATACGCGGGACGCGGGGAAAATAAGAACGTTTAATTTTGAGGTTCATAAGAATCGGATTGCGGTGGGTGAAGTTATGGTAAGCGCTTGGGAGGTGCGGCTATGGTCGAACCTTCAATCAGGTTGGTTTCGACGAGGATCTTTCTCCTTGGCGAGGTGGGGTGGAGAATCCGATTGAGCAACCGGCTCACCGCCGAGGCGCCAATGTCGGCGTGTGCGACGGCGAGGGTGGTTAACTGGGGCATACCGGGCGGTGGTGCGATCCCGTCAAAACCGGTGATCGAACAATCCTTGGGCACATCAATCCCACGGACGCGAAGGTCGGCTATGAGTTGGTAGCCTTGGTGATCGGCGGCACAAACCCAAGCCGTGACTCCGGCCACTCTCGTCTGATGGGCCACGTAGTCCGCAACCTCGCTTGGATTGGTCAGCACCGTTTGTTCCTGGTGGATATTGACAGTCCAGGCCGGGTCGAAGTTCAAGCCGTGCTGGAAGATGCCCTCGGCGTAGGAGGCGAAACGGCGTGAAGCCCAGCGCCCGCCCACCGTGTAATGCCAGGTGACGAATCCGATCCGACGGTGTCCGAGCCGGGCCAGACGCCCGATCACGCCGATGATGTCCGAGTGGTCGGTGTCCACCGTGTCGATTTGGAGGTGGTCATATTCGGTCAGGACCGAGATCGTTGAGATCTTGTGGGAGATCTGGTCCACCACTTCGGGTGCAAAGGGGTAGATGAGGATGGCGCCACGCCAGTCGCTGGCCCGGATCTGCTGGAACACGGGCTGGCGGAGGTTTTCCGCGGTGAGGCCGGTGGGATCCTGGTTGATGACAGCGACCGCCACGCGATCAATGGCGGCTCGGTCGCGGATCCCTTGCAGCACGGCGGGGAACGTGGCCATGCCAAGGTTCACACTGGGCATTCCGATCAGCACGCCGATCTGCAGGGGCCGGCTTTGTTTGCTGCGGCGGATGACGCGGGTGGGCGTTTTATTGTAGCCAAGCTTGCCGGCCAAGGACTGCACTTTTGCCCGCGTTTCAGGATGAATGGCCGGGTGATTTGAAAGGCTCCGCGAAACCGTTGTGCGCGAAATATTCAGCAATCGTGCGAGCTGTTTCTGGCTGGTTTTCTTCATTTAGGAGGTAAGGGCGGGCGACAGAGGAAACACGGCGCAGAGCGCAGAAAGCAACAGGAAAGCATGTGCACATAATCACTGTATAATGCGCACATATATAAAGTAACAAATCACTAAGTATCGTAAAGAACTATATAATAGACAATAGTAAATTAATACGGAGTCGAAATATTGGATTATTAATCTGTATTGTCTGTGCACTTAAAATTTGACCTGAAGATTTCAGGACCTGACAGATGACACGCCGCAAATCGCGGTGACCCACCCCAAGAGCTGTTGTCGCAGTGTTCCCCGCGCTGCACGAAGAACACCGGCTCGATCGCCAAACCCAAACACCCCACCCATGAAATCGTTGAATCCAAAGGCGCCGCGTGCGCATGTTACATTCCTGATCTGCCTCGGCTTCGCCTCGGTCTCCCCGGCGAATCTTCTCGCGCAAACGGCCGCCACGGCCGGTGCCGCCAAGACCACCGATGACGAAGTCGTCATCCTCTCGCCCTTCGTCGTGACCTCGGAGGCCGACACGGGTTATCGCGCCACCAACTCCATCTCCGGCACGCGCCTCAACACGCCCATCAAGGACACACCGATGCCGATCGAGGTGATCACCCGGCAGTTCTTGGACGATACGGGTGCCACTGACCTACGTTCGGCCCTCAAATACAGTTCCGGCATTATCCTGACCTCGCAGAACGATCTTTCGAACTTTGGTGGTAACGTCTACCAGGGACCAGGCGGCGTCAATAACCCGGAGGGCGTCACCGCCAACCCCAACGCCGTTCAGATCAAGCTGCGCGGCTTTGTGACCGACAACGCTCTGCGCGACGGCTTCATCCGCCAGAACTCCACCGACTCGGTCAACATCGACCGTGTCGAGGTGGTACGCGGTCCCGCAGCCCTTTTCTATGGTATAGGTAATTTTGGTGGCGTGGTTAACTACCTCGTCAAGCGCCCCTCTGAGCAGCGCACTTCCGGATACGACTTCACGTATGGCACGGATAACCTGATGCGTGGGCAGTTTGACGTGTCGGGTCCAGTATCAAAGGATAAGAAATTGACGTATCGAGTTTCTGGAGCGCTCCAAGCGGCAGAGGATTCTACTGATTATTACAAACAGCATCACTATTTCATTTCCCCTGTGGTTCTCTGGCGCCCCACATCAAAAACTGAGGTCTACTTTGACGCTGAGTACGGTGATCAACATATCGGTGGTATGGGTGCGCGCCGATTGCGCTCTGTCGCCAACGTGGGAATCAATAGCGACAGAAATGAGCATGGCGCGCTGTTCACGCCCCCAGGCGAAGATCCGGAAACTTTTCGTGTGACGGGGCCAGACACCTACCTCAACTCGCAGGCCGACAATGCACTGCTTAAGTTGACCCAGGAACTTTACAAGCGAGTCCACCTGCTAGTGGGCTACAACTATTCAACCAGCAATATGCAGACCCGCGATGTCCAGGCGCAACTTTTCACCAACGTTGGTCCTGCCGCGTTGCGACAGACGATCTTCCTTAATGTGCTTGATCCCGCTCGTGGCACCAGCGGCAATCAATACGGTGAAATACCGGGCTCGATCATTCAATACAACTGGACCCGCGCTGATGAGGAAAACACAGGCAAGCAATTCCGCGCGGAGATTACCGCGGGGGTAGAGCTTTTCTCATCTGCCAGCAAATGGTTACGTTTCGATAACCAGGTGCTTGTGGGTTACTCCGATATCAACCGAGTGGTTGATAGCAACTCCGGGGCCACCTTCGGGGGCTACAACTACCGTGCACCGCTGGACGTTAGCCCGCTGCGGTTCGGCACACAGGGTGATGGCAAGCCCGATCTTGGGATTCATAAAAACAGTTTCGCTAGCTATGAATCTACCGACGAAGCCTTCTATGCCAGCTATCAAGGAAAGTTTCTGGATAACCGACTACTTGTGCTTATGGGGGTGCGCCGCGATATCCTTGATACGGCCAATAACAGCATTGGTATAATCTCTCCCGGGGCCACTCCGGTCGTCTCCGCAAATCGAGCCGATACCCAAAAGGAACAAACTTATCAGAAAGGCCTAAGCTTTCAGATTACGAAAGCGGTTTCGATCTATGCCCTGCAATCGGAGGGTCTACAACCAAACTTCTCGGGAAAATTGCTGCCGGACACGGGCGCGCCTGCGGGAGCTAGCATAGCGAAGAGCAAGGAGATCGGATTAAAGTTTGATTTATTTAATGGACGTATTTCCGGCACCGTGAGCCGCTTCAAGATCACGAAGACAGGCTTCGTAGGCGCACCTTGGTTTTCCCCTGTCACCTTGGGTAAACCGCGATTCGACCCGACCAAGGATATTGTGTTCAATCTTGCCAATTTCACGCCAACCTCTGCTGGTTCGGGCGGCAGTAATGGAGGCGTTCCCTACAAGGGAACCGGTCTTCCGACGCTGGATCAGCCCGCGGTCGTTGCAGCATGGAACAATGCAGTCGCCGCCGGTGCGGCGTTCCGCGACGGCAGCGGTGTGTGGCACGTTAATGCCACAAAGCCTGCCGGTACGGCCTACATGGACACCGCATTCGCAACGATTGACGGCGACTTTGGCGCGGCTTGGCCAGGCTTTCTTTATATCGGTCTTGATGGCTCGGATCCACTGGTAAACAACGCTACTATGGACACCATGGCTTTCCACGGTAGCGGCTCTACCAATGCAACATTACTTCTGACCGATGAGTCCAAGGGATATGATGCGCAGGTGTTGATCAAAGCTTCCGATAATTTGCAGTTTGTCGTGAACGGCGCGGTAACAGAAGTTCAGCGTGTAAACTTTGGGCAATGGATGGCCTATCCGCACCTTCAGGACCGGTGGCCGGTGTGGAATTTCCACAACGCTTCATGGGGCACATTTGGTCTGCCTCGTAGCGAGATATATGGCACGCCCAGCACGGCTACGTCCGGCCCCAAAACTGAGACTCGTACGTCCGCTGGCCAAGCGGCTGGCGACGATACGCCGAAGTACCGTTTTGATATTTGGGCCAACTACCGCTTCGAAGGAAGCCTTGATGGGCTTTCTGTCGGTTTAGGAGGATATTGGGAATCTAAGCGCCAGTACTTCTCCGGCGTTACGCACGGCGCCGGTCAGAATGTCTTCGACGATAAAGGTGAACTCCTGGTTTTGTATACCCAGCCGCGCTACAACGTCGATGCTATGGTCCGCTACGATTGGAAGGGTGAGCGTCGCGGAAAACACTACGTGCAGCTCAACATCGCGAACGTTTTGAATGATACGGACCAGTATGGCCTGATCTATTCCTCGCCACTCAGCGCCAAGTTGACCTACGGCGTGCGGTTCTGATTCACCAGACTGCACTGGTGTTCATCAGTGGACGGGTGTGCATCGCCAGCGACGATGCGCACTTTCTTACCAACACTCGAACGGCATGACATTAGTCCAGAATCCTATTCTTCCCGGGTTTCATCCCGATCCCTCCATCATCCGTGTTGGACTCGATTACTACATCGCCACGTCGACCTTCGAGTGGTGGCCGGGCATCCGCATCCATCACTCCCGGGATCTGGCCAACTGGAGTCTGGTCGGCCACGCGCTGGCCCGTCGGTCTCAGCTGGATTTACGGGGAGTGCCGGACTCCGGCGGCATCTGGGCGCCGGCGCTGAGCTATTCGGACGGCATCTTCTGGCTGACCTATTCGGATGTCCGGGGCTTCAACGGTTTCGCCAAGGATACGCGCAATTATCTTGTCACATCTCGGACGATTACCGGACCCTGGAGCGATCCGATCCCGCTCAACAGCAGCGGCTTCGATCCTTCGCTGTTTCACGATGAGGACGGTCGGAAATGGCTCGTCAACCAGCGTTGGGACCGGAGGCCTGACCGCAACCAGTTCGCCGGCATCGTCCTGCAGGAGTATCACCACCCAACGCGCGCGCTGCTCGGCGAACCCGCCCTGATCTTTGCCGGCACGGCCATGGGACTTACGGAGGGCCCGCATATCTATCGCAAGGACGGCTATTACTATCTCGTCACAGCGGAAGGAGGCACGGGCGAAGCCCACGCCGTTACCGTCGCCCGTTCCCGGGCTTTGGCCGGACCCTACGAAGTCGCGCCGCACAATCCGCTTTTGACGGCGGCGCACCAACCCGATGCGCTGTTGCAAAAGGCCGGGCATGGTTCGCTGGTCGAGACGCCTGAGGGCCGCTGGTATCTGGCGCACCTGTGCAGTCGGCCGCTGGGCGCGCACCGGCGCTGCCTGCTCGGGCGGGAAACCGCCCTGCAGGCCATCAGCTGGCCCACCGGCCAGTGGCCGCAACTGGCCGGCGGTGGCAATTTGCCTAGTCCGACGGTGGTAATCCCGCGAGTGACCGCGCGTCCCTACCTGCCGGAATTTACGGACGACTTTGCCGCACCGGCCTTGGATCCACACTGGAGCGTGTTGCGCGAACCTCCGGCCGAATCCTGGCTGAGCCTCAGCGCGCGTCCCGGGTTTCTGCGCCTGCGCGGTCGCTACTCCCTGCTCGCGACCTTTGACCAAAGCCTGGTTGGCTTCCGGGTTTTGCACCACCATTGCCAGGTCTCCACGCGGTTGGAATTCCAGCCGCGGACCTTCCAGCAATCCGCCGGCTTGGCGTTCTACTACAACACGACGCAGTTTCATTATCTGCAGATCATCGGCCGCGACGGCGGCGGCCGGGAACTGCGCCTGCTTTGTGGCGACCACGGATCCTACCACGAGCCGCTTGTCCCCGGGGTCCAACTCCCGGCGGAAGGCGCCGTTGACCTGCAGGCCAGACTGTCGGGGGAGGGCTTGCAATTTGCCTATGCGGTCGGGGGCGGTCCGCCGCAGCCCGTGGGTCCGGTGCTCGATGCCACCCTGCTGTCGGATGATCGGGTGATCGAGGGCAAGGCCTGGGGCTTCACCGGGTGCTTTGTCGCCCTGTGCGCCCAAGACAGCACCGACTCGGATATTCCGGCCGACTTTAACCGCTTCTCGTATCAGGCCGGAAACCTGGCGGCAGATGCAGCCGACGCGCGACAGCAGCACGAGCCACAAATCGCCGAAACCAGCCAAATAACAATATGACGTCCTTGAGATTATTATGTCTCGCGACGTTGACGGGGCTGTCCGCCACCTGCTCCGCCGGCGAAGCTGGCACCGGGGGCTATGTCCCTCGGGTGGAATTCGGCGCCCGGCTGGAGCCCGGCAACCGCATCATTCACGGTGCGGGCCAGGACCCTAAGGGATTTGAAGATTATCGGAAAAGCTTCGAGGCGGCGCACCAGCCGTTGATCTACATGACTTACATCGGCCTGATTCATCCGGTGGAGACCGTGGTGGATTGGGGCAAAAGGGTCCGGGTGGAACTGGCAGCGATGGAACCGGCCAAGATGGTGCCGCAGATCGGCCTCAACCTCACGGTCGGCAACGACAACGGCACAGGCGACGACCGGGCGGTGGCGGAGGGGAAATATGACACCCAGATCGCCGCCTTTGCGGATGCCCTCGCGTCCTTCAAGCGGCCGGTGTTTATCCGCATCGGTTACGAGTTTGAAGGGAGCTGGAACAACTACAACCCCGCCACCTTTCCCGCCGCCTGGATCCACATCACGAAGCAACTGCGCGCCCGCGGCCTGCCGTTCGCCACGGTGTGGTGTGCCGCCGGCGCCTCCTCCGGCTGGCCGGCGATGACGAAGCTCGTGGAGTTTTACCCCGGTGACGAGTGGGTGGACTGGTGGGGCATCGATCTTTTCTCGGAGGATGAATGCACGAAGCCGCAACTGGCTGAGTTCTTGGATACCGCCCGCGCCCGCCGGAAGCCGGTCATGATCGGGGAAATGACCCCGCGTTATGTCGGCGTGCTCGATGGGCTGAAGAGCTGGGACCGCTGGTTCGGCCCGATGATCAACCTTTTGAAGCAGCGACCGGAAATCAAGGCTACCGCCTACATCAACTGGGAATGGAAGGAATGGTCCGACCGGCTGGGCTTTTCCTGGCCCGACTGGGGTGACGCCCGCATCGAAAAGAATGACCTCGTGCGTGAGCGCTGGGTTCGGGAAATGGGCGACCCGATCTATCTTCACGCCAGTCCCGACGGCTCCATCCCCCTCTCACCCGAACCCCGCTGATTCCGCGGTCACCATCAACCACACCAAAACCGTGGTCCAGGACCGCACGTCTGCCGAACCACGGGTCTAAACAGGCCGGTGGCCCTCATCTAACCTATGACCTCGTCTCCTCGTCGGGTGCTTTTCATTGCCATGGTCGTGTCGATCGGCGGCTTCGTCTTCGGCTTCGACGCGTCGGTCATTTCCGGGGTGGTGGGATTTGTCACCACGGAGTGGGGGCTCGATGTCTGGCAGCAGGGGTTGGTGGTCAGCGCGCCCTCGCTGGCCGCCATTCTGGCCAGCCTGACCGTGGGACCGTTGAGTGATGTGGTGGGCCGGCGGCGCATGCTGCTTACCGTGGCCATTCTCTATGTGGTGTCAGGTGTCGCCTCGACGATCGCCCCGGGGTTTCTCAGCCTCGTGATTGCCCGCGGCCTGGGCGGCCTGGCCTTCGGCTCGTTGATGATCACGCCAATCTACGTCGCCGAGATCGCTCCCGCCCGCCTGCGCGGCCGGCTGGTTTCCATTGGGCAGATGAACATTGTCGTCGGCCTGTCGGCCGCGTATTTCGCCAACTACCTGATCCTGGCGCTGAGCGCGCGGACTGAGCCGTGGATTGTGTCGCTGGGTATCACGGCGCACACATGGCGCTGGATGCTCGGTCTTGAGGTCCTACCCGCTCTCCTTTGGGTCGGCCTGTTATTGCGGGTCCCGGAAAGCCCGCGTTGGCTCCAGGTAAAGCAGCGTGATGCCGAGGCCCGGGAGGTCTTGATGCAAATGATGACCCCGGCGGAGGCCGACCTGCAGATGTCCGAGGTTCGCCGGTCGTTGCAGGGACATCGCGCAACGGGCCGGAGCGAACTTCGCGAGCTGGTCAGCCGCAAAATGTGGTTCGCTCTCTTCATCGGCGTGATTGTCGCCGTGGCGCAGCAGATCACCGGCATCAACGCCGTGTTCTTTTTCAGCACGACCATTTTCGAGCTCAGCGGGGTGGGGCGCGACGCGGCCTTCGCCCAGGCCGTGCTGGTGGGTTTGATTAACGTGGTCTTCACGATTGTGGCCATGGCCCTCATCGACCGGTTGGGCCGTCGCCCCTTGCTGATCGGGGGCCTGGCGGGCGTCACCCTCAGCCTGGCGGTGGCCGGTTATGGTTTTTATCAGGCCCGTTACTCTTTGAACGATGAAGCGATGGCGGGCTTCGCGGGAAAGATCGAACCGGCCCGGCTGGCACCCCTGATCGGCCGCGAGTTTGCCGATGATGTCTCGTTCAAACGAGCGTTGGCGGCGCAACTGGGTCCTGAGCTCTACAAGGCCAACGAGGCCCGGCTCGTGCAGGCCGGCACCCATATGAATCCCCATATCGTGCTGGCGGGCATCCTCGGCTTTGTTGCCTCATTCGCGGTTTCCTTGGGGCCGGTCATGTGGGTGGTGCTCTCGGAAATCTTCCCCAACCACGTTCGGGGCTTTGCGATGGCCGCCATCGGTTTCCTTAACACTGGAGTTAGCTTCTTGGTGCAGTTTCTTTTTCCGTGGGAGCTGGCCACGCTGGGCCATGCGGGAACCTTCCTGCTTTATGGCTTATTCGGGCTGATCAGCCTGGGGCTGGTCTGGCGTTATATGCCCGAGACCAAGGGCCACACCCTTGAGGAACTGGAACACCGGATGATGGGGCACTGAGGAGGTTCGCCATCCGCAAAATCAATTGGGGCATCATCGGCGCCGGGCGCATCGCCGCCTCGTTCGCGCAGGACATGCGCTTTGTCACCAACGGGGAGCTCGTCGCCGTGGCCTCGCGCTCGGCGGAGAACGCCGCATCCTTTGCCCACCGGCACGGCGTCGCGCGTCATTACGCGGGTTATGCGGCGTTGTTTGCGGATCCGGGGGTGGATGCGGACTATATCGCGAACCCGCACTTCGAGCATCTGGCCAACGCCACCGCTGCATTGCGGACCGGCAAGGCGGTGCTTTGCGAAAAACCGCTCACGCTGAACGCCGCGGAATGCCGGGCCCTGCTTGGTATTGTCCGTGAAACCGGCGGCTAACTGATGGAGGGGATGCGGACCTGGCTTCTCCCGGCAGTGCGCCAGGCGGTCCGGTGGATGCAAGAGGGTCGTATTGGCCGGCTGCGCCATGTGCAGGCGGATTTCGGTTATCCGCAACTGCCGTTTGATGCCCGGCGGCGTGAATACGCGGCCGGACTGGACGGCGGCTGCCTGCTGGAGATGGGCGTCTATCCCGTGGCATTCTCCCATCTTTTCCAGCAGGCCGATCCGGTCGGGATCAAGGTCACCGCGCGCCGCGCTCCGAACGGAGTGGAAGACGATCTGGTCGCGGTGCTGGAATTTCCCGGCAGCACTTCGACCCTCGCGACCTCCTTCCGCTGCAAGCTGCGGAACTGGGCCTATGTCATCGGTGAGGAGGGTTACATCGCGATCCCTGACTTCTGGCGCCCCCGCGAAGCCCTGCACTTTCAACTCGATCGGTGCGTGGAGCGTTTCGACGACGGCCGTGAGAGCTTGGGCTTCGATTTTGAAATTGCCGCGGTGGGCGACGATTTGCTGGCCGGCCGCAAGCAGTCGTCCGTCGTGCCGCTGGCATCGTCGCTGAAATTCCAGGAACACATGGATCTGATCCGCCGCGCCGGGCGATCTACATACTGAAACCTCGCCTGATCCTCCCGGCGGTTTAACCGAGGAGAAGCCTTATCGTTAGCTGCGGCAAGGTGGATTGCTAGCAACTCACGCCCGGCCGAGTTTCACGTCGAGCCAGACGGCCAGCGCCAGCACAGCGCCGCGGGCGATGAATTTCATTTCCGGACTCACCGCGAGCAGCGTCATGCCGTTGAGCAGCACGGTCATGATCAGCGCGCCCAGCAGCACGCCCCAGACCGTGCCGCGGCCGCCCTTCAGCGCCGTGCCGCCGATCACGCAGGCGGCGATGGCGTCGAGCTCCATCAACTCGCCGACGGTCGTGGTCGAGGCGCCGGAGTAGGCTGTGGTCATAAAACCGGTGATCGCCACCGTCGCGCCCATGAAGGCGAAGGCGCCGATCAGCACGCGCTCGACGCGGATGCCCGAGAGGCGCGCCGCTTCCTCGTTGCCGCCGATCGCGTAGAGGTAGCGGCCGAACGGCGTGTGCCGCGTGAGAAACCAGACCAGCGCGGTCACGGCGGCGAGAATAACCAGCGCGAGCGGCACGCCGCGGAAACGGTTGCAGACGACCGCCAGCGTCACCGAGAGCACGGTGACGGTGACCGGCCCCACCAGGAACGACCGCAGGGCCTCCGCCGGCAGACCGACGCCCTGGCGCACGGCGCGCGCGCGCCAGCAGAGCACCCAGACCAGCAAGCTGGCGGCAAAAGCCAGGCCCAGGCCGGCGCTGCGCGGCAGATAGTAGGTGGTGAGGAGCGAATAGAGGTTGTCCTCGTCGCCGCGCGACACGGGCACGGTGGAGCTCTGGATCACCAGCCAGAAAACCCCCTTGAAGATGAGCAGGCCGCCGAGGGTGATGATGAACGACGGGATATGCTGCCGCACGATCAACGCCCCCATCAACGTCCACAGCAGCACCGCGACCCCCAGGCCCGCGCCCAGCGCCCAGCCGGCGGACCATTCGTGCTGGGTCACCAGCACGGCGGCCACGCCGCCGATCAAACCCACGCCACTGCCGACGGACAGGTCGATGTTGCCGGTGAGAATGATGAGGAACATGCCGAGCGCCAGCGTGCCGACCATGGCGAACTCGATGAGGAGCTGGGTAAGGTTGCGGGCGCCGAGAAAAGCCGGCTCACGCACGGCGAAGAACACGGCGACCGCGACGAGGGCGAGCGGCAGGGCGAGGGATTTTAAGGCTGGGTGGATTTTCACGAGAAAGAGCTGGCGGACATGGCAGCGGAGAGGAGATTTTCCTGGGAGAAGTCGGCGCGCGCGAATACGCCGCCGATACGACCGGCGGAGAGCATGACGATGCGGTCGCTCATGCCCATCAGCTCGGGCAGCTCGCTCGACACGAGCAGCACGGCGCGGCCCTCGGCCGTGAGACGGTTGATCAGCTCGTAAACCTCCACCTTGGCGCCGACATCGATGCCGCGGGTGGGTTCGTCGAGCAGCACGACGCGGGGATCGGTCATCAGGGCCTTGCCGAGCACCACCTTTTGCTGGCCGCCGCCGGAGAGGGTGCCGGCCGTCACCCGCAGATGCGCGGCCTTGATGCGCAGGGCGTCAAAGTAGTGCTGGTTGCGCTTTTCCTCCGGGGCCGAGGCGATGACACCGCCGGTGGTGAACTGGCGCAGGCTGGAGAGGGAAAGATTGAAGCCGATGCTCTCGCCCAGCACCAGACCATAGCGGCGGCGATCCTCGCTGGCGAGCACGAGGCCGCGGGTGATCGAGTCCACTGGCGAAGGCACGGCGTGGGGTTCAGCCCCGAGCGTGACCGTGCCATCCAGGCGGTAGCCCCAGGCGCCGAACAGGTGCATGAGCAGCTCCGTGCGGCCGGCGCCCATCAGGCCGCCGATGCCCAGCACTTCACCGCCGCGCAACGCAAAGGAGATGTCGCGCAAAAAAGGCGGTTCACCCGCCGCGGAGGCCACCGAGAGTTTTTCGACCCGGAGCTGCACCGGGCCCAGGGCAGGCGGCGCGGCGCGGGGAAACAGCTCGCCGAGCTCGCGGCCGACCATGTCGCGGATAACGGTGGCGACGGTGTAGTCGCCGGCGGGCCGGGTGGCGATGCTGCGGCCGTCGCGCAGCACGGTGATGCGGTCGGCGATGGCGAAGACCTCTTCGAGCTTGTGGGAGATGTAGATGCAGGTGGTGCCGCGCGCGCGCAGCCGCCGGAGGTGATCCAGCAGCACCCCGACCTCGTGCTCCGGCAGCGCGGCCGTCGGCTCGTCCAGCACAAGGACGCGCGACTGCTTGTCGAGGGCGCGGAGAATTTCCAGAAGTTGTTTCTGGCCAATGCCGAGCGCGCCCACCGGCGCGGCGGGGTCGAGGTGTAAGCCAAACTCCGCCAGCAGGGCGGCGGCCCGCTGGTGCATCGTGGGCCAGTCGATCAGCCCGGCGCGCAACGGCTCGCGACCGAGAAACAGGTTCTCGGCGATCGATAACTCGTCGACGAGGGCGAATTCCTGCGTGATGACGGCGATGCCGGCCGCCCCGGCTTCACGGATGCTGGCGAAGCGCGCCGGGTGCCCGTCGACCAGGATCTCCCCGTCGTAGGTGCCGTGGGGATGGATGCCGGAGAGGAGTTTGATCAGCGTGGATTTGCCCGCGCCGTTCTCGCCGCACAGCGCGTGGATTTCGCCCGCCTGGAGATCGAACGTTACTTCGTTGAGCGCGAGAACCCCGGGGAATCGCTTGGTCAGGCGGCGGACCTCAAGCAACGGGGCGGACATGGCGGATCGGGCCCGGGACTACTTCAGTTTGTCCGCCGGGTGGAAACCGGCCGCGACGACCGTATCCAGCATGTTGGACTGGTCGACGGAGACAATCTCCTCGAAGAGGCAAGGGACTTTTTCATAGCCGTTGTCCAGGGTGGTGGTGCCGGAGATTTTTTCGCCCCGGGCCACCGCCACGGCGGCGCGGGCGGCCGAGACGGCTAGCTTCGCGACGGGCTTGAAGACGGTCATGCCTTGGGTGCCGCGCATGATGCGCTGGCAGGCCGCGAGGTCGGCGTCCTGACCGGTGACGAGGATCTTACCGGCCAGGCCCTCTTCGAGCAGCGCCTGGATCGCGCCGCCGGCGGTGCCGTCGTTCGAGACGACCACGGCGTCAAAGGCGTGACCGGCCTTGGCGATGGCGGCGTTCATGATTTTCTTGGCGTTCTCCGGCCGCCAGTCGAGGGCCCAGTCCTCGGCGACGACGGTGATGCGGCCGGATTTGATGAGGGGAGAGAGGATGTTGTCCTGGCCTTGCTTGAAGAGCTTGGCGTTGTGGTCGGTGGGCGCACCGTAGATGCGGACGATACGCAGGGGCTTGTCCGCCGGCCATTGCTTGAGCACCCAGGCGGCCTGCAATTCGCCGACCTTGACGTTGTCGAAGGTGAGATAGAGGGCGAGGTCGCTGTTGAGGATGAGGCGGTCGTAGGCGATGACGGGGATGCCGGCCTCTTTGGCGGATTTCATCGCGCGGGTGAGGGCGGCACCGTTGTGCGGCACGACGACGAGCACATCAACCCCGCGGCTGATAAGGGATTCAATGTCGCGGTTTTGGCGGGTGTCGTCGGAGTTGGCGGCCTGCACGACGACGGAGGCGCCGAGTTTCCCGGCCTCGGCGACAAACAGGTCGCGGTCGCGCTGCCAGCGCTCCTCCTTGAGGGTGTCGAGCGACAGGCCGATGACCGGCTTGTCCCTGGCGGCGAACACGGGGACCGCCAGGACGGCGGCGAGCAACAGGGGGCGGAGGAAACGGATGGAGCTCATGCGGTGAGGAATTGAGGAGGAAAAGAAGAGTGGTGTCGATTCGTCCGAGCAACAGATTTAGATAATGAGCGGACATCGTGCGGCCAATTCCGATCGGAAAAATTCACGCTTGGTGCAGGACAACGACTTCGGAGCACCCGCCACATGGAGGCGCACCGACCCAGTGAAGATTTTTCCGAAGCTTCGCGGTTTTTTTGGTTGGGCCCCGGCTTGAAGTCCGCCGGCCAGGGCCAGGCAATTGACAGCGGGTGACCACGCCGCGCACAGTGCGGATGTTTCCCGTGAGCCCAGCCGCCCAGACGATGTCCGCCCCCGCCCCTGCGCCACCCGGCGCAGTCCGGCTCTGGCTTTATCGCGGGCTAGCGGCGATCGGCCTGCCGGTGCTGCTGCTGCTGGCTGGCGAAGGAGGGTTGCGGCTTGCGGGTTATGGCCGCGACGCCCGGTTCCTGATTCCCGACGACCAGCCGGGTTTCTACCGCACGAATCCGGGTTATGTCAGCTTGTTCATGCCCGGCAGTTTTGATTTGCGTCCGCTGAATTTCCGCGTGGCGCGCCAGAAACCGGCCGGCACTTTGAGGATCATTGTGCTGGGTGAATCGGCCGCGCAAGGCGTGCCCGAGCCCGCCTTTGCCTTTGCCCCGCAGCTCCGGGCGCAGCTCCGGGCGCGCCACCCGGGGAAAAACTTCGAGGTCATCAACACCGGCATTGTGGCCATCAACTCCCACGTCATTTACCAGATCGCCCGCGACCTGGCGGACTTTTCGCCCGATCTCTTCGTCGTCTATATGGGCAACAACGAGGTGGTCGGCCCGAACGGGCCGGGCTGCAGTTACCTGGCCCAGATGCCGCCGCTCTGGGTCATCCGCCTCGGCGTTTTCGTGCGCACCACCCGCACCGGACAGTTGCTCGGTGCCGTGCTGGCCCGGCTCAACCGGGGCGGCCCGCTGCCGCAATGGGGCGGCATGGCCATGTTCACGGAAAACGCCGTGCGCGGCGACGACCCGCGCCTGGAGAAAGTCAGCGCGAATTTTGAAAGCAACCTGGAGGATATCGTGCGCACGGCCGCGGCCGCCGGGGCCAGGACCGTCCTCTGCACCGTCGTGTCCAATCTCAAGGACTGCGCCCCGCTGCTTTCGCTGCACCGGCCGGACCTGTCGGCCGAGGGAAAAACGGCCTGGACGAAGGCGTTTGACCGGGGCCGGCTTAACTGGCTGCTGGGCGATAACACCACCGCGCGAACGGACCTGTTGGAGGCGTGGCGCCTCGACCCGCAATACGCGGAGACGGCCTACCTGCTGGGCTCGCTGGCGCTGCAGACCGGCGACAGGCGGGCGGCCCAGGATTATTTTCTGACCGCCCAGCACTGGGACGCGTTGCGCTTCCGGCCGGATCCGCGCCTGAACGAGATCACCCGCCGCGTGGCGGCCCGCCACGCTTCCGCCAGCTTGGTCGATGCGGCGGTGCTGCTGGGTTCCGACCCGGCCTCGACGGGGCTCCCCGCCGGCCGGGAGTTGCTGTTCGAACACGTTCATCTCGACTGGGCTGGCAACCACCAGCTCGCGTTGGCGCTGGCCCGGGGCGTGGAGGCCGCGCTGCCGGGAATCCCGCCTTCCAACCAGCCCTGGCTGGACCCGGAAGGTAGTGCCCAGGCATTGGCCTACACCCCGACGGCCCGAGCCGCCGTCCTGCAAAAAATCGCCACCATCACCCAGAACCCACCATTCCCCAACCAACTCACCTACCCCGAGGACATGGCTCGGTTCGCGCGGGAGCTGGCCCGGGCCCAGGCCGAGCGCGACAACCCGGAGAGGTTGCGCGAATCCTGGCGGACGGCCGAAGCCGCGCTGGCCCGTGACCCCGGCAACCCCGCCTTGATCAAGATCGCGGAAGAACTCGCCAACGACCGCGGGGACACGGGTGCCGCGCTGAAACTGGCGCGGCGCGGCCGGGAACTGCAGCCGTCCTTTTTCCGACTGGCGGCAAACGAGGCCTTGAAGCTTTCCCAAGCCGGGCACTTTGACCAAGCGGAGCAACTCCTACAACAGACGGCCGCCACCAGTGCGGCGCGCGACCTGACGACCCTCGCGCCGGCCTTTGTCGATCTGGCTATCCGCACCCGACATTACGCGGAAGGCCGCCGCGTGCTCGATGCTTTTCTCGCCCGCCGCCCCGGCGATCCAAACCTCGCCGTGTTGCGCGGACGCCTGGCCCGGCTGGCCGGCGACACCGTCGCGGCGGAAGGCGAGTTGCGAACAATCCTCGCCGACCATCCGGGCAGTCAAGGCGCCCTGGAGGAACTGGTAAGCCTGCTCACTGAGGCGGGGCGGCCGAGCGAAGCCGAAGAAGCCAGCCTCGCCGCGACCGAGCATCAACCGGGGAATCAGGCCAACAACTTCCGCGCGGCGCTCGCCGCCGAAGCCCGGGCGGACGAGGCCGCCGCCGCGAAATATTATCTCGCCGCCGAGCGCAGCGGCCCCGTGACGGCGGCGATCGAACTGCGGCTGGCGCGCAAGCTCGCCGGCCTCGGCCGGGCGGACGAGGTGTTGTTCCATCTCGCTTGGGCGCGCCGCCTTTCGTTGCTGGAGGGCAATCCCGCGGTGACCGCCTCGATCACGGATTACATCAACCAGCTGCGCGCGCCCCGGCCATGACCGCGATCCTCGGCATCTCCGCCTTTTATCACGATTCCGCCGCCGCGCTGGTCGTGGACGGCCGCATCATCGCCGCCGCTCAGGAAGAGCGCTTCACCCGGCGGAAGCATGACGCGGCGTTTCCCCGTCACGCGGTGGATTACTGCCTGCGCACAGCCGGGCTCACCACGGCGGACCTCGACCATGTGGTGTATTACGAGAAACCGCTGCTGAAGTTCGAGCGGTTGCTCGAGACCTACCTGGCGGTCGCGCCGGCGGGTCTCCGGTCCTTTTTCCAGGCCGCGCCGCAATGGGTGCACGAAAAAATCCAACTGACCCGCCTCCTCAACGAGGGGCTCGGCGGCCAATACCGCCGCCCCTACCTATTCACCGAACACCACGAAGCCCACGCCGCGAGCGCGTTTTTCCCCTCACCCTTCGCGGAGGCGGCCCTGCTCACGGTGGACGGGGTCGGCGAATGGGCCACGGCCACGCTCGGCACCGGCCGCGGGCACAAGATCGAGCTGACGCATGAGCTGCGCTTCCCCCACTCGCTCGGCCTGCTCTATTCGGCGTTCACCTATTTCTGCGGCTTCAAGGTCAACAGCGGCGAATACAAGCTCATGGGCCTGGCGCCCTACGGAACGCCGCGCTATGCCGACCTGATCCTCGAAAAACTCGTCGACCTGAAACCCGACGGCTCCTTCCGGCTGGTGCAGGAATATTTCGACTACTGCGCCGGGCTGACGATGACCTCGCGCCGTTTCGACGCCCTCTTCGGCGGTCCGCCGCGCCGTCCAGAGGCGCCGCTGTCCGAGCGCGAGTTCGACCTCGCCGCTTCGGTCCAGCAGGTGACGGAGGAAATCTATCTGCGCATGGCGCGGCAGCTTTATGAGCAGACCGGCCTGAAGAACCTCTGCCTCGCGGGCGGCGTGGCGCTGAACTGCGTCGGCAACGGCCGGCTGCTGCGCGAAGGGCCGTTTGAAAACATCTGGATCCAGCCCGCCGCCGGCGACGCGGGCGGCGCCCTTGGGGCCGCCTTGTTCGTCTGGCACCAGCTCCTGGAGAACCCCCGCACACCCGGCGCGCCCGACGGACAGCACGGCACGCTGCTGGGCCCGGAATTTTCCGCCGCCGAAATAGCGGCGGCGCTGGCCGACAAGAGCGCGGTCTATCAACGCGCGGCCGACGAAGGCGAATTGTGCGAGGCGACGGCGGCGCTGGTGGCGGCGGGCCGGGTGGTCGGCTGGGTCCAGGGCCGGATGGAGTTCGGCCCGCGCGCGCTTGGCAGCCGCAGCATCCTGGGCGATGCGCGCAACCCCGCGATGCAGTCGGTGATGAACCAGAAGATAAAGTTCCGCGAATCGTTCCGGCCCTTTGCCCCGGTGGTGCTGGCGGAGCACGCCCCGGAATATTTCGCGCTGAAGCCCGGCGCGGAGAGCCCCTACATGCTGTTGGTGGCGCCGGTGCAGGAAACACACCGCCGCCCGCCCGATAATTCGGCCGCCGCCGGCGTCGCCCGCGTGACCGAGATCCGGTCCGACATCCCCGCCGTCACCCATGTCGATTACAGCGCCCGCATCCAGACGGTGGACGACCGCCGCAATCCCCGGCTCCACCGCCTGCTCCGCACCTTCCACCGGCAGACGGGCTGTCCGGTGATGATCAACACCAGTTTCAACGTGCGCAGCGAGCCCATCGTCTGCACGCCGGCCGACGCCTACCGCTGCTTCATGGCGACCGACATGGACGCGCTCGTGCTCGGCGATTTCATCCTGCGCAAGGAGCAACAACCCGCCGCCAATCGCGTCGATTCTCAGGTGCATCTCGACCGATTCGAAATGGACTGACCCCGCCCATGGCCCTCCTGCGCATCAACCATCGCCCCGCCCCGCGCCAACTCCTCGTCTTCGCGCTGGCGTGGCTGGCGTTCACCGGCGCGCTCGGCTGGATGCAATGGACCAAGGGACACGGCACCCTGGCGGGGATCTGCTGGACGCTGGCCGTGGGGGTGCCGGTGGCGGGCGCGTTCTGGCGGGAAGGACTGCGCCTGTTCTATGTCGGCCTCTGCTACGCCACCTTTCCGATCGGCTTCGTGGTTTCGACCCTCGTGCTCGCCCTGATCTACTATGCCGTCTTGACTCCGATCGGGTTGCTCCTTCGGTTTTGCGGCCACGACGCCCTGCAGCGCCGGCCGGCCGCCACCTACTGGCACCGCCGTCCGGCCGCGCGCAAGGCGGCGGACTATTTCCGACCCCACTGAACCATGAACAAAGAAGAACAGGACGAATTCCAGCGCCACGCCGCCGGCGGGCAGCGCGGGTTTCTCGCGCAATTCCTAGACTTCGCGCGCCATAACAAAAAGTGGTGGCTGACCCCGATCCTGATTCTACTGCTGCTCGCCAGCCTGCTCATTATCCTCGGCGGCAGCGGCGTCGCGCCGTTCATCTACACGATCTTCTGAGCCGGAGCCCAGTCGGGTTTTATTTCCCCAGCAGGAACGCGAGCGGTTGGTCCACCCGTTCGCGCCAGGATTTTTCGGAGTGCTCGGCGCCGGGAAATTTTTTCGTGATCCAGTCGCGGCCCTCGGTGTAGCCGGCGGCTTTCATCACCGTGTCCGCCCGCTGCTGATAGGGTTCATATTGGGCGTCGAGCGTCGCCGTGCCGTAGTCGAACCAGAGCTTGTGGGCGCCGGGCTTGGGCAGGTGGTGCGCCAGATAATCGATCACCGCGCCGTCCCCCGTGGGCCAATGGGTCGAGACGCAGCCCGCGCCGCCGAAAATTTCCGGGTATTCGCAGAGCGCGTAGGCGGAGATGAGGCCGCCCATGCTTGAGCCCATCACGGAAGTGTGCGCCCGGTCGGGCCGCGTCCGATAGGTGTGGTCGATGAAGGGCTTCAGTTCCTCGACGATGAATTTCAAGTAGGCGTCGGACCGGATGCTGGCGGTGGGCAGGGTCGGGCCGTTTTTGAACAGCGCGACCGTATCACCGGCCACGGCCTTGCGCGGCATGTATTCGGGATAGCGGCCCATCCCCGTGTTCCAGATGCCGACGATGATGGCCGGGTGCGCGGTTCCCGAGGCCGCCAGTTTCTGCATCGCACGGTCCGTTTCCCAGGTGCTGCCGCCGTAGCCGGTGCCGTTGGTGAACACATTCTGGCCGTCGTGCATATAGACGACGGGATAGCGCGCGGCCGGGCTCTCGTCGTAACCGGGAGGCAGCCAGACTTCGACCGGGCGGGCCGGGACCAGCTTCGAGGGAAAATCCTTGTGTGATTCGATCCGGCCGAAGGCCGGCAGCAGAGTCAGAACGGCGGGCTGGCTGAGGGTCGTGCCGGCGCGGTTGCGGACGAGCGCGCGATAGGAGCCACCGGTATAAGGCGAGGCCTTGAACGTGAGCGTGGCGTCGGTGGCGCCGGCGACCTCCTCGTCGTTGCGCAGCCACTGGTATTCGAGCGGGCCGGTGCCCTCGGCGGCGACGCGCAGGGTGACGGTCTCATCCACCCGCACGGTGGTCGGGGCGGGCGCGGCGGTGATGGACGGCACCTTGGCGCCGATGATGCCGGTCGGCACCTCCTTGGAAGCGATGCTCAGGTCTGCAAGCGCCGCGCTGGAGCGCTGGCCCCGGAGGTCGTTGAACGTGGCAGTGACGGTGAATTTCTCACCGGGCCCGAGATCGTTGGGTGGTCGCCAGAAAACGCGGTAGGGCGGCGCATCGTCGGTGCCGAGATATTCGGCCTGACCGGGTCGCGAGGCGCGCTCCAGCGTAAAGGTTGCTTCGCCGAAGCCGTCCCCGCCGGCGACTTCCGCCCGGAGTTCGACGCGCGAGGGGAAGACCAGGCCGTCGAGCTCGCGCTTGGTGAACTTGAGCGCGGCGCCGGGCGCCGGGTTCACGAGGCCGATGGTGGCAGGGGTGGCCGACCCCAGGGCGTCGTCGGCGCGCCACACGGCGAATTGCAGCGGGGCAAGCGTGACGGTGGCGCGGCCTTCCGTGTCGATGGTGAGCGGAGCCGGATTGTTTTCCCCGGAGGCGAAAAGCGGTCGCAGCACGGCGCCCTTCGGCTGGCTGGTGGCCACCGCGGCGGTGAGTGTTTGCGTGCGGGAATTGTTGAAGACGGCGAGATATTCGATGCGTTCCCGGCGTTCGATGCGGGAGAAAGCGAAGATCTCCTGCTGGCGGGTCGGGCGGAGCAACATGGCGCCGGTGCGGAGCGCCGCGTGGTCGGCGCGCAGCCGGCCGAGTTGCGCGAAGAGCCGGTAGAAGGCGTGCGCCGGATCGAACTTGTCATCGGCGCCGGTGCGGGTGGTGCCAAGCAGTGGGGCGTTTTTGAAATCGGGCGCTTGCGCGGCAAACATGTCCTCGCGCGCCTGCATGTCATTGCCACCGCGGCCGATCATACCCTGTTCGTCGCCGTAGTAGATGACGGGCTGGCCGCGGGAGAGCAGAAGCAGGCCGTGGCCAAGCTTGGCCAAGTCTGCCTGGAGTGCAGGCGAGGCGCCGGGATTGTCCTGCTGGAGGAAGTAGCCGAAGCGGCCGGCATCGTGGTTGCCCAGGAAAGTAATCGTGGAATGCGCGTTGCTGTCGTGGTCGGTGTAGTAGTCGTCGCGCAGGAAGAAATCCGTGAGGGCGGCGCTGGCGCCGGCTTGCGACACAAAGCGCCGGGCGGCGGCGAAAAACCCGAAATCGATCGTCGTGTCGAGGGGCAGTCCGCCGGTGGAGAACTCGCTGAGCACGGACGGATCGCCGGCCTCGTTGTAGACCTCGCCGAACTGAAGGAAATCGGGCCGGCCCAGCGCGCGCGCCCGGGCGCGGATGGCGGGGATGAAGCCCTGCCAGAACTCGTTGTTCACATGCCGCGTTGTGTCGATGCGGTAGCCGTCGACGCCGCTGTCGAGCCAGGTGCTGAAGATCTCGGCGAAGCCCTGGACGACCTGTGGGTGCTCGGTGAACAGATCGTCGAGGCCGACGAAGTCGCCGTGGATGGAATTTTCGCCCGTGAAGAGGCTGTCGCCGCGGTTATGGTAGAGCGTGACGTCGTTGAGCCACGCGGGGACCTTGATGTTTTTCTCGGCGTCGGGCACGAAGGGCTGGTAGGCGAAACTCTTGCCCGCCGAGAGCGCGGGGAAGGCGGCGGGGTCGTTGACGCCGTTGAAGGCGGCCGCGTGCTCATCGAAGGGCTGACCCTTGGCGTCGCGGTAGGGCGCGGTCTTCTTGTCGACGTAGGTGTAGACGCTGCCCCGGTATTGGATCACATCGGCCGTGTGGTTGGCGATGATGTCCATGTAGACCATCAGGCCGCGCGCATGGGCCTGCCGGACGAGTTCACGGAACTCATCATTCGAGCCAAGATGCGGGTCCATCTGGGTGAAATCGGTGATCCAGTAGCCGTGGTAGCCGGCGCTGCCTTTTTGCACGGGCTTGTTCTTCAGCGGCGGGGTCAGCCAGACCGAGGTGATGCCCAGGTCCTTCAGGTAATCCAGCCGCGCGGTCAGGCCGGCGAAGTCACCGCCGTGGTAATACCCGATGCGGGACGGATCGAAGCCGTGATCCTCGGCCCCGCCCGGGTAGCCGCCGGTGTCGTTGGCCGGAATGCCGTTGGCGAAGCGGTCGGTCAGCACGAAGTAGAAGGTCTGGCCGGCACCGGGGTGGGTGAAACGGGGCACCGCGACAGGTTCGGCGGAGCGAACCGCGACGGTGGCCGCGAGCCCGGCCAGCAGGCCGAGGAGAATACGGGGTCGGGTAATCATGGGGTCTCGCAAGGATGTGCGCGCGATGGGGGGCGTCAAACCGGGCACCGGGGAGAAGTCTTGCATGGCCGGGAAAAAACCTAGGTTTGAGGCGAAAAAAACCGGAGAAGCCCGGCCTCCTCCCCGCCGGGCCCAATCGCCAAGAATGGCGTTTTCCCTCTGGAAACACCCTTGTCAACCGGGGCTTCGCGCCCCGTCGGTCCGGTCCGGGACCTAAGAGTTGTCCGAGCCATCGCGGTTTTTTTCGGCCTTTGCCGTTCGCCTTGTCCCAGCCCAGGGCAGATTTTTACGGCACTGGCGGGAAACCCCAATCCTTCCTGCCGGGACACACTCAACCCCCATCAGCCTGTCGGTGGCCTTGCCGCCCAAAACTGATTTACCACCATGGACACACCAAAGAACCCCCGATACACGCACCCGTTCCTCACCCGAGGACTCGTTGCCGGCCTCCTGTTCACCCAGTCGGCCCTCATGATGTCAGCCCAAGCCACCCCCGCGGCCAGCGACCCGGTTGTCGTGCTGGAAACATTCACGGTCCAGGCCGGCTTCAGCGGCAGCTTGGCCGCCGCCGCCCAGGCCAAGCAGAACAGCAAGTCCATCGTCGAAGTCATCATGTCCGAGGACATCGGCAAGCTGCCTGACATCAGCATCGCCGACTCCCTGACCCGCCTGACCGGCGTGACCATGCAGCGCACGAACGGCCGCAGCCAGAATATCAGCGTGCGCGGCCTGAACGGGGATTTCGTTGCGACCACCCTGAATGGTCGCGAACAGGTTTCCACCAACATGAATCGTGGCGTGGAATTCGACCAATATCCCACCGAACTGCTCAACGGCGTGACACTCTACAAGACGGCCGGCGCCGATCTCACCTCCCAGGGGATTGGTGGCACGGTCGACCTCATCACCGTCCGCCCGCTCAGCAAGACCGGCCGCACCATCGCGATCAGCGGTTACTACAAGACGACGCAGTTTGACCTCCTCACCCCCGGGGTGAAGAAGAACGGGGAAAGCTACAGCTTCGCCTACGTTGATCAGAACAAGGAAGGAACGGTCGGTTACGCCTTCGGCTATGCCCACGCCCTGGCGCCCTTCGAAGGCCAGCAATTCCAGGCTTGGGGTTACCCCAACAACGGCGGCAACTTATACCTCGGCGGCACCAAGTCCTACGTCCGCAGCAGCAACCTGAAGCGCGACGGCTACATGGGGGTGTTCGAGTTCAAACCCAGCGACAACGTGCACAGCACCATCGATGTCTATTACTCCAAGTTTCAGGAAAAGCAGATCCTGCGCGGCATGGAGCTGCCCCTCGAGCCGAGTTGGGGCACCGGCACCTCCTTCGGGGCCGTCACCACCTCCGGCGGCCTGGCGACCTCGGCGGTCTATAACAACGTTCACCCGGTCCTCCGCAACGACGCCTTCATCCGCGACAACAAGCTCTTCTCCGCCGGCTGGAATCTGTCGCTGAATGAAAAATCGGCCTGGCCGATCGTGTTCGACCTGGGCTACTCGAAGATCACCCGCCTCGACAAGAATGTGGAAATGTGGGCGGGCATTGCCTTCCAAAGGACGGGCGTGGGCGACACCATGACGGTGAAGCTGAACCCCGGCAGCTTCCCCCAGATCACCAAGGGCCTCAATTACGCCGACACCAGCCTCGTCAAGCTCACCGATCCGGCCGGCTGGGGCAACAGCCCGATCGCCGGCGGCGCCGGCCCGGGCTATTTGAAAGGTTTCGACGCCATGGATGAGCTGGGCCAGCTCAAGCTCCTCACCAGGCATGAGCTGAACCGCTTCTTCAAAAATGTGGAGATCGGCGTCGCCTACACCGACCGCTTCAAACGCGACGGACAGAAGCCCTCCGGTTGGGAATACATCACGAATGGCGCCAAGACCGCGACCCTCCCGACCTCGCTCGGCAACACAGACCTGAGCTTCCTTGGGATCACGGGCGGCATCGCAGCCTTCGATCCGTTCAAGCCGATCAACGACGGCACCCTCACCTTCCTGCCCAACCAGGACACGGGTATCATCGCGGACCGCTTCAACGTCCGCGAAAAAATCCTCCGCCCCTACGTCCAGTTCGGCATTGATACCAAGTGGGGCTCGACCCCGGTCACCGGCACCCTCGGCCTCCAGGTCAACCGGGTCGACCAGTCCTCCAGCGGCCTGTCCGCCAGCGGCAGCACGGTGAACGCGGTCAACGACGGCTCCACCTACACCGACTTCGCCCCCAGCCTGAACCTGGCCTTCAATCCGCGGGAGAGCATGTATTTCCGCTTCAGCGTGGCGCGGCAGATCGCCCGCCCGCGCATGTTTGACATGAAGGCCTCGCGCACCTTTGGCTACGATGCGACCAAGGCGGGCTCCACCACCCTCAACACCAGCCCGTGGAGCGGCGGCGGCGGCAACCCCCAGCTCCAGCCCTGGAAATCCGATTCCATCGACCTGGCGTTCGACAAGTATTTCAAGGACAACAAGGGCTACTTCTCCGTGGCGCTCTTCCACAAGAAGCTCCTCAACTACATCTACGAGTCCTCGTCTCTCCAGGATTTCACCGGTTATCCGATCACCCCGGCTGGCGGCCCGCAGCCGGTCCTCCGGCAGGGCACGATCACCACGCCGGTCAACGGCAACGGCGGCAACATCAAGGGCGCGGAACTCACGCTCTCCCTTGCCAGCGAGATGTTCAGCTGGGCGCCGAAGGGCTTTGGGGTCATCATGGGCGGCGCCTATACCGACAGCAGTGTCGAGCCCTGGGGTCCGGGCCACGGGACCGCCGCGATCTCCGGCCTGTCCAAGAAGGTCTACAACATCACGGCCTATTATGAGCGCAAGGGCTTCGGCGCGCGCCTCAGCCAGCACTACCGCTCGGCCTACCGCGCCTACACGACCAATTTCGGCATCCCGAACCCCAAGGGTGATGTGGCCCCGAACGGCGATTTCGCCGAGACCCAACCCGAGACAATCCTAGACGCCCAGGTCAGCTACGCCTTGCAGTCCGGTTCCATGAAGGGCCTGACCTTCTATCTGCAGGCCTACAACCTCAGCAACGAGCCCCTCATCACCTTCGACAACGGTGATCCCCGCCAAGTGAAGAACTACCAGAAATACGGCGCGTCCTACAACGTCGGTGCGTCCTACCGGTTCTAAGCTGACGGCAAAACGTTTCCCCGCGCGGCCACCAGCATTCCACTGGTGGCCGCTTTTTCTCCGCTTTCCCACCCCGGAGGCTCTCGGAAACCGCCCGGTCGCCCCGGTCGGTTTGCACGACTCTCCCCGCTTCCCCATGCGTTTCCCCGTGTGCCTGCTTGCCACCGCGCTGATCGGCGCTCCCGCCTTTTCCGTTGAGGAAGGGGCCGGCCGTGAGCCTCTCGGCGCCGTCGAGAAGGTCGCCCGCACCGAGCGCGGCGTCGAGCTGGCCTGCGCGCAGGGCGGTGCCCTCACCGTCAGCGTGCTCGCGCCTGACCTCGTTCGGGTCCGCGCAAAATTTCCCGGGCAGACCCTCGCGCTCGATCACTCCTGGGCCGTCGCCAAGACCGACTGGCCGGAGGTTCCCTGGCAGCTCACCGAGACCCCCGCGCATGTCACCCTCACCACGGCTGAGTTGAAGGTGGTCATCGCCCGCAGCCCGCTGCTGATCGAGTTTCGGGACGCGGCGACCGACCGCCTGATCAATGCGGACCACCGCCCACCCGCCCGCGACCCGCAAACCGGTGCCGTCACCGCCGCCAAGAAACTCGGCTACGACGAGCACTTCTACGGCCTCGGCGAGAAAGCCGCCCGCCTAGACCGCCGGCGCGGCAAGTTCGTCATGTGGACCTCCGACACCCCCGGCTACGTCGAGGGCACCGACCCGATCTACCAGAGCATCCCCTTCTACCTCGGCCTCGAAAACGGCAACGCCTACGGTCTCTTCTACGACAACGCCTGGCGCTCCACCTTCGAGTTCGGCCACCTCACGCAGGAATCCGCCAACTACACCGCCGCCGGCGGCGAGCTGAACTACTATTTCATCGCCGGTCCCGCCCTGAAGAAAGTCGTCTCCCGCTACACCGAACTCACCGGCCGCATGCCGCTGCCGCCCCTCTGGTCCCTCGGCCACCAGCAGAGCCGCTACAGCTATTACCCGGATAAACTCGTCGAACACATCGCCGACAAATACCGCGCCCACGATCTGCCCCTCGACGTCCTCCACCTTGATATCCACTACATGGACGGTTACCGCGTCTTCACCTGGGACAAGACGCGCTTCCCCGACCCCGCCCGCCTCACCCGCGACCTCGCGGCCAAGGGCATCCGCGTCATCACCATCGTCGACCCCGGCGTGAAACACCAACCCGAGGGCGGCTATCCGGTCTACGACGAGGGCGCGAAGAAGGATTTCTTTCTCCGGCAGACCGACGGCTCCGTCTACGTCGGCGAGGTCTGGCCCGGCAAATCCACCTTTGTCGACTACACGAAGGAAGACGCCCGCCGCTGGTGGGGCGGACTCCACCACACGCTCACCGACGTCGGCGTTGCCGGCATCTGGACCGACATGAACGAACCGGCCGATTTCCTCGATCCCACCGGCAAGCGCCACGCGAACATCCGCTTCGACGATCTTGGCCAGCACACGCCCTACAACGGCATGCGAAACACCTTCGCGCTGAACATGACCCGCGCCACCTACGAGGGCCTCCAGCGCCTCCAGCCCGACCGCCGGCCCTTCGTTATCACCCGCGCCGGTTACGCCGGCATCCAGCGCTATGCCGTCAAATGGACCGGCGACAACAACGCCACCTTCGCCTCCCTCGCGCTCAACGTGCCGATGTTCGCCTCCCTCGGCCTGAGCGGCGAAACGTTTGTCGGCGCCGACATCCCCGGCTTCATCGGCCGCGGCGATGGCGAGCTGCTGGCGCGCTCCTACCAGATCGCCGCCTTCTCGCCCTTCTTCCGCAACCACTCGGCCATCGACACCTACGACAAGGAGCCCTGGCGCTTCGGCGCCTACTACGAGGACATC
>JANNDM010000185.1:0-14734 GCA_031387725.1 Verrucomicrobiota bacterium | reverse complement strand
ACCTTGTTCAGCGTCTCGATCATGTGGACCGGGATGCGGATGGTGCGGGCCTGGTCGGCGATGGAGCGGGTGATGGCCTGGCGGATCCACCACGTGGCGTAGGTGGAGAACTTGTAGCCGCGGCGGTATTCGAATTTCTCGACCGCCTTCATCAGGCCCATGTTGCCTTCCTGGATGAGGTCGAGGAAGGAGAGGCCGCGGTTGGTGTATTTCTTGGCGATGGAGATGACGAGGCGCAGGTTGGCCTCCACCATCTCGGTCTTGGCCTGGTGGGCGTCGCGGATGAAACCCCGGGCGGTCTTCAACGCGTCGAGCATCGCCTGCGGGGCGATGCGCATCTCGATCTCGAGGAGCTTGAGCTTGTGGTTGACCGCGCGCACATCGATCGTGGTGTCCTTCTTGGACTTCGGGTGCTTGGCGCGGTAGAGGTCATGCATGCCCTTCTCGACGTCGTGGATCTTCGGGCGCAACTCGATCAGGAAGTCCTCAAAAACCTTCAGCTTGAAATAATATTTGACGTAGGCGGCGCGGAGGACGTTGTCGCGTTTCTTGAAGCGGATGAGCGCGTTCTTTTTCGCCTTCTCGTCGCGGGCCTTCAGGGCATCGCTCCAAGCCTCGGTGGCGATGGCGTCGTTGTCGCGCGTGGTCTTGACGAGTTTGTCGAGATTTTTGAAGTAGGCTTCGCGGCTCTCGATTTTCTTGTCGATGACCAGGCGGTCGAAGCGCTCGGTGCGGAGGATGAGTTTCTCACCGAGGTCGGAGACGTGCTTGCCGACGGGTCCGAGGGCGAAGAGGGCGGCGAGGGCGGCGATCTCGGCGTTCTCAATGCGCTTGGAAATCTCGACTTCCTGCTCGCGGGTGAGCAGCGGGACCTGGCCCATCTGCTTGAGATACATCCGGACCGGGTCGTCGAGGATGTCGTTGTTCGAGGTGCGGGACTCCTCTTCCTCGGCCTCCTCCTGGCGGGCCTTGTAGCCCTCGACTTCCTGCGGGTCGAGGATGTCGATCTCGAGGTTCTGCAGGACGGAAATGACATTCTCGATGTCCTCGGGGTTGTCGACGGACTCGGGCAGCGCCTCGTTGATGTCGGCGTAGGTGAGGTAACCCTGTTCCTTGGAAAGGCGGATCAGGTAACGGATCTTGTCGTTGAGATCGCCGGAAAGATTCTCGAGCGCCTTCTCCTTGAATTCCTTCGTGGCGTTGGCGACCTCGGCCAGCGGCACGCTGTTTTTGGTGGGCTCGGGGTGCTTGCCGGGTGCGGCGGGCAGGGCCGGAACGGGATGCCGGGCCACCGGCTCATGCTGCGCCTTGGCCGGCTCGTTGTGGTGCGATTTGGTGTGGCCGTGATCCTTCAGGGATCTCTTGGCGGCGGCGGCGTGCTTGGATTTGCTCGGCATAACGTAAAGGATATGGCCCTTGGTGGGTTACAGTCGGTCAGCGGGTGAGGGCGGGCATCACAAACCCAACGAAAGCTTCGGCGTATTTTGGAGCTGACGGTGGATTTCGGCGCGCTGTTTCAAGAGGGAAAGTAGGTCAGATTCAACATCCGTGCCTTTGGAGGCTATTTCAAGTTCTATTTGACGCAGCCGGGGTTCGAGAAAACGGCGTTGCAACGAACGTATTCCCTCGTTGGCCATCTTGGCCAGGTCGTCGTCTGCGGCGGCCTCAAAAAGCAACGAAGCAACGAGGGTCTTTTCCTCCTCAGTTTCAAGGAGTTGGTCGAGGTTGTCCCGCCCGGTCCAGCCGTTGTGGGCGACCTCCGCGAGCAACCGGTCCAGCAGACGCCCGGCGGTGTGCGCTGGGTCGATCCATTCATGGGGCAACTGGCCGGCCAGCGCGCGCAACAACGACTCGTGGTGGAGGCAAAGGAATAACAGGTGGGCCTCGGTTCCCTGCCGCTGGGTTTCGGCCGCTACGCCGGGCTTGGATTCTTCCGTCGGCGTCCGGCGTTTTCGCAAAATGGCGATCTCGTCGCGAATCGCCTCCGGCTTGATGCCGAGGGACAGGGAAACTTCCCGCAGGTATTGGTCCCGCGCGACCTGGGTCTCGGCGTTCAAGGCGATCTCGACCAGGCTGCGCACGGCGGTCATCCGCTCGTTGAACGATGCCTTGGCGGGGTCGGGCAGGTAGGCCTGCTTGGCGAACTGCATCGCGGACAAGGATCCGCGCTTCAGGTCGTCGTAGGCGGCCAGGCCTTTTTCAAGGAAAAGCAAATCGGGATCCAGTTTCTCCGCGCCGTCGAGCATCAGGAATCGCACCTCGATCCCGGCCTTCAGCGCCATCGGCAGAAAACGCAGCGCGGCCTTCTGCCCGGCGCTGTCGCTGTCAAAGAAGCATTCGACCTGCGCGTGATAACGGCGCAGCAGCGCGAGCTGGCCCTCGGTGATCGAGGTGCCCTGCGGCGCGATCGCGGTCTTGAGGCCGACGCTCCAGCAGCGCAGGGCGTCGAGCTGCCCTTCGACCAGCACAAAGGGATGCCCTTCGCTCGCGTGCGAGCGGGCGCGGTCGAGGTTGAAGAGCAGGTTGCTCTTCGTGAAGATCGGCGTCTCGGGCGAATTCACGTATTTCGCCTCGCGCGCCGGGTCGTCGGCGGGGGTCAGTTCGAGCTGGCGCGCGGTGAAAGCCACCACGCGGCCCTGATGATCGCGGATCGGAATCATCAACCGGCCGCGGAAACGCGGCCGCAGTGCGCCAAGCGTCGGCAGGGCGCCGTCGCGCATGAAAAACAGCCCGCACTGGCGCAACGCCTCGTCGGAGAACTTCCGCTTGAGCAGCGCGGCGGCGAGGCCGCTGTCCTCCGGCGGGGCGAAACCGATCTTGAATTCGTCGGCCAGCTCCGGCGTGAACTTCCGGTTCTGCCCCCAGTAGTCGCGGATGAACTCGCCGTGCGGCGTGTGCGCCAGAAAAGCCTGCCGGTAATGTTCCGCCGCGAGGTCGTGGATGTCGAAAATTTCCTGGCGCAGGGAGCGCGACTCCTTCGACGGTCCGCCGGAGCCCTCCTCGTATTCGAGCGTCACGGCGAAGCGCTGCGCAATGGCCTCGACCGCCTCGGTGAACTGCAGGCCCTCGGTCTCCATCACGAAATTGATCACGTCGCCCGCCTTGCCGCAACCGAAGCATTTGTAGAACCCCTTGTCGGCGGAGACATTGAACGACGGGGTCTTCTCCGCATGGAACGGGCACAGGCCCTTGAAGCGCCCGCTGCCCGCCTTTTTGAGGGCCACCATGCGCACCACGACGTCGTGGATGTTCACGCGATTCTTCAGGTCGCGCAGGCTGTTGGCTTTGATGACAGGCACACGAGGAGGGGAGGCCAACTGGCATAATTTGTCCAGCGCGTGCGGGAAGATTAAACTTTTAACCGGAGTTGGGGTCTGTCACGTTGCGCGCCCCGTTCCTCCCTGGCTGCAGCGCACCCTCTACCATGCGTTCCCTCCTGCCGAAAACCATCCTCATTCTCGTCCTGATCGCCGCCGGTGCCCCGGCCTCGGCCGCCGAGGCCGCCACCGCGCAGGCGCCAGTCTGGGAACACAAGCTCAGCGACTTCACCGACGCCGATTATCGCTGCGCCGTCGAGGAGGTGCTGCTGGACTATGAGAAAACCACCGGTCGCCACCTCGTGCCGGGCGCCAAGAAGAAAGTCGGGCTCAAGATCTACGCCGACTCCGGTCCGGGCCTGGCCACGCCGTTCGGGCTGGTGCGCGCCCTCATCGCCTCGCTGGAGAAACGCGGCTTCTCCAAGCAGAATATTTTCCTCGTCGGCTTAAACCCGCTGCGCCTGCGCCTCACCGGTTACCTCCCGTCCTTCGCCACCGGCATCCTGCCCTTCCCCGGCCATCCGGTCTACGTGCTCGAGTCGGGCAAGTTCTATGATCCGGCCTGGTTCTACGACAGCCCTCTGCCGTCGCGTTTCGACCCGATCTCAAACGACCAGGCAGTAAAAAACGCCGCCGGCGGCAAGTCCACCACGACCACCGAGGAGGATCGCAAGAGCTTTCTCGCCACGCCGCTGTTTCTGGACGCCGATTTCTGGATCAACCTGCCGGTCTATACCGACCACCCGGTGCTCGGGATCAACGGCGCGCTGGTCAACGCCACACTCTGGAACGCCTCGAACACCTTCCGTTTCTTCAAGAGCCCCGCCACCGCGCCCGCCGCCGTCGCCGAGATGGCCGCCATCCCGGAGCTGCGCGAAAGCTGGGCGCTCAACTTCGCCAGTCTGCAACTCTACCAGTTCATCGGCGGCCCGTATTTCAATTCCCTCTACACCGCCTCCGAACCGAGGTTGCTGATGAGCACTGATCCGGTCCTGCTCGACACCGTGATGCTGGAGCGCATCAACGCCGTGCGGAAACGCAACGGCTTCGACCCCGTGACCGAGGAGGAGGCCCGCATGCTCGACTTTGCGCAGCAGCTTGGCGTCGGCTCGATCGACACGAAGCACGTCAACTGGCGCCGCGTGAACGAGGGGAAGTGAGGCGCGGCCTCAGCTGAGCGCCGTGCGCAGCGCCCGGGCCTCGGCGGCGAGTTCGCGGGCGGCGGCCAGCACATCAGGCTCGATTGACGCGGGGGCTTCGGCGCTGACTGGCGCCGCCACCGTCGCCGCGCGTCGCGCCTCCTCGGGGTCGCCGAGGCCGCTGTCGCGAAAACGCCGCAGCCGGTCCTGGATCAGGTCGCGAATCTCGTGGGCGTTGTCCACGCCGTGAAAGTAACCCGTGTGCAAATCGTCCTGGGGCTTGCCGTGGGGATTGTCGCTGCCGCCGGCGGACTGGACCTTGAGGTCGGCCAGGCCGAGCAGCCGCTGGAGCGGACCCTGCGAGACCTCGACCTGCTGCAGGTTGGCGAAACTCATGGTGCTTTCCTGCACGCTCCACACGCCGGTGCGGATGCGCAGGCTGCGGTCGGTGACGACATACCAGCGCATCTCGAAATCGAGCCGGCGCACGGCGTAGGTGAGCGGCAGTTGCAGGAGGAAACCCGCGAGCGCGGCTACCTTAAGCGCCCAGATAATCGGAAAGGCCCAGGGCGGGAGGATAATGGCGATCTCGACGAGCCCGGAAATGAACCCGTTCCAACCGCCGCCCGAGCGCGAGCGCCGCTTGACTGGTTTTTTCTCGGTCGCGGCGGGGCTGTCGCCTTCGCCCTTCATGTTCTTCAGCGCGGTCGCACTGGCGGTCTTCAGGTTCTCGGCGGTCTGCCGGGCCTGTTCGGCCAGCGTGGCCTTGTGGTCGGCCACCAACTGCGCTGTAACGGTGCGCCGGGCCTTCTCGAAACGCGCGGTCTCCTCGACATAGACCAGCAGCAGCGCCCAGAAGACGATGCCGACAAAGGCGGCGAATTCCGCCACGCCCCAGCCAAAGATGCGGAGGCGGTAATAGTTTTTCCCCGCGCGGAAGACGCGCAGCGAGGCCGGGTCGCCGAAGGGCGGATGCGGCTCGGGCGGAACCTTCAGCCAGCGGAGAACGAGGTCGCGGTAGCGGTTATACATGGGGGAAGAGTTTAGCCACGGATGACCCGGATTAACACGGATTGGAATTGAACAGGAGAAAACGGAGAAAACAGAGGCAGGATAATTCCGAAGCCATGAAACCAAGATCCATGGTTTTCGGGTTTTCAAAAAGCTCAGTTATCTCTGTTACCTCCTGTGAAAGTGTTTTCGTCCGAATAGTTATCGGTGTTCATCCGGGCAATGGTGGTTAGAAAAACTCATGTGTTTCCGCGTTTCGCCAGCGACTCGCGGACGGCTCGCAACTCGGCGGCGGTCTCACGCAGCGCCGCGGCGAGCTCGCCCGCACCGCCGGCGAGGGCAGGGACGATGGCCGCCGGGGCCGCCGGGGCAGGGTGGTGGGCGTGATCCTTCACCCCGCGCATGCGGGAATAGAGGAAATCGCGCAGCGCCTCGAATTCCTTGATGCCCTCGATGGTCATCTCGGCGGAGGAGCTGCCCGAGGCCGTCTGGACGAGGATGCGGGCGAGACCCAGCCAGCGTTCGACGAAGTTGGATTTCAGATGGATGTCCTGGATGCGGGCGTAGTTCACGATGATCTCGCGCCGGAAGAGAATGCCCCAACTCATCGAGATACCGTCGTCGGTGAACTTGTAACGCATCGTGTTGAAGCGAAAATACAGGTAGGGCGCGAGAAACGGAAACAGCGGCGGAATCACCAGCGCGCTCAGCAGATAATAGGTCCACAGTGCCTTGTGGGGTCGCTCCAAGGACTGGATGTGCCGGTCGGTGGCAGGGTCGGTCATGTCGGTAGAAAAGGCGGTGCCGTCCTCCGGTGCAAGCGCGCGCCGGTTCCACCGGGCGGATTTGATTCCACACCCCGGCGGTTCTCACCGCGGCGCATGACGCCGGACAAATTCCCGGTCATACGCCGCATCGATCCGCCGCAGGTGGGCGACCAGATCCCGGGCGGAAAGTTGTCCCGGGGCGCTGACGGCATCCAGATAACCATAGGTCAGGCACGAGCCGAGGGCCGGGTAGTCGGTGCGGGTGCGGGTGCCCTTCGCGCCCATGCCGATCAGGCAGAGGGGAATCTTCCTCTTCTCGCGGAGAACGGCGTCCAGCGTCGCCAGGTCGGCGTCGGTGTGGACCATCGTGGCGATCTTGACGGCCGAAGCGTGCGAGCCCGCTGCGGAAATTACTTCTTCCAAAATCTCGCGCGACGGCGTCCGGGCGAAGTCGTGGTAGGAGACGAGCAGCAGCTTGCCCGCGGCCTGGATGGCCGGCTTCAGTTCGGCGGGCGAGTCGCTGTAGTGCTCGACGTCGACGATGGAGGCACAGGCCGCCGCCTGCGTGAGGAGGACGCGGCGCTCCTCGCGGGAGCGGCCGCATTTCCCGCCGTCCTTGGTGCTGCGGAGCGTGAGCATGACCGGGCGCCCGGCGGCCTCGATCTTCCGGCAGGCTTCCATCCAGCCGGGGAAGATCCCGATCTCGTCCAGCCGCACCTCGGCGAGGTCGCACGCTTCCGTGTAGTCCTGCGCGAACGCCTCCAGCCCGGCGCGCGTGGTGAGCGTGCCGACCACGAAAGGGGTTTTCCCGAGGATCAGGGGGTGTGGTTGACTCTGCGGCATGGCTGATGCGAGAAAATCGAAGCGGCGGCACCGTGCAACACCTGTTGTCCGGCTCAGTGGAGTATGTCGCCTCTCAACGGGTAGGGCGAGTCGTCCCCGACGAGCCGAAAACCGAACGGCTTATCCGGAGGATGGCAGACTGTCGCTTCGCTCGATACGCCCTACCACGGCAACGTCACTTCTTTCCGTAAGCCCGAATAAAAGCGATTGCGATGGACAGAATCCTCCTTCCTCTGGCCCCATGCACGAGATCAAGTCCACCGCCGGGCTCACCAAGCCAGAGGCCTACCGCGCGTTGCACGCCCAGTTGGCGGCCGTGCTCGCCGGCGAGCGCGACGGCCTCGCCAACACCGCCAACATGGCCGCGTTGATTTATCAAGCGCTGCCCGGGCTGAACTGGGCCGGGTTTTATTTTCTGCGCGACGGCGGCCTCGTGCTCGGGCCGTTCCAGGGCAAGGTCGCCTGCATCCGTATCCCGCTCGGCAAGGGTGTCTGCGGCACGGCCGCCTCGAAGCGCGAGACCATCGTCGTGCCCGACGTGGAGAAGTTTCCCGGCCACATCGCCTGCGACCACGCCTCGCGCTCGGAGATCGTCGTGCCGCTACTGAAAGACGGCCGCCTGCTCGGCGTGCTCGATCTCGACAGTCCGCAGTTGGCCCGCTTCGACGCCGAGGACGCCGCCGGCCTGCAAGCGATGGTGCAGTCCCTGATGGATGGGTCTGACCTCAGCCGGCTGGCGGACTGAGCGAAGGACCGGGCTGACGCGCCGCGAAGGGCTTCCGGGGGATTGTTTTTCAGCTTATATTTAATCCGGATCCGCCGAGGGCGGCCGCGATTATCAGGCCCCCGAGCACCAATGAGGCGATGGCAACGAGCGGGAGATGGCGGACGGCATGCGGCACGGATTTTTGGGCGAAGCTATTATGCCATTTCCATGGGACCAGAAGGAGCACGGCCATAGTAACGATGAGAATCCATCCGAACGCGACGAAAACACGGGGAAACAGCATGGATGGTCCGCGCACCAAGAATGCGGCACCCACGACGATACGGAGGAATAGCTCAATGTAATGGGTTAGGGCTGAGCTGGCGAAACCGTGAAGAAAGCGACTGGCGCGGGCCGGAGCTGAGAATGAGAGCACCGCCAGGTAGACGAAGTAGAGTCCTGTGGTTAGGACGGCGATCAAAGCAAGAATAGCGGTCATTGTATGCATGGGGCGAACTTGGAAAGAGCCGCGACTGACGGCCCGACCGTTGCAGGATAGGGAAGAGTGGGAGCCTTAGTTAGGCAATCCGGTTTGGTTTGGCGCCGGAGCGGCCGGAGAACGGGAAGCAGGCGCAGGTAAGCCACACGTAAAGTTGTAACACCTCGTCTCTTTTCCCGATGACCGTGGCAGGAGGTGTGCGCTCGCCGCAGATCAAGGAGTTCGGGCAGTGACCCGCCTCCGCCCGTTAAATGTGTAACGCATTGTATTACATATTATCCACGATGAAACTCTTGCTAGCGGGGTTGGATGTTTGCTGGTCACTAAACAGTGAGTCCGGATATACGTCCACTTGACCCGACAAATGTGTAACGCATTGTATTACACATATCCCCATGACTACCCTCCGACAAGCTGTGTTCGGGCCGACGCCGTTGCCGCTGGCCTTGGTGGAAGATCTGATCGACGCCGCAACCGAGGCGGTTCGCCGGGTGCGGGTGACACCTTCTCCACGCCGACGGCAACGGTCTCAGCTGACCCTGCGGCCGGGGCCGGACACGCCGCTGTGGAACGAACTCGTGCGCCAGGTGCGACCCCATTTGCGCAAATACGGCAGCAAAGCCCAACTTGCCCGCTTGCTTGGACTGCCGCGCCAACGCTTGTAGGATTGCCTTAAAGCGGGAGCCGCTTGCCTCGATGCTGAGCGGACCTTGTTGTTGCTCGGCTGGCTGGGCTTTTTTCAGCGCGGCGGGGAACTGACGCCAATTGTCCGCCCGGGCCGCACGCCGGGCAAAAGGAAGCGGGCCCATCCCGGAAATGTGTAATACAATGCGTTACACATATCGGGAGTAGTGCCACAGGGGGAGCGGAGCGGTAAGGCGCGAGGAGGGCTGGGATGGGGGAATTGAGGCTGTGAGTTGTGTCAGGTCGTCTCATTTCCCGTTGACCGGGGCGGGGGCGGGGAGTGAGATACGTCAATGGTGCCGAGCGTATTGATCGTCGACGACGAGAAGCACACCCGCGAGGGGCTGCAACAGGCGTTGCAGGAGCATTACGACGTGTCGGTAGCCGCCAGCGCGGACGAGGCCTTCAACCTGATGGACGCGCAGGAGTTCGAGGTGATCATCACCGACCTCCGCATGCCGGGCAAAAGCGGCCTCAAGGTCATCGACAAGGCCCTCGCCCTGCCCAACAAGCCCGCCGTGATCATGATGACCGCCTACGGCAGCATCGACTCGGCCGTCGAGGCGATGAAGCGCGGCGCCGTGGATTTCCTGACCAAGCCCGTGCAGATCGAGCGGCTGGAGATTCTCATCCAGCGGGCGCTCAAGACCAAGACCCTTGAGGTCGAGGTGAGGCAATTGCACGAGCGGCTCGACGAGAAGTTCAACGTCGAGGGCCTCGTCGGCCACTCACCAAAACTGGCCGAGGTCATCGAACGCGTGAAGCTCGTGGCGCCGTCGAAGGCGACGATCCTCATCGAGGGCGAGACCGGCACGGGCAAGGAGCTCATCGCCCAGGCCATCCATCAGGCCAGCCCGCGGGCGCGCGCGGCGTTTGTGCCGGTGCATTGCGCGGCGCTGCCGGCGCAGCTGCTGGAGAGCGAACTGTTCGGCCACGAGCGCGGGTCGTTCACCGGCGCCACGGACCGGCGCGAGGGGCGCTTCGAGGCGGCGGACGGCGGCACGGTTTTTCTGGACGAGATCGGCGAGATCGGGCCGGAAATCCAAGTGAAGCTCCTGCGGTTCATCGAGACGAAGAGCTTCGAGCGCATCGGCAGCTCGAAGACGATGACGGTGGACGTGCGCCTGGTGGCCGCGACCAACCGCAATCTTGAGCAGATGGTGAAGGAGGGGAAGTTTCGCGAGGACCTGTTTTTCCGGTTGAACGTCGTGCGGATCACCACGCCGCCGCTGCGCGAGCGCACGGAGGACATTCCCGTGCTGCTGGAGCATTTCATCCAGGTCTACTCGAAGGAGAACGCCTACGAAGCCGTGACGGTCGAGCCCGGCGCGATGCGCTTCCTGCAGAGCTACCCGTGGCCCGGCAACATCCGCGAGCTGCGCAATTTCGCCGAGAACGCCGTCGTGCTGCGGCGCGGCGGCAAGCTCAGCGAGTTCGACCTCGAGCCGAAGTTCCGCGGCGAGGTGGCGCCGCCGCCCTCGATGGTGACGGCCACGCCGTCGAACCCGTATTCCGTCGGCGAGAACGAAAAGCGTCTGCTGCGCGAGGCGCTGATGAAGGCCCGCGGCAACCGCACCAAGGCGGCCACGCTGCTTGGCATCAGCCGCCGCACGCTGCACCGCAAGATCGCGCAATGGCCCGAGCTGGACGTGGTGGACCGGGGATGAAAGCGTGGAGGCAGTGCAGGGCGGGATCGCTGATCCCGCCTCGCGATTTGTCGCGGTCAGCGACCCCGCTCTACAATTCGGAACCGGCCAAGCGGGTGGAACGCGCTGACCCCAGCGCGTTTTTTTCAGGCCAGCGCGTTGGGGTCAACGCGCTCCACCTTTTGTTCTTCGCTCTGCTGCCGGTGGCGATGGCCGCCGCGGAGCTCCGCGTGGTGGGCTCGGATCTGCTCGGCGCGGAGTTCGCGCGCGCCGTCGGGGAGTTTGCGCGGCAGGAAGATACCGTCGTGAAGCTCGACCTGCGTGGCACCCGGCCGGGCGCGGAAGATTTGGAAGCGGGGCGGGCCGACGTGGGGATCTTTTTGCTCCCGGCGGACGAAGCGCCACCCAGCGGCAACGTGGTGAGCCGGGTGATGGGCTATCAGGTGGCGGTGGTCGCGGTGCCGGTAGCGTCGTTGTTGACGCAGATCACGGTCGCGCAACTGCGCGGAGTTTTCGGCGAGGCGGCGAAGGAAAGTTACACGCGCTGGGGTGAGCTGAACCAGTCGGGTGAGTGGACGGCGCGGCCCATCGCGTTGCACGCGCTGGCCCCGCAGGCCGGTCTGGCCTGGTCGTTGTTCCGGCGGCAGATCCTGGGCGCGGCCGCCCCGCGGGCGGGGTTGCAGTTTGCCGCGACGGACGGCGCGCTCACGCAGCGGCTCCGGGCGGCGGACAACAGCATCGGCGTCGGTGGGGCGGGGATGGCGGGCCACCCGGGGCTGCGGGTGCTGGCGGTGGCCGCCGGTCCGACCGAGCCGGCCTACGCGCCCACGGCGGAAAACGTGCACCGCGGGAGCTATCCCTTGCGTCTGGTGCTCCATGTGGTTTTCCCGCGGGCGGCGGCGCCGGGATTACTCCGTTTCCTGAAGTTCCTGCTGGCGGACGAGACCGCCGCCGCGCTGGCCCCGGCGCATGTCGTGCCGCTACCCCGGGGCGCGCGCAGCCAGCTGGTTTTCGAGCTGGCCGAGATGCGATAGGAAGCGGCTTGTCAGGGTGTGGGGCAGGGCTTTGACTGCACCGCTTCACCTGACCCATGGCCTCGATCACCAAGAGCTACGAACCGCGCGACGTCGAAAAGAAGTGGTATGCCGCGTGGCAGGCCGCGGGTTGCTTCACGGGCCGGGCCAACCCGGCGCGGGCGCCGTATTGCATCATGATCCCGCCGCCCAACGTCACGGGTGTGCTGACGATGGGGCATGTGTTGAACAACACGATCCAGGACATCCTCATCCGCCGCGCCCGGCTGGAGGGCCGCGAGGCGATGTGGTTGCCCGGCATGGACCACGCGGGCATCGCCACGCAGACCGTGGTCGAGCGCGAGCTGCGCAAGCGGAAGAAACACCGCCGCGACCTCGGCCGCGAAAAGTTTTTGGATCAGGTCTGGTCGTGGAAAGAGGAGAAAGGCGGTATCATCCTTCAGCAGTTGCAGGCGCTCGGCGCGTCGGCCGACTGGGCCCGCACCCAGTTCACGATGGATCCCGCCTACTCGCGGGCGGTGCTGAAGGTGTTCGTCGATCTCTACGGCAAGGGCCACATCTACCGCGGCAAGCGCATGGTCAACTGGTGCCCGGCAAGCCTGACGGCGCTGTCGGACGAGGAAGTCATCATGAAGCCGGTGAAGGGCTTCATCTACCAGGTGCGCTATGAGCTGACGGACCAGCCCGGCAAGTTCATCGAGGTGAAGACCACGCGACCCGAGACGATTCCCGGCGACGTGGCCATCGCGGTGCACCCCGAGGACCCGCGCTATGCCGCCTGGATCGGCAAAAAAGTGCGGCGGGCACTCGGCCCCAAGGCGGAGATCCCGATCATCGCCGACCCGGCGGTGGACCGCGAGTTCGGCACCGGCGCCCTGAAGATCACGCCGGCGCATGACAAGGTGGATTTTGAAATCGGCCAGCGCCACCAGCTCGCGCCGATTGATGTGCTCACGCCCGACGGCACGCTCAACCATCTCGCCGGCCCCGAGCTGGCGGGCCTGGAGCGTTTCGCCGGCCGCCAGAAGGCCGTCGAGCTGCTCAAGGACGCAGGCGCGCTGGTGCAGGAGGAGCCCTACGAGAACAACCTCGGCTACTCCGAGCGCGCCGACGTGCCAATCGAGCCGCGCCTGACCTGGCAGTGGTGGCTGAAATATCCCCGGATCGAAGAAGCCAAGACGGCGGTCCGCGATGGGCACATCAAGTTTCACCCGGAGCGGTGGTCGAAGGTCTACCTGCACTGGCTGGAGAACATCCAGGACTGGTGCATCAGCCGCCAGCTCTGGTGGGGTCATCGCATCCCCGTGTGGTATGCCAAGGGTCTCGACAAGGAAAAGCTCACCGAGGCCGACCTGGTCGACCCGAAGAAAGTCCACGTCTCGCTCGCGGGCCCGGCCGACCCGGACAACTGGGTGCAGGAGGACGACGTGCTCGACACGTGGGCGTCGTCGTGGCTCTGGCCCTTCGCGACGCTCGGCTGGCCGGACCAGGCCGCGATGGAGAAGAGCGGCTTCGATTATTTCTACCCGACCACGACGCTCGTCACCGGGCCGGACATCATCTTCTTCTGGGTGGCGCGCATGATCATGGCCGGGCTGGAGTTTGTGCGCCCCGGCGAGCCGCTGGAGCGGCGCATCCCGTTCAAGCATGTTTATTTCACCGGCATCATCCGCGACCAGCAGGGCCGCAAGATGTCGAAGTCGCTGGGCAACTCCCCCGATCCACTCGACCTGATTGCGAAATACGGCGCGGACGGCCTGCGCTTCGGCATCATCTCGATCGCGCCGCAGGGGCAGGACATCCGCTTCCAGGAGGACCGCATCGAGTCCGGCAAAAATTTCTGCAACAAGCTCTGGAACGCCTGCCGCTTCCGCCAGATGAGCGGAGATATGGCCGACAACTCCTCCTGCGTCGCCATCCTCGCGCGGCTGGAGCCGGCGAAGTTCGACGCGGACGACCATGCCATCCTCGACCGCCTCCTCAGCACGACCCGCGAGGTGGATCGCAGTTTCGGGGAATTTGAATTCAGCGCGGCGGTGCAGGCGCTCTACGGATTTTTCTGGAACGATTTCTGCGACTGGTATGTGGAGGTCTCCAAGACGAAACTGCAGGACCCAGCCACCAAGGCCAACTGCCTCGCCATCCAGGATCTTGTGCTGCGCCAGACCCTGTTGCTGCTGCACCCGTTCACGCCCTTCATCACCGAGGAATTGTGGCAATTGCTCGGTTATGACCAGGCGGGCGCGTTCCTGATACGCGGCACGCAGCTCGAGAACTGCTCGCAGCTGGCCAGCCACGGGTTGCGATTGGACCCCGCCGCCGCCGCGCTCATTGGCCAGCTCAAGGCCGTGGTGTCACAAGTCCGCTCCTTCAAGGCTGACCAGGGCGAGGCGGCGAACAAAGCCTCCGAGTTCATCGTCGAGGCCACCGACGCGCACTGGGCCGTGCTGGAGGCGAACCTGTCGAAACTGAAGCGCATGATGGGTGCCGCTTCAGTGGCGCGGGGAAAGATGTCGCCCGACGCTCCGGCCATCGTGACCGGCTACGGTTCGTGGAATCTCATCAAGCAATTGAAGGGCGACCCCGCCGCAGAGAAGGTCCGGCTCACCAAGGAGCTGGAGGCGCTGGCGAAGCACATCGCCGGCACCGAGGCGCGGCTGGCGAACGAGGCCTTTGTCAGCAAGGCCCCGCCCGCGGTGCTCGACGGCGCGAAGAAGCAGCTCGCCGACCAAAAGGCGAAGCAGGCCGAGCTCAAGCGGCTGCTACAGTCGCTTGGTTGATTTTATGAAGATACCTCTCCGTTTGATCGCCGCCGGATTGTTGTCCGCCGCCCGGCTGCTGGCGGCCGGATATCCCGCCCCCGTCGAGGGCGATTTTGTCCTCAAGGATTTCAAATTCCAGTCGGGTGAAACCCTGGCGGAACTGCGGCTCCACTATCGCACGCTCGGCACGCCGCAGCGCGATGCGGCGGGCGTCGTCCGCAACGCCGTGCTCATCACCCACGGCACCACGGGCAGCGGCGCGCAATTCCTGGCCCCCACCTTTGCGGCCGAGCTCTTCGGCCCCGGCCAGCCGCTGGACGCGGCGA
>JANNDM010000193.1:0-2035 GCA_031387725.1 Verrucomicrobiota bacterium | reverse complement strand
CAGGCCGTGGCCGGCGGCGTGCTGGTGCAGGGTCACCGCAGCCCCCGCCGAGCGGAACCGGGCCGCGAGCTTTGCGGGATGGTCGGCAGGCACGATCGGATCGGCGGTGCCGGAGGAGATGAGCACGCGTTTGCCGGCGAGTTTGGGCCGTTGCCTCGGCTCCAGCACAACCATCGGCCGCAGCAGCGCCGCGCCGGCCAGTGACTCGGGTCGCAACAGCAGCAGCGCCGCGGCGATGTTCGCACCGTTGGAGAAGCCGACCGCAATGAGCCGTTTGGGATCGAATTTGTATCGGTCCGCGGCGGCCGCGACAAAATCAGCCAGGGCCTGCGTGCGCTTGGCCACATCATCCAGGTCGAATACGCCCTCGGCAAAGCGGCGGAAAAAGCGCGGCATCCCCTGCTCCAGCACGTCGCCGCGCGGACTCAGCAAGGCCGAACCCGGCAAGAGTTTTTGCCCGAGCGGGATCAGGCTGTTCTCATCGCCGCCCGTGCCATGCAGTAGCAACAGCGGCGGTGCGGAGGGACCAGCCTTCGCTGAGCCCATGGCTGACAGGTTCGAACCCGGCTCGAAACGGTGAGTATAGGAAAGAGGAGACATGGTTAGTGTATTTTGGGCAGCGCGGCCTCGATCTCGGCGCGATGTGGCTCCAGATGCGGCGGCAGCGACAACCGCGACCCGAGAGTCTCGACCGGCTCGTCGATGGCGAAGCCGGGCCGATCGGTGGCGATTTCGAAAAGCACACCACCCGGCTCGCGGTAATAGATGGATTTGAAATACGCGCGGTCGATCACCGGGCTGACTTGCAGTCCGCTTTCCAGCAGCGCTTCACGCGCGGCTTTTTGGGTGGCATCGTCCGGAACGCGGAATGCGACGTGATGGATCGTGCCCGCGCCGTTCAAACCGCGTGGCAGGGCCGGATCAATGAGCAGATCGACAAAGGTGCCGGGGCCACCCGGGCCGCCGGCATAGCGCGTGCGATGACCCGCTGAGGCGATCTGGCGGTAGCCCATGCTGCCGGTCAGCACCGTCGCGGTCGCGGCTGGATCGGTCAGGCCGAGCGTGCTGCTGTGAAAACCGCGGATGGCTTTGTCCGCCGGCACTTCCTTGGACGGAGCGGGCGGGCGTGAATCGGTTTCAGCGGTGGCAACCAACTCCAGCCGGAGGCCGTCGGTGTCGAAAAAAGGCAGGACCGCGTCGTTGAAGCGATTCTCGATGGAGGCCGACTCGACCTTGAGTTCGGCGAAGCGCTTTTTCCAGAAGGGCAGGGAGCCGGCGGGCACGGAGTAGCCCGTGGCGTAAGCCTGGCCGCTGCCGGGCCGGCCGCGACGCAGTCCAGCCCACGGGAAGAACGTGAGGATGGTCCCGGGCGAACCGGCGTAGTCGCCGTAGTAGAGATGATAGGTGCCGGGATCGTCCTGATTGACGGATTTCTTCACGAAACGCTGGCCAAGCACCCGCGTGTAGAATTCCATGTTCCGGGTTACGTCGGAACAGATGGCAGTGATATGATGGAGGCCGTTTACGGGGGTGCTCATAGGTAAGCTTTGATGTTAAAGTATCCGTGATAAAAAATTCACGCATGCAGACCGATCTTTTTACAGAGCCGGCCAAGGTCCGCCAGCTCGGTGGAGGACAGGGCGTTCATTTCGCGAGTCACGTTGCCGACCACCTTGGGAAAGAGCGAGGCGATGAAGGTCTCGCCCTTCGTGGTCAGTCGCACCACGACGTAGCGGCGATCGGCCGGATCGCGTTCACGCGCCACGTAACCGGCTTTTTCCAGGTTATCCACCACGAGAGTGAGATTGCCGCCGCTCTTGAGCAGTTTCTCGGCGAGTTCACCCTGACAAAGCGGACCGATATGATGCAGCGCTTCGAGCACGCCAAATTGCGTGATCGTCAGGCTTTCTGGCAGCACGGTGTGGATCCGGACCGACACGGACTCGGCGGCACGCTGAAGCTTGATGAAGGCATTCAGGGCGTTGATCTCTTCGATTGTGCCGCGATGGCGTGTTCCCATGAACGCGGACGCTAC